>JANNTZ010000269.1:0-48642 GCA_031394595.1 Acidobacteriota bacterium
TCGCTGCGGAGGGTTGACGACATGGACCAGTTCTGGGTGCTGGCGCAAGACGGCCGGGAATTTGGGCCGGCCGACCTGCCGACGCTGATTCAGTGGATCCGGGAAGGCCGCATCTCGGCTTTGACTTCGGTGCGGCGCGGCTCCGGCAACCCGCAGGAAGCGCGCACCGTCCCCGAGATTGCCTCCCTCTTCCAACCGGCGACACCGGGCGGCTCCGACTGGTCCCAGCCGGCCGCCCCCGGTTCCGCACCGCCGGCCGCTGGTGGGGCCCCCGCGGCGCCCGGCCGCACCTGGACGATGGCCCCGGCCGGCCCGATCGTCCTGCCGCAGGAATTCCGCGTCTGGCAATTCATCGGTCTGGCGTGGGATGTCTTCAAGCCGCACTGGATCCTGCTGTCGGCGATGTTCTTCCTGTTCGAGGCAATTGAGCTGATGCCCTACGTCGGCTGGATCGCCTGGCTGATTCTGGGCGGCCCGCTCATGGTCGGCGTCTGGAGCACGCTCCTGTGCGTGGTGAACGGGCGGACCCCCAACCTCGGGATGATGTTCGAGCGCTTCGATCGCTTTCTGGACGCGTTTCTCGCCCAGCTGATCGCCTCGATCCTGATTGTCTTCGGCTGCATCTTCCTGTTCGTGCCGGGGATCATCCTGGCGATCCTGTGGGTCTTCACCTACGCGGTCCTCGCCGAATCGAATCTCGGGTTCTGGGAGGCGATGAAGGCGAGCGCCGCGCTGACCAGGGGTTACCGATGGAGGCTGTTCCTCTTCGGCCTGGCGGCCTGTCTCCTGCTGGTGATCGGGCTGTGCGTGTTCTTCGTGGGGGTGTTCGTGGCGCTGGCGGTTGTCTTCACCGCCCTGGCGCTGATCTACCGCTTCCTCCAGGAGAAGCAGCGGCAGGCCGCACCGGCCGTCGCTTCCTGAAAAACTCCTGCAACAGGCGGGCGCACGCCTCTTGCCGGACTCCGGCGGTAATGGCGAAATGGTGGTTGAGGCCCGCCCGTCCGGCCCGTCGAAGACGCTGCACCACGCGGACCTTCGGATCCGCCGCGCCGTACACCAGCCGGTCGATCCGGGCGTGGACCATCGCCCCGAGGCACATCGGGCACGGTTCGAGGGTGACGTAGAGGGTGGCGCCGCCGATCCGGTGGTTGGCCGCGGCGCGGCCGGCACGGCGCAAGGCGACAATTTCGGCGTGAGCGGTCGGGTCGTGCGCCGCGATCGTCCGATTGCGGCCCGAACCGAGAATCTGACCGGAACGGACCACGACCGCCCCGATCGGCACCTCGCCCGCCCGGGCAGCTGCCCGTGCCAGGCGCAGGGCCCGGTCGATCCAGACCCGGTCCGCCGCCGTGGCCGGCACTGCCGGCCACGCAGCGCGCCCCGTCCGGCGCACCCCGCTCACGCATCCCCCCATGGTGGTGCAAAGCTTGTGGTGGCGAGGCAGGTTACTCGTTGCATACCAATGAGATCCGGTGGCTTTCTGATCGCATCGACAGGCGCCACTGGGAGTCCCCCGGGGAACGCAACAAGCTCCGCACCATCATGGGTGGAGTGTAGCCCGGAAATCGCTCCGGTCCCGCCGGTTCGCTACTTCACGACCAGCGTGCCGTTCCTGCTCCAGTGCTTGACGCCCCAGCTCCTGGTGCAGCGGAACTCGAAGGTCCCGGCCTCGTTCGGGACGAACTCGACCACGGCGGCCTTCTCGGGCGACACCCGGGTGCTGACATCGAAGTCCTTGAACTTGATGCCGTAGGTCCCGTCCCGGCTCACGAAGGTGATTTGCACGTGATCGCCCCGATTCACCCGGATGATGCTGGGTGCGATGCTCCCTTCGGAGGCGGTGACGTGGAACTTCTTGACCTGACCGGGAGCGACCGATTTCGCCGCCACCGCGTTGCCACGTTCTTCGTTGTTCCGCCCTGGCTGATCGGCGGCCGTGGTAACGGTGCAAAACGTCAGAACGGTCACCACGGCGACGACTGAACTCGAGAAGTGGGATCGCATGCTGTCCTCCTTGGCGCGCCGGGAGTGACATCCCCCGCCGCGACCCCGTGACGCCCCGATGGGTCGGGGCGTCCCAATCGAATATGCGATGGGGGGCGGGGGGATCAAGGGACTTGCGAAACTGGCACCATCGCGAATCCGCTCCTGACAAGGGATTGCCGCGATCGGCCGGGGGCGTGTCCCGGCGCCGCACACGGAGGACGGGACCTGGGTCCCGCGCGTTTCCCTGGAGGGTGGGTGCAGCGGGGTTCCCGTTCCTTACCGTGTTTGCCGTGAATCATCGGCAGGACGCGGGACCCAGGAGCGTCCTCGCCGGTTCGGCCCCTGCCCGGAGGCGGCCGGTGCGGGGTGCCTTCGGGCGGACCGTTACGGGACCGAACCGGCTTGACTGCATACAGAAATGTACTCGTGGGTTTACCGCCAGCCCTGAGAACCGATCCCGGGATGGTGCAGCCTCACCGCACCCGCCTGCGGTTCCGGCTCCGCGATCCGTTTCACACTCCGGCGACCGGTTCACAGCCCCGGGCTCCCTTGACGGCGGGCAGGCATGACATAGATTGAGACTCCGACAACGAACCGGAGGTGTGGTCATGCGCTTCATCCGAACGAGCGTGGCGTTGGTGGTGGCAGGTGCCGTCCTGCTCCCCGGGTGCGTCACCAAGCCGTCCAAGATGCTGGCCGATCGGGAGAAACGCCGTGAACTGGTGGAAGCCCTGGTCACCGACCCGACAGGCCGCCAGGAAGTGATCGATCGGCTGGTGGGATCGCCGACCGAGCGGACGGCGGTCTTCGATCGCATTCAGAAAGATGAAGCCATTGTCGCCGCCCTGATCGAGAAGGTCGTGGCCGAGGATCGGGGCCGGGCCATCCTGGCCGCGAAGGTGGCCGCCAACCCGGAGGGCGCGAAGACCTTCATCCGCATGCTGATGCTCACCGGGGTCATGGGCGAGTCGATGACCCAGCAGCAGGCCAACGCGCTCGGCCTCAGCGAGCCGTTCGCCTTCGGCAACCAGCGCCGGACGATGCTGGATCTCAGGCGGGTCGGTGCGGAGATCGACACCTGGGCGAAGAAGAACGAGGGGCGCTACCCGGCGTGCGACGACTTCGGCCGGGTGGATGGCTGCCTGTCAGGCCACATCAAGGGCGGCGAGTTTGCGGAGCTGCGGACCAAGGATGCGTGGGGGCACCCGTTCCTGTACCACAGCGACCCCGAGGGGACGCAGTACGTGCTGATCTCCTACGCCACCGACGGCAAGGATGACGGGATGGGAAAGATCGGACCGACCGCATCCTTCGACTGCGACATCGTCTTCTCGAACGGCGACTTCATCCAGTGGCCCGGCTGGATCCGCAAGGGCGAGCTGCGTTAGAGGCTTGAACCGGCCGCCGCGGCCGCCTGGCCGGCGACCGGCCGGGTTCCCTTCACAGGATCGCCAGGTAGACGAGCAGATCCTCGATCTCCTCCGGGCTCAGGGTTTCCGTCGATCCGAGCGTTTTCAGGTACTCGAGCTTCGCCGGAATCAGCGCCTGCAATGTCGGATGACGGCCGTCATGCAAGTACGGCGCCGTCGTCGAGACGCCGCGCAGGGAAGGCACGTTGAACGACCCGCCGCTGCCGATGTCCTCGTTGTCCGGCTTGGCGAAAACCGGCGGGACGTGGCAGGCGTTGCAGGACGCCTTCAGGAACGCCTGGTGGCCACGGCGGGCCGCTGCCGGGGCGGCGTCCGAAGGAGTGCCGTCCGCGTTCAGGTTCGGGTTGGCCGGGAACTCGAGCGATCCCAGGTAGGCTTCCAGGTGCGCCAGCTGATCGGCGGTCGGTTCCTTCCCCTTCATCCGGTTGACGATGATCCCCTTGACGTTGTCCTGCAGGCTCTTGCCGCCGGCCCAGGAGTAGGGGGCCGTGTCCCGGACGCCCCGGAGCGTCGGCGTGCTGCGACCGTCCGGCTGGCCGTCGGGGACGATGTTCAGTCCGACGTAGGTCTTGTTGTCGGTGTGGCCTCCGCCCGGATGACAGCTGGCGCAGGCGGTCTTCCCGTCGCCGGAGAGCGTCGTATCGTTGAACAGCCGGAATCCCGCCTCGACCGGGGTGGCTGGTGCCGGCGGCGCCGGAGAGCACGCGGCCAGAAGGCCGGCTCCGACAACGAGTGTGGCGAGAGCGACGAATCGTGATCGGTTCATCGGGAGCCCTCCTGCGGGATGCCGGGGCGAAACGAATGGTGCGCCCAGCAAGATTCGAACTTGCGACCTTCGGATTCGTAGTCCGACGCTCTATCCATCTGAGCTATGGGCGCACACCCGGTTCTGTGTTGTCAGGGCGCGAAGTCTAGCACAGGGCAGGAGTTTCAGACGCGCGACTGGGCGCGCCACCAGGCCTGTCCCGACCCGGGGAGCGTGTAAACCGGGTCGTAATACTCGTAGCGCCGGGTCAGCGCCTGAGGATCGTCGGCCTCGATGCCGGTGCGGTAGTTCTTGGTCCAGTAAGTGATCCCCTTGTCGCGGTCGTAGTCGGCAATCTGGTTGACCCAACGCTTGCCGACGAACGGCACATCGCACACCATCCTCGGCGTCGCGAAGCCCGGCAGGTAGCCCATAATGTCGTGCTGCAGTTGCTGGACCTCGTGGATTGCCAGCCGCCAGTGCTCGGCCCCGGGGATCATGTCGCACTGGTAGAAGTAGTACGGCATGATCTTGCCGTGGTCGAGAAGCGTGAAGCAGAGCTCGAGGAGCGTCTCGGCCTTGGTGTTCACGCCCCGCAGCAGCACTCCCTGGTTGCGCACGTCCCGGTATCCGAGGTCGAGGAGTTTCTGCACCGCCCTGGCCACCAGCGGGGTGACCTGGTTCGCGTGGTTGACGTGGGTATGGACCGCGAGGTCGACACCGCGCTCGCGTGCTTTTACCGCCAGCCGTTCCAGACCGCGCACCACGTCGTCCTGCAGGAAGTGCTGCGGGATCCCCATCAGACCCTTGGTGGCGAGCCGGATGTCGCGGATGTTCGGGATGTCCATGAGCGCCGACACGAAGGTCTCCAGGACCCCGATCGGCAGGTTGGCGATGTCGCCGCCGGAGACCACCACATCCCGCACCTGCGGCGTGCGCTTGAGATAGTCGAGGATGCGGGCGTAACGGTCCTTCTGCGGCACCGTGAAGCGGTGTTTCTCGACCTGCGGGACATCGTTGCCGACCAGGTCCATGCGGGTGCAGTGACCGCAGTACTGCGGGCAGGTGGACAGCATCTCCGCCAGCACCTTGGTCGGGTAGCGATGCGTCAGTCCCTCGACCGCCCACATGTCGGCCTCGTGCAGGCTGTCGCGCTGCGCCTTCGGGTGTGACGGCCAGTCCGGATCGCGGTCCTCGAATGCCGGCAGCATGTAATGCCGCACCGGGTCGTTCCAGAGATCTTTCTCATCCATGGTGTTCAGCATCTGCGGCGGGATCAGGAGCGACATCGTGGCGCGCTCCTTCTGGTCCCGCTCGATGCCGGCGACCAGCGACTCCGGGATCAGCGAACCGAAGACTTCGCGCAGCTCGCGGAGATTCTTGACCGTGTTCTTGCGCTGCCAGAGGGCGCTCTCCCAGTCCTGGCGGCTGACCTCCCGGAACCCGGGGAGGCGGCGCCAGTCCGGCTCGACGAACTCGCGCTGGAGGGGATAGTGAAACGGCTGTTCGCCCGCCCGGACCTGCGGCGGGGCAAGGGTCGTGTCTGGGGTCGTTCGCGCCATGATCGAAGTCTCTCGTCTGTGATCGTTTGTTCCGGATTACGAAACCATGTCTCCGCGGACGGTTTATTGTCGCCGATCCACGCCATTCTCTGCAAGCCGCGCCACCGGAGGATCAGGGCGGGACGGCGAGGACGAAGTCCGGGTCGGCGGGACCGCTCAGGTCGTGTAGTGCGCGTTGATGTCGATGTAGCGCCGGGTCAGGTCGCAGGTCCAGAGGGTGGCGCTGCCTGGACCCCGGCCGACGCCGAGGCGAAGTGCGACCCGCGGCCGCCGGAACAGGTCGGCGCGACCAGCGCCGGCTGTACCGCAGCCACGACGGACAATCGGCACCCCCTCGATCTCCAGTGACACGTCACCCGGCTCGAAGTCGATACCGGCGCTGCCGGCCGCCGACAGGATCCGCCCCCAGTTCGGATCGCCGCCGGCGAGCGCCGTCTTCACCAGCGGGGAATTGGCGATCGCGCGGGCGATGCTGTCCGCGTCCCGGCGGCTCGCGGCGCCGGTCACCCGGACCTCCAGGATGCGGCGCGCCCCCTCGCCGTCGGCGACGATGTCGAGAGCCAGAGCGTGGCAGACCTCCCGCAGGGCCTCGACGAACGCCCGCTCGCGGCGCCCGGACTGGATCAGCGTCGGGTTGCCGGCGGCGCCGCTGGCCAGCAGCAGGACGGTGTCGTTGGTAGACCGGTCGCCGTCCACGCTGATGGCGTTGAACGAGTCGCGGACGGCCTCCTTCAGGAGACGCTGCAGCAGCCAGGGATGCACGGCGGCGTCGGTCAGGAGGAAGGCCAGCATGGTCGCCATGTTGGGATGGATCATCCCGGATCCCTTGGCGAAGCCGGTGATCGTGACTGTGTGGCCGTTGATCCGGGCCCGGCAGCATCGGATCTTGGCGCGCGTGTCGGTGGTCAGGATGGCGGTCGCCGCGTCGGCCAGCCCGCCGGGCGAGAGGGCCCGGGCCGCGCGGGGCAGAGCGGACAGGATTCGATCGTGCGGCAGGGCCCGGCCGATGACCCCGGTCGACGCGATCAGCACCTCCTCGGGGCGACAGCGCACCAGACGCGCGGCCGCGGCCGCGACCGCCCGGGCGCGGCGCAACCCGTCGATCCCGGTGGCGGCGTTGGCGCAGCCGGAGTTCACCACGACGACCCGCGCCAGACCGGGGCTGCGCTTCAGGTGTTCACGGCAGACAATGACCGGCGCCGCCGCGAAGCGGTTGGTCGTGAAGACGCCGGCGGCGGCGGCGCGGCGATCGCAGGCCACGACCATCAGGTCGAGCGCCGGCCGGCTCCCACGCCCGCGGGACTTGATCCCGCAAGCCACTCCAGAGGCGCGGAATCCGCCGGGCAGGACCGGGCGCCGGGGAATGGTCAGACTGCCGGTCGATCCGCGCCGCACGTTCCGGGGCTTCATGGCAGCTCCTTGATCGACGCCGGCCGGATGGCGAGGTTCGAAGCCGCGGGGGTCATGCGTCGTCCGCCTCCCGGGGGCGGCCGGATCTGCGGGCGATGGCGGCCGGCCCGAGGCGCGCCGATCGCGCCCAGGTCTCGAGATCGTCGAGCGCGGCCCTGACGCGGGCCGGGGCTGTCCCGCCGATGGCGGCGCGTCGATCGAGCGCCCGGCGCAATCCGAGCCGGCGGATCAACGGTGCGTCGATCCGGGGCGACAGCCGGTGCAGCGTGGCGACCGGCAGGTGGTGCACGGGGACACCCTGACGGCGCGCCACCTCCGCGGCGCGGCCGGCGAGAGCGTGGGCGCGCGCGAACGGAAGCCCGCGCTCGACGAGAAGATCGGCGAGATCGGTCGCCAGCATCCCGCCCGTGTCGGCGTCGCGCAGCCCGCGCGATTGGACCGGCTCGAGGTGCCACAGCGTGGCGATCAGCGCAGTGAGCGAGGCGCCGGTGGTGTCCACGACATCGAAGACCGCCTCCTTGTCCTCCTGGAGATCGCGGTTGTAGGCCGCGGGGAGCCCCTTGAGGGTCGCCAGGAAACCGCCCAGCCGGCCAAGGACGCGCCCCGCCTTGCCACGCATGAGTTCCAGGGCGTCGGGGTTTTTCTTCTGTGGCATCAGGCTGGACCCGGTGGCCGCGGCGTCTCCCAGACGGAGCCAGCCGAACTCCTCCGCGGTCGCCAGGATCAGGTCCTCGGCGATCTGCGACAGATGCACCATCAGGACGGCGCCGGCGTACAGGAGATCGGCGACGAAGTCACGGTCGGCGACGGCATCGAGGCTGTTGGCGGTCGGGGCACGGAAACCGAGACGGCGGGCCAGGCGGCGGCGGTCGACACGCAGTGCCGTGCCCGCGACAGCGCCGCTTCCCAGCGGGCAGGTCCCGGTGGCGGAGCGGGCCGCGTCGAGGCGTGCGACATCGCGCCGCAGCCGCTCGGCGTGCGCCAGCAGGAGGTGTGCCAGCAGGACCGGCTGGCCGCGGCGGAGATGCGTGTAACCGGGCACCACCAGGTCCCCGCAGCGCCGCGCGAGCCCGGTGAATCCGTCGATCGCCGAGAGGAGGCGATCCCGCAGGCCGTCGATCGCCGCGCCGCACCAGATCTTGAGATCGGTGGCGACCAGGTCGTTGCGCGATCGTCCGGTTCGCAGTTTCCCGGCCAGCGCCGGCCCGACACGCGCGGCCAGCCGCGCCTCGACCCAGGAGTGAATGTCCTCCGGATCGCCCGGCCCGCCGTCCGCCGGCGGGGTTTCGGCGGCGATCGCGGCCAGGGCCCGGTCGATGCGCCGCCCCTCGGTCGCCGACAGCACACCGGATTCGACGAGGGCGCCGACCCAGGCGCGATTCGCGGCGATATCGGCGGGGAGCAGCCGCCGGTCGAAGGCGAAGGACGAAAGATAGGCCTCGATGGCCGGGTCGATCGGCGCGGCGAAGCCGCCGCCCCAGAGCCGGTGGCTCCGGACCCGCGTCCGTGGGCGGGTGCGGCGACGTGTGGCGTCACGTCCGCTCATCGGACCTCCTCCCGCCGCGCGCCGCGGCGCGACAGCAGGCGGGCCGCCGCCGGCGTGAGACGTGCGGGCCGCGTCCGCGTGGGCGGGGCGGTGTCCGTCGTGGCGGCGCCGGCCTCCGCGCCACGGGTCGCCAGGCCAAACAGCCGGATGAACCCCTCGGCGTCCTTCGGGTTGAAGCCGTCACCCATGTCGAAACTGCCGAGCCGGGCGTCATAAAGCGATCGGTCGGCGCTGCGCCCCAGCACGACGACCGTGCCACGCTGCAGGCGCAGCGTCACCTCGCCGGTCACCGATTCCTGGGTGGCGGCGACGAACGCGTCGAGTGCCCGGCGCAGCGGCGTGTACCAGAGTCCGTCGTAGACCAGCTCGGCATAGCGCAGGGCCAGGCGCTGCTTCTCGTGCATGGTGGCGCGATCGAGACAGAGCGCCTCGATCTCCCGGTGCGCCTGCGACAGGACCGTGCCGGCCGGGGTCTCGTAGACGCCACGCGACTTGATCCCGACCAGGCGGTTCTCGACCAGATCGGCGCGCCCGACACCGTGCATGCCGGCGATCCGGTTGAGGTTCGCGATCAGCCGGACCCCGTCGAGGGTCACGCCGTTGAGGGTGACCGGGACGCCGCGCTCGAACCCGACCCGCACCTCGGCCCCGTCGGCGGGGGCGGTCCGGGGGCCGCGCGTCAGCAGATACATCGACTCGGGCGGCGGCTGTGCCGGGTCCTCGAGCGGTCCGCCTTCGTGGCTGACATGCCAGAGGTTGCGATCGCGGCTGAAGATCGAGGCCCGGGTCACCGGGACCGGGATGCCGCGGGCTGCGGCGTAGTCGAGCGCCTCCTCGCGGGACCGGATCTCCCATTCGCGCCACGGCGCGATCACCTTGAGGTGCGGCGCCAGCGACTGATAGACCAGCTCGAAGCGGACCTGGTCGTTCCCCTTGCCGGTGCAGCCGTGGACCAGCGCATCGGCCCCCGACTCCAGGGCGACACGCACCTGCTCGCGGGCGATCACCGGCCGGGCCAGCGCGGTGCCGAGAAGGTAGCCGTTCTCGTACACCGCCCCGGCGCGCAGAGCCGGCCAGATCTGCTCCTCGACGAACGCCTGCCGCAGGTCGCGGCGCACGAATCCGTCGGCGCCGGCGGCGCGCGCACGTTCTTCGAGGCCATCGAGTTCCTCGGCCTGCCCGACATCGGCGACCATCGCGATCACCGCACAGCGGTAGTGGTCCTTCAGCCACGGGATGATGATCGACGTGTCCAGTCCGCCGGAGTAGGCCAGCACCGCCCGCTTGACGTGCATCAGCACCCTCCTGACAGGGTCTTGAGCGCCCCGTCGAGAATGTTCAGGAACCGATCGATCTCCGCGTCCGACACGATGAACGGTGGCAGCAGCCGCAACACCCGATCGCCGGCGGTGCCGACGACGACGCCGTCCGCGAGGAGCCGCTCGACGACCCGGTCCGCCGGCACGCCCAGAGCCACCCCCAGCATCAGCCCGCGACCGCGCACCTCCTCGATGACCGGGTGCCGCGTGGCGAGGAGGCGCAGGCCGTCGGCCAGGCGGTGGCCACGCTGTCGCACTACGTCCAGCAGGCCGTCGGATTCGACGACGTCGAGAAAGGCCAGCGCCAGCCGGCAGGGGAGCGGTCCGCCGCCGAAGGTCGATCCGTGGGTCCCCGGCCCGAGATCGGCCGCCAGGTCCTCGCGACCCAGGAGAGCGCCCAGGGGCAGACCGGATGCCAGTGGCTTGGCGAGCGTCACCAGGTCGGGGCCGATACCCGCCTGCCGGCAGGCGGACCATGAACCGGTCCGCCCGAGGCCGCACTGCACTTCGTCGGCAATCAGGATCGCCCCGTGCGCATCGCAGGCGGCACGCGCCGCCTGAAGCATCGCGGTGCCCAGTGGCCGCACGCCGCCCTCTCCCTGCACCGGTTCGAGGATCACGGCCGCGGTGGCCGCGGTAACGGCCGCCGTCAGAGCGGCGGGATCGTGGGCGGGGACGAAGGTGACGCCCTCCACCAGGGGACCGAATGGGGCTCGGTACTTCGGCTGCCCGGTGACCGACAGTGCGAAGGCGGTCCGCCCGTGAAACGATCCCTCGATCGCGACGATCCCGGTGGCCTCCCCCCCCTTCAGGCGACGGGCCCGCGCCCTGGCCAGCTTCAGCGCCGCCTCCACCGCTTCGCTGCCGCTGTTGCAGAGGAACACGCGTGGCAGGTCGAACAGACCGCCAAGACGCGCCGCCAGCGGGTCCTGCCAGGGATGGTGATAGAGGTTCGAACAGTGCAGCAGCATCTCGGGGTCGGCCGCCGCCTCCCGGATGACGGCGAGGATGCGGGGATGGGCATGACCGAGAGCGTTCACGGCGATCCCGCCCAGCATGTCGAGATAGCGCCGGCCCCCGGCGTCGCGCAGCCAGCACCCCGATCCACCGACGAATCGGATCGGGCCGCGGCCATAGGTCGGGAAAAGCTGCGCCCCGATCATCGTGCCACCGGCGTGTCGGCGTGGAGCAGGACCCGGGTCCCGATGCCGTCCCGATGCAGACCGGAGGCGATCCGGACCTCGCCCACGCCAGCGCGCAACGCCTTCCGGCAGGCTTGGAGCTTCGGGATCATCCCGTCGGTGGCGCCACCGGATCGGATGAGGGATTGCATCCCACCCAGGGTCAGGGTTTCCATCCAGGTTCCGTCAACGCCGCGCACACCCGGTGTGTCGGTCAGCAGGAAAAGACGGCGCGCCCGCAGCCCGGCCGCGAGGGCCGCGGCCATCAGGTCGGCGTTGACGTTCAGCCAGCCGTGGCGGCGGCCCCAGGTCAGGCTGGCGACGACCGGCACGTGGCCGGCGTCGATCAGGCCGTGGAACAGCCGGGTGTTCACCGCCGTGATCTCGCCCACGGCGCCCAAACGCCCGCCGCGCACCCGGCGCGCCGTGGTGGCGGATCCGTCGGCGCCGGTCAGACCGATCGCCGGGCAGCCGCGGCGCACCAGCCCCTCGACGATACCGCGGTTCAGCAGGCCGCCGAGCACCATCACCGCCGCCGGCACCATCTCCGGTGTGGTGATCCGCTGTCCCGCGAGGAAGCGGCTCTTGAGACCGAGGCGCTCGATCCAGCGGCTCAACTCGGCGCCGCCGCCATGGACCAGGAGGAGGCGTTCGCCGCGGGCCCGCGCCCGGGCGACGGCGGCGAGGACCGCGCCGCCGCCATTGGCGTCGAGGACGCTGCCGCCCAGCTTGATGACCGTGAGGTCACCGGACCTTCGGCGCGCGCTCATCGCGACAGCCCTTCCGTCTCGGGTCGGCCGCCCATCAGGTTGAGGTTCTGGATCGCCTGCCCGGCGGCGCCCTTGATCAAATTGTCGATGACGGAATGCAGGACGATGTGACGTCCACCTGGCGCCAGGGTCCACCCGAGGACGCAGGCGTTGGTGACGCGCACTTCGCCGGTCGAGGGCAGCCGGCCGTCACCGGCGATGCGGACAAAGGCCGCATCACCGTAGGCTGACGCGAAGGCGGCGGCGATCTCGCGGTCCCCGGTTCCTGGCGACAGCCGGGCGCTCAGCGAGCAGATCAATCCGCGTTCGAGTGGCGCGAGGTGGGGGACGAAGAGCAGTCCGTCCCCGGGCACCAGGTCGGCGATCCGGGCGATCTCGCCGAGGTGGCGATGACGCGGCAGACCGTAGGGACGGACCGACCCTTCCACTTCGCAGAACAGGAGGTCCTCCCGCATCCTTCGGCCGGCGCCGGAAACCCCGGAGACCGCGTGGACGGTCACCGGCATGCCGGCGTCCAGGAGACCGGCGCGCCGCAGCGGCAGGATCGCCAGCAGGGCCGCCGTCGGGTAACAGCCGGGGTTGGCCACCAGATCCGCCGCCGCGATCGCGTCGCGCCGCCACTCCGGCAGGCCGTAGACGGCCCGGTCGAACAGCCCCGGCGCCTCATGAGGGAAGCCATACCATTCGGCGAATTCGGTGGGCCCCGCGAGACGGAATGCGCCGCTCAGATCGACCACCCGCAGGCCGGCCACGATCAGGGCGGAGGCGAGGCGCATGGAGGTTTCCTCGGGCGTGGCGAGCAACGCGAAGCACACGCCACGCGCGGCCAGATCGCCGGCGAGGCGGGCGGCGTCCCCGTTCGCCGGGAGCGCCTCGCAGCGGTTGTCCACCGATCCGTGCAGCGAGGGGTGGATGGCCGCCAGCGGCACACCCTGGCGATCCGGTCCGCCAAAGACCGCCGCCAGCCGGAACGCCGGATGCCCGGCGATCAGTCGCGCCGCCTCGCGACCGGTGTAGCCGGTCGCGCCGAACAGGGCGACGCCGGTTTCCGACGTCACCCCCTTCGTTCCCTGCACGGACGCACCTCCAGAAAAGTTCAGCGGCCGGCCCGTTCATCGGGGCCGGCCGCTGCGAAGAAATTCCGCGACGTTACCGGCGCCCGATCAGCCCGTGGAGCCTCCGCTCCAGGGTCCGGGCGCGACGCGGGTTCGGGGTCGCGGCAAACAGGGTGTCATCGCCGGCGACGGTGCCGACGACACCGTCGAGATCGGCGCGATCGAGGGCCACGCCAAGCGCGTGGGCCATGCCGGGCGTGGTCCTGAGGACCACGAGATTCCCGGCGCGTGCCGCGCTCGTCAGGTACCCGCGCATCATCCGATCCATGTGAATCCGGTGCGTCGCGGGAGCCGCGGCGGACAGATCGTCACCGGGCTCGCGGTATCCCGCGGGCCCTTTCATCAGGCCGAGGGTCCGGAGATCGCGCGACAGGGTGGACTGCGTCACCTGGATGCCCTGCGCGCGCAGGCGGCGGAGCAGGTCGCCCTGGCTGCGCGGGCCTTTGGATCGCACCGCCGAAAGGATCTGGTCCTGGCGGTGCACCTTGCTGGCGCGCGGTCGGTGGAATGCAACTTTATGCATCGTGATGCGAAAATTACCAAAGTTCGGCGCGATCGTCAACCGGAAAAACACCCCGGATGAGGTGGGGGCCGTATGGTGAAACTGCCTGCGGGGCGGGGGACGGCGCCGCAATACGGCGATGACCGGAGCGGACGCTAGCGGATCAGGGCGGCCAGATAGAGAACGGCCAGAAGGGTGTAGGCGGTGGCCGAGATGAAGATCAGCGCCCGCGCGAACCCTCCCATGGGGGGGAGGTCGGGGGCGATCCGCGGCAGGAGGCGAAAGTTGAGCGCCACCAGGGCCCAAGTGTAGATCACCGTACCCGCGAACCCGATCACCGAGGTCAGCAGGATGAGCGGTCCGGGCTCCGCAAGAGGCAGCGTCAGGACCGTCAGGATGGAGCCGCCGCCGAGAAACAGGTAGTAGAGCCGTCGTGCCGGAACGGCGGCGCAGCGGGCAAACAAGGCTCGGGTCACGTCGGTGTGGACGCGGGCCATCGTGTCCATGGTGCCGATCCAGGTGTCGCAAAGGAAAGCGGCGGCAACCACCAGGAACAAGATCCGGCCGGTGTCCCCGAACCGGGCCGCGAAGAACTCGCTCTGGACAACTGCCAGGTGGTACCCGTCGGGGTAGATGCCGCGGGGGAACAGGAGTGCGTAGGCCAGGAGGCAGGTCAGGATCGTCGTCAGGATGTTTCCCAGGACGCCCACACCCGAGTCGACGACGAGATACCGGAACCAGCGCCGCAGCATGCCGCCGTCCGATGCCGGCAGCAGCGCCTCTTCCTGGGCCTGAGAAGCCTCGAGGTCGGCCGCGGGCGCCGCGGCGTCGAGGTGCGACGCCATGCCGGCGCCCTTGGCCCGCAGCCAGTACGAATAAAACAGAGTCCAGAACCCTCCCAGCCCCGCGAAGGTCACCGCGGTGAGAAGCCGCGTCGCGTCGGCGGGATCCCAGGGGCGGACGGGCGGAAGCCGCGGGACGAACAGGCCACTGGCGAACTCACCGGCAACGGCGCGGACTGCCGGGTGGGTGCAGGCCAGGATCAGACCGGCGAGGGTGACGGCCGCCACGCCCGCCATGAAGCGCTCGATGAAACGATAGAACCGTCGGCTCAGGAGGAAGGCGCCGAGCAGCCCACCCATCGAGATCAGGGCCCACAGGAGAGTCCGCGCCCGATCGCTCCAGCCGGCCGGCCAGTCCACCAGTGCCGCCAGGGCCGTGCCGCCCGCCGCGGCGAACGCGCCGACCCAGAGGAACGAGACGGTCATCAGGACCCACAGTGCGATCCCCAGCGGCCGGTTGAGGCGGATGAAGCCGCGCAGGACGCTTTCTCCGGTGAGGACGGTGTAGCGTCCGATGGCGTAATTAACCGGCCACTGGACGAGGCAGGCCGGCAGGAGGTGGAACAGGAAGGCGAGACCGTAACGCGCGACAACGTAGGGCCACCAGATCAGCTCGCCGCTGCCCTGGGCCAGCGCCAGCCAGACCACGCCCGGGCCGAGGGCCCCGAGGTACCCGGGGAACGCCGGCAGCGGAGCCCGTCGGAACCGGGGAAGGGTCAAGCGCCCCGATCCCCATTGATGGCGCCGCGGTTCGATGACCGCCGGATGGCCGCGATGAGGCGGGCCCATCCGCGGACGACGGCGTACAGCGTCGTCATCACGACCAGCACCGGGACCGCGAGTAGGACGATGAAGATCAGGTAGAGGAACCCGATCGGGACCCGAACGAGCCGGTCCACCGGCCTCAGGCGACGCGGAGGGCGGGGGAGCGCGACCATCGTCCTGACCGGATCCGATGGCTCGATGGGGGAGGTCATGCGTCTGGACGTCTCCGCAGGGGTCGGCGATTCTAACACCCGCCGACCGGCGATTATGGCGCCGCTCGAATCCTTCCCGGCTGCCCCGATGGTGTTCGAGGTCTGAATCTTCACCACTCATCGACCACGAGTTATTCCTGATTGACGCATCGGGGGAATGAGGGTATTGCTATCGGTACTGTTCAGGATCCAATCGGCGCACTCCCACTCCACTCTGCCGGATGCAGCGGACGCATCGGTCCGAAGTCTGCGCAGAAGGGTGGTCGCCCCGGGCAGTGGACGACGATTCCCGTTTCTCATGCTTCGGAGGAGGACGATTCCGATGACACCACGACCTGATCACCCGACCCGCGCGGCGCAGATCCCGGGGCTGGCGTTGCTGGCCTGCCTCGCGCTCGCCCTGGTTCCCGCGGTCCCGTCGCGGGCCGATTCCGCCACCGATGGGAGCGCCCTGCGCTTCGACGGCCGGGACGACTACGTCACCTTCGATCCCGAAGGAGGGTTGGCGCTGCGCGCCTTCACGGTCGAGACCAGGTTCAAGCGCCTCGGGCCCGGCCGCCCGGTCGGCATCGGCTCGTCCGGGATCGAGGCGATCCCGTTGATCAGCCGCGGCAGCATCCGCGACGGTGGGAAAGTCCAGGGCCTCAATTACTTCCTCGGCCTGCGCGCGGGGGACGGTGTGCTGGTCGCCGGGTTCCAGGATCAGTCCGGCAGGGAAACCCGGATGATTTCAGGAACGACGCCACCATCGGCGTCGGGGCCCTGGACAAGACGGTTAACGTGGCGTAAAAAGTGAACCAGAATCACCGTCGACTTTCAACGGAGAACGGGACATCCCCAGGCGGGGACCTCGATGAAGTACCAGGCGAACCAGACGGCGCCACCTGAACGGGCGCTGATCGAGTCGGGCTCGCGGATGTCCTACCTGGTCAACTCGAGCGACCCCGGCACGCTCGTTTCCGAGACCTGGATGACGACCGGGTTCGACGCCGGGACGTGGACCTCCGGGTCCTACGGAGTCGGCTACGAGTCCGTTCCCCCTGGGGCGTCGGCACTGATCCAGACCCCCGTCTCCAGCACCGCGTACTCGGTTTTCTCCCGCACGACCTTCAGCATCGCCGATGTGGCCATCGTGGGACAGATCCTCCTGGGGGCGGATTACGACGACGGGTACGCCGCCTGGATCAATGGCCATGAGGTGGCCCGATCGGTCGAGCTGCCCCAGACCGGCGCGCTGGCGTGGAACACCAATGCCACATCGCACGAATCGAGCAACGGCAGCACCCCTGGCTACGGTACGCCAGTCGACATCACCGCGGCGGCGATGCCGTGGCTGGTGAGCGGCGACAACGTCCTGGCGATCGGTGTCTGGAACAGCGGCGCGCCCGCTTCCACCGACCTGGTGCTCGTCCCCCGGCTCGCCGTTGGACTCGACTGGACGGCCGAAGGGTTCGACGACGCCTCCTGGGCCACCGGTCGGTACGGGGTGGGCTACGACAGCGGCGCCGCACCCAATGCGCTGGCGCTTCTGGAAACCCAGGTGGCCACGGGTGCATTCTCGATCTTCACGCGAGCGACCTTTGAAGTCGCGAACGCGGGAGGAGTTTTCGAGGTGCTGCTCGGTGCCGACTACGACGACGGCGTTGTCGCCTGGATCAACGGCACGGAGGTCTACCGGTCGGGAGAAATCCCGGGTGCCGGCGTCCCTTCATGGAACCTCGATGCCGGGCTGCACGAATCGAGCAACGGCGCCAGCCCCGACTATGGCACCCCGGTGGATCTGTCCAGTTTCATCCCCCTGCTGCATGACGGCGCCAACGTTCTCGCAGTCGGTGTCTGGAACAGCGCGGCGCCGACCTCCACCGACCTGGTGCTGGTGCCGCGGCTGCAACTGCGGTCGACCCTCGATCTCTGCGATGGGATCGACAACGATTGCGACCTGGAGATCGACGAGGACCACGTCGTCGTGCCGACCCGCTGCGGCGTCGGCCGCTGCTCCGGGAACCGCGGGGCCCTGGTCTGCTCCGGCGGCGTGCCTGTGGACACCTGCGATCCCTTCCGGGGGGCGCGCTCGGAAACCGTGCTGATCGAATACGACTCGGCCATGCGCTACCAGGCGAACACGGCGGCGGCCGGCATGGACTGGACCAAGACGGAGTTCGACGACTCCGTCTGGGCGGCGGGTGTTTACGGCGTCGGCTACGAGACCCGCACCGCGGCCGAACCGAACGCCCATAACCTTCTCCAGACCGGGACCGTGGCGCCGGGAACCGCCTCGGTGTTCACGCGCGCGACCTTTGACATCGCCGACCCCGGCGCCGTGGAGGGGATGTTCCTCGGCGTCGATTACGATGACGGCTTCGTCGTCTGGTTGAACGGGACCGAGATCCTGGGATCCCCCGAAATGCCCGGCGGACCGCTGACCGGCACGACACCGGCCGGATTGCACGAATCGAGCAACGGGCTGATCCCCGGCTACGCCCCGATTCATGACCTCTCGGCGCGTGCCGGGCTGCTCGTTGCGGGAGAGAACGTCCTGGCGATCGGCGTCTGGAACCGGGACACCCCGTCCATTTCCACGGACCTGGTGCTGGTCCCCCGGTTGTCGATCAACGAAAACGATTCCTGCAACGGGATCGATGACGACTGCGACGGCATGACGGACGAAGGCCACCGGGACGGCGATGGTGACCGACAGGCCGATTGTGTTGATCCCGACGACGACAATGACGGCGTGGCTGATTCTCTCGACTGCTGGCCCTTCGATCCGGGACGGGCCGCGCAGCCTCCGAGCGAAGTCCAGGACGTGACCTGGACGCCGACCCAGAGACCGGCGCGCGCGATCGTCTGGACCGACCAGGGACCGGGAATCGTGTACGACGTCGCGGGCGGGATGATCTCCGAACTGCGTTTGGACGGCGGGGTGGACAACGCCGTCTGTCTGAGCGACGGCCACTCAGGCGCCCTGTTCGTCGATGGGCGGCCGGATCCTCCGGTCGGAAACGGCACCTACGTCATCATCCGGGCTGAGAAGACCGGCTGCGGCGCCGGCAGCTATGGCGTCGCCACGACCGGCGAGGAGCGGCTGCCGATCGCCGCCTGCCCTCCGGCGCCTTGACGGAGGCGGGGGCCGATGCTAACCTCCCCGCTCCTCATCATGAACCGCCAGAACGGGAGAAGACCATGGCCACGGCCGGTCAGCTGAAGCCGAAGATCGACGTCCTGAAGAAGAAGATCGCCACCAAGGGGAGCGGGATCGAGCCCGGCCTGCGTCGCACCCTCAAGAAACGACTCCGCAGGATGCAGCGGGCGCGGCGCACGGCCGCGGCCACCGAGGCGCGGCTCGCAAAGCGGGCCGCGAAGAGAGCTGCGGCCGAGGCGAAGCCCGAGGCCGCCTCTGGCGGGGCACCATGACTAAGGAGAGACGCATGAACGGAACAGGCAGGGTCCGCATCCTGGCGGCATCGGTGGCGCTTCTGACGGCGGTCGGCTGCGGAGCGAGCGTCGACGACATGATCATGAATCCCACGACCAAGGACCAGATCGTCCAGAAGCTCCTGGGCGACGAGGTGGCGAAGCAGGACATCATGACCCGTCTCACGACCCACGATCAGGACAAGAAGAACCTCGCGGACACCCTGTTGGGGGACACGTCGATCAAGGCAATGGCCATCGAGCACCTGCTGGCCGAGGCCGGTCAGCGGACGGCAATCATTCAGAAACTGACGGCTGATGCCGCCACGCGCGCGGAGGTCATCGTGGCTTTGACCGCCAGCGATGACCTGCGCAAGGAAGTGCAGGAAGCGCTGAAGAAGCCGATCGCCAAGACCCCGTAAGAGCTAGTGGGCGTTGACTTGGACGGGGTTTGAGAGGGTGCGCTTGCCCTGCGTATCGATCATCCGCAGGCGGACTTGGTAAGTCCCGGGCCGGTCGAAGCGCACTTCGTGCGAGTAGTCGAACCCTTCAGAGGTGCGGGAGAGGTTGCCCCCCTCGCAAACCGGTCCGGTGGGGAGTGTTTCGGGCCGCCCGCGGGCGTCCATGGGATCGGCCCCACGTCCGTCGCTGCGGGCCCCGTGCTCATCGCGTCCCATCGTCGTCGCCCCCACCATCGGCAGGACCGGTGATCGACACAGTTCGATCTGATCGGGCACCGCCCCGACGATCTTGCCGTAGAGCGACACCGTGAACGGGACGAAGCCGACGATGCGGTCGGCGACGATCCAGAGCATCGGTCCGGGGGCGCCGCTCTTTCGCGTCTTCGCCCAGGCGGTCCCACCGCCGGAGATCAGGGCGAGAGTCAGCGCCACCACCGCTGTGGAAACCGGAAAACCGCGAGCCTGCCGACTCATGAGCCCCCCAGGGCGGGAACCGGTCGGGTTCCCGGCAGTGTCAGTTCACATATGTAATCATATATAACTACATATGTTACAGGAGTAATATTCCTCAGAATTTCCACTAGGTCAATGAGTAAATTCGTAATCTTGACTGCCTACCTGCCCAACCCAATATTGATGTTGTTGCAGGAGTTCCGGCGGAAAACGCCTCACCGGATCAGGACGGGACACTTTGCCGACCAGCGGGACCAGCGGGCAGCGGACCGGTGATTTCCAGGCCGCCGGGTCCTCCCCGGACACATTCGAGAGAGCCTGCCGCCAGATGGCGGCGTTCAGCCGATCGGCCAGCCGGATCGTCCAGGAGGATGACCTCAATGCAGCCTGCCGGGTCTTCCTGGAGGCGATCCGCGAGCACTCCGGGTATGGGCGAGCGATCCTGACCCTTCTCGACGAGGCCGGTCGCGACATCCAATGGCTTTTCGCCGGCTGCGACGACGCCACCATCGATCATTTCCACCGCCACCGGATGACGTCGGCGCAGCGCGCGGCAGCGCTGCACGAGCGCTATCGTGCCGGCGGGTCCTTCGTCGTGCCCTCCACCGACGCGATCGGTCACGGCGGCCTGCCGGCTCCCCCACCGTCAGGGATGACGCCGCCGCTGCTTTTCGTGCCGCTGCACGGGTCGAAGGGAGCCCTGGCCGGGACGCTCATGCTGGATCGACCGCACGCGGGGGACGCGCCGGACGCCGCATCTCTGTCCCCCCTCGAATTGTTCGCCAGTCAGATGGCCCACGCCATCGAGAAGAAACGGTTTGACCATGCGGTACGGTCGATGCAGACCCGGCTGCGCGCGGCGCAGGAACAGCTCATGCAGGCCGAGAAGCTGTCGGCGATCGGTCAACTGGTCTCCGGCGTCGCGCACGAACTGAACAACCCCCTGGCCGGCATCATGGGGTTCGCCCAGCTGATCCTGAAGAGCGAGACGAACCCGCAGGTTCGGAAGAACCTCGACCGGATCTACAACGAAGCAGTCCGTTGCCAGAGGATCGTCCAGAACCTGCTGGGCTTCTCCCGCCATCATAAGCCGGAGAAAGCCGGCGGCAGCCTGAACGCCGTGCTGGACAGCGTGCTGGATCTGCGTGAGAACCAGCTCCAGGCAGACAACATCGAGGTGATCCGGCGCTATGCCCCAGCTCTGCCGCGGACGATGTTCGATTTCCACCAGATGCAGCAGGTCATCCTGAATGTCGTCAACAACGCCCACCAGGCGATGCTCGACAACGGCGATCGAGACCGGCGTCTGACGGTGGCCACCGCCCGCGACGGTCCGGTGCTGCGTGCCAGCTTCACCGATACCGGCCCCGGGATCGCCGCCGACCGCCTCGCATCGATTTTCGAACCGTTCTACACGACCAAGAAGGAAGGGAAGGGGACCGGGCTGGGATTGAGCGTGTCGCGCGGCATCATGCGCGATCACCAGGGGATCATGCGGGCCACGAGCGTCGTGGGCGAGGGGACCACCTTCATCGTGGACCTGCCAATCGTCGAGGTCCCCGGGGCGGTGGTGGCGGCGGAGCAGCCCGGGGCCGCGAGCATCGCGTCACGCCCGCTGCGCCTGCTGGTCGTGGACGACGAGCCGGTCCTGGTGGACCTCCTGGCCGAGTTCCTCGAGTCCGCCGGTCACAGCGTGGACGAAGCGCGCGACGGCGTGCGGGGCCTGGAAATGGCGCGCGCCGGGAACTACGACGCCATCCTGACTGACCTCAAAATGCCCGGGCTCGATGGCCAGGGATTCTACGAACGGCTCGTCCAGGAGCGCCCGGCAATGGCCCGCCGGTTCATCTTCTCGACCGGCGACCTCGCCAACCCGAAGGTCCAGACCTTCTTCCAGAAAACCGGCTGTCTGTACCTCTGCAAGCCTTTCAAGCTCGAAGCGGTGCTGCAGATCCTCGACGAACTGATGCGAACCCGGCACGCCGCATAAGAGCCTGTCCGGTGCGCGTTGACTGGCGCGCCGTTCCGCCGTACCTTTCGTGCCCCGTGATCCGCTTCTCCCGGTCCCTCCGCCTCCTGGCCGCCGCAGCGTGTGTGGCGGCTTCGGTCACCCCCGGTGTCACCGGGATCCACGCCGAGGACCCGGGTGGCGTGCGCCTCGAGACGCGCGTCGTCGGCAGCGCTGGCGCGGATCAGCGCGAGAACGTGGATCGGAGGGAGGGTGAGAAACCAGGCGATGAGGCAGTCGCGCTGGTCCGCAAGGGGAATGCCGCCCGGCAGGCCGGGCGACTCCGGGAGGCCGTTGCCTCGTTCCGGCGGGCCGCCGTGCTGGCGCCCCGCCATTATGAGATCCGGGTCCTGCTGGCGGACACCCTGCGCCGGGTCGGGCGGGACGAGGAGGCGCTGGCCGAGTACGGGCGGGCCGGTGAAATCGATCCAACCCGCGCCGGCGCCTGGACCGGGCGGGCGCTGATCCTCAGGCACCGGCAGGATTACGAGTCCGCGGTCGCCGTGCTCCGGGAAGGCCTGGTCAAGGTCCGCGCTGACGATCGTGACGCGCTGCGCCTGACGCTCGCCGAGACCTGGCGCCGCCAGGGACATTCGGTCGACGCGGCGCAATTGTTCCGGGAGATCGTGACCGCGCGCCCCGACGACCCCCAGGCCCGTGCCGGTCTGGCGCGGGTTGCCGAGGACCGGGGCGATCTCGATGGGGCGATCTCAGGCTGGGACGATTACCTGGCGCTGCGGCAGGATGACGAAGCGGTCTTCCTGCGGCGCCGCTCCGTCGCTGATCTGCGGGCAGCGATCCTGGCCCTCGAAGCGACCGTTGCCGCCCGCAGCACCCCCGGGCCGGCCGGGCGGGATGGCGACGGTGCCCGGCCCGATCCGTCCACGAGGACCCGTGATCTCGCCGCGCTCTGGGAGGAGATCGGGAGACTCCGGGGCGTCGCCGGCGACACGCGTGGTGCGGCCGACGCCTGCGGCCAGGCGCTGGAGATCGACCCCGCCCGTAACGCGGCCCGGCGCCGGCTGGCGCTGGCGTTGCGAGGTCTCGATCCGGTGGCTGCGGCGCGCGAGTTCCGGCACCTCCTCAAGGCGGTGCCCGGCGACGGAGTGGCGCTCTACAACTTGGTTGTGCTGGCCGCCGCAGGGGGCGATAAGACCGAAGAGCGTCGGGCGTGGCGGACTTTGCTCGAGGCCCGGCCCCGTGACCTTGCGGCGGCCCGGGCCTTCGTCGCCCAACTCTCCGGCTCCGGCCGCGAGGTGTTGCTGAAGGAAGCGGGACGGATTCCCGGCGACGGTGGGATGTCGAACGGCGACGATGTGGGGCGAACCGCGGCCCGCCTGGCGCTGCGCGCGATGTTGCTGGAGGCGGCCGGGCGTGGCAACGAGGCGGCGGCAGCGCTCCTCGTCGCACTGCGGTCCGATCCAACCGATCCCTGGGTGCTCGATGCCGCCTCCGACCTGTTTGCGGCGCGGCCGGCCTTCCTGGAACAGGTGGCTGCGCTGTGGCGCGCCGGCGCTTCCGCCGACCCGGCCGCCGCGGGCGGCGCGGCCGATGCCGTGCTGCGGGGCAGGCTGCTGTGGTGGGCCGGCCGCACTGGCGAAGCGATCGCCGAGTTGCAGCGGGCGGTCGTGGAACACCCTGCGGCGCCGGTGGCGAGGGCCGCACTGGCCGAGGCGTACCGTGCGATCGGGCACCGGCCGGACCTGGCGCTCGGGGAACGGATCCGGACGGTGGGCCTTGCCGGGGCGCGACTGAGCGACCACGTCGACCTTGCCCTGGGGCTCCTGGAGTCGGGCCGGCCGGGCCGCGCCGAAGCGGTCGCCCGTCAGACTCTCGACCGCTGGCCCGGGACCGCGCCCGCGCTGTCGGTGCTGGGCGCAGCTCTCCTGGAGCAAGGGCGGCTCGAGGAGGCGGCCGCCATGATGGCAGCCGCAATCGAGGCCGACCCGATCGACTTCTTCGGCCTGGCAAGCGGCCGGTACCCGTTGCTGCTCGCGGCGCTCGGCCGGCACCTCGAAGCGCGCCACGCCCTGCGCGGCGACGTCCCGCCGATCCCGGCCCTGGTGTATGGCGAAGCCTGGAAGTTCGCCCGCGATCTGTTTCGCGATCGGTCCTACCGGGACCAGGACTGGAACCGCTGGCGCACGGCCGGCGCGACGGTCCGGACGCCGGGGGAGGCCTGGCGGGCCGTCGCCCTGATGCTCCGGAGCCTTGAAGACCCGTACACCCGGCTGCGGGACCCGGAGGAGACCGAAGCGGCCTGGCTCGGGCCGCGCGGGGAGAACATCGCGTTCGACCGGGTCGGTCGGTCGCGCCCTTACAGCCGGACGGTGGTTGTCGAGGACCGGGGCGAACTCGGCTACATCCGGCTGAGCAACCTCAGCGACCCCATGGTTGTGGAGGAGGTGCGCGCCGCCCTTCTCGCGTTGCGTGAGAAGGCGGGGATCATCCTCGATCTCCGTGGAAACCCCGGCGGCTTCTCGCACGCCGCCGACGCCATCGGCGATCTGATTGTCGGGCCCGGCCGGAAGTCGGGCGTCGATGTCGGCCCGGAAGGGATGGAGGATCAGATCACCGGTGGTGAGGGGGCCATCACCGGGGCCCCGATGACCGTCCTGGTCGACGAGCAGACCGCCAGCGCGGCGGAGCGGCTGGCCCGCACTCTGCAGGAGAGCGGGCGGGCGACACTCGAAGGGACCTCCACGCACGGCAAGGGGCTGGCCCAGATGTCCCGCGTTCTCCCCGGGGGCATGACGGTCCTGGTCTCGGTCGCCGAAATGCTCGGACCCGACGGTCGTCCGGTCCAGGGCGAGGGGCTGACGCCACGCCCGAAACGGCAACCGGGCGATGACCCCGGCCCCGCCCTGCCAGCGCCCCCCGCCACTCCCCCCCGCCCCTGACCCGGCCGCAGTCAGCGCGGCGTCGCAGTCCGAGTGTGAATTCCGGGCGTAGGTGGCGGGACGCAGCGCGGCACAGCGACCTCGAGCCGCGCCGGGCGCGTCGGTTGGGCGCCCCGTGGCCCGCGCGAGCGAGTGCGGAGCCACGCCGCGCTGCGGCCCGCCACCCGGGTCCGGGGCTCGCTCCGGGGCAGTCGGCGGTTGCACCACCCGGCACGGGCCGGTGACAGAATGCTGGAGGCTGGGGTACGATGCGCGTCCATCGAACGTTGCGAACGCCAACGTCGTTCACAGGGGGAAGGCATGCCCAAGAAGATCGGTATTCGTTTCGGCGAGGCGATGGTGGCGGGGAGCGAGGACTGGCTCTGGGTCGAGCCGGAGATCACGATCGGCGAAATCGACGGTCCGGTCGGCCAGGCAATGGCCAACATGATGGGCCAGTCAGCCGGGTTCTCGCGCTTCTTCTGCCTGGTGGACGGCGGCAAGATGGTCAAGCCGGCGACGTTGATGGTCCCCAAGGTGCAGATCCGCAAGACCGCCGACGTGCAGGTGTTCGGCGGTCCGGTGCAGGCCGGAATCGCCGACGGCGTGCTCGACGCCGTCGAGTCAGGGCTGATCCCGAAGAACCGCGCCGAGGAGATCGGCATCATCGCGCTGGTGTGGGTCGACCCGCGTCTGTCGAACATGCTGAAGGAAGCCAACTTCGACGAGCTCTATCGCAACAACCGCGCGGCGATGAAGGAAGCGATCGAGAAGGCCCTGAAGGGGAAGCCCTCGGTCCAGGACCTGCTCAAGGAGAACCGCAAGTCGCCGCGCCACATGTACTGGAACCGCGACGCGCGGAAATGGGAGCTCTGATCCGCACCGCCGCCTGATCCGCCACGAGAGAGGTGACCCATGCCCGAGAAACCGCCGACCATCCCGGATGAGACCGTTCAGACCCGGCTGGCAAAGGAACTCCCCGGCTGGACGTTCGAGAACGGCTGGATCCGGCGCAAGTACAGCACCGACGGCTGGCCGACGACGTTGATGTTGGTGAACGCCATCGCGTTTCTCAGCGAGGCGGCCTGGCACCATCCCGATCTCGAAGTCACCTGGGGCAAAGTGTGGGTCAAGCTGAAGACCCACGTTTCCGGCGGCATCACCGAGCGCGACTTCGCGCTCGCGAAGGAAATCGAGAAGGCGGCGCTGTGGCGTCCGGGGACCGGTTCGGCCATGGAAGGGACTCCCAACAAATGGGTGCAGGCGAAGTGAGCGGGATCGCCACCCGGGCCGGCCGATGATCGCTGCCCTGCGCTACCTGCATCTGGTCGCGCTGGTCGTCTGGATCGGCGGGGTCATCTTTTTCTCGCTGGTGGCGGCGCCGACGCTGTTCCAGTCGTTGCCACGGGAGGTCGCCGGGCGGGCGACGTCGGTCATCTTTCCGCGCTACTACCTGGTGGGAGGGATCGCCGCCGGCGTCGCGTTGCTGACGGCGGCGGCCCGGGGACTGGTCGCCGGGCACTGGCCGCGGGCCCTGGTCATCGAGATCGTCCTGATCGCGCTGATGGGCGGCATGACGATCTACGCCGGCCAGGTGATCCTCCCGGAGGCGCAGCGGATCCGGGCCACGCTCCCCACCATCGAGGGGAGCCCGGAGCACCCCGTGGCCCAGGCGCGGTGGGCGGTCCTGCACCAGCGGTCCGTCCGGCTGAACGGTGCGGTCCTGCTCCTCGGCCTCGTCACCCTCTGGATCGTCGCGCAACGCCCCTGATCGCGAGGCGGTCTCGCGGTATATTGATGCCATGCCCGGGCGTCAGCGGTTCCCCGCACAGGACTTGATCCGCCAGGCGGCAAGCCGGCTCCGCGAGACGCGCCCGTTGATCCGGCTGGCGGCCGGTACGATCGGCCTGACGATCGCCGCCCTCCTCCCCTGCCAGGCCCAGGTCCTGCGGGATCCCGCCCTGCAGGTCGAGACGGTGGTCACCGGGCTCAGTTCGCCCACCAGCATGGCGTTCCTGGCGCCGGGCGATATCCTGGTCCTGCAGAAGAACGACGGCCGGGTGCGGCGGGTGATCGGTGGCCTCCTGCAGGCCGGGCCGGTCCTCGATGTCGCCGTCCACTTCTCCAGCGAGCGTGGCTTGCTCGGCATCGCGCTGGCGCCCGACTTCGCCCTCAGCCGGCATGTCTTCCTCTATTACACGGAAAGCTCCAGCGGGGCGGACACCAGCCTGAGCAGTTCGACACCGCTCGGCAATCGGGTCTACCGCTACACCTGGGACGGCAGTCTGCTGGTGGACCCGGTGTTGATCCTCCACCTGCCGGTCACGACCGGACCCAACCACAACGGCGGCGTGATCGCCTTCGGTCCGGACGAGGCCCTCTACGTCGTCATCGGCGACCTCAATCGCAATGGCAAACTGCAGAATTACCCGGCCGGCCCCGACCCGGACGACGCCGGCGTCATCCTGCGGGTCGACCCGCGCGGCCAGGCGTTGTCCACGAACCCGTTCTTCGACCCGGCGCGGCCGGCCGATCCGATGGGGCGTTACTTCGCCTACGGGGTGCGCAACTCCTTCGGCCTGGCGTTCGACCCGCTGACAGGTTCGCTCTGGGACACCGAGAACGGGCCGGCGAGCTTCGACGAGATCAACCGCGTGGTCCCCGGATTCAACAGCGGCTGGGAGCAGATCATGGGACCCGACGCGCTCGATCCTCAGGGAACCCAGGACCTCTGGGTGGCGCCCGGATCGGTGTACCGCGACCCGGCATTCGCCTGGGCGGTGCCGGTGGCGCCGACCGCCCCGGTGTTCGTGCGTGGCCCCAACCTCGGCTGCGACCTGCAGAACGATCTGCTGGTCGCCGACAACAACTGCGGCCAGATCTACCGTTTCAACCTCGATGCAGCGCGCACCGGCCTGTCGTTCACGTCGCCGGCGCTTCTCGACCGGGTCGCCAACAACACCGGCTGCGCCGGGGAGATGGACGAGATCCTATTCGGGAGCGGGTTCGGGACCGGGATCACCGATCTGGAGAACGGCCCGGACGGTCGCCTCTACATGGTCGCCCTGGGACGCGGCGTCATCTACCGGATCGGCCCCAAGCCCGGCGCCCTTGCCGACGGTGACGGCGACGGGGCGCCGGACGCCTGTGACTGCGCTCCCGGGAATGCGGGGGCATTCGCCCCGCCGGGGGAAGCCCGGCGTCTGAGCGTCGCCGAGGCGGGTGGGACGATGCTTGACTGGGACTCGCTGGCGCCGATCGCGGGCGCCGGCACCACCTACGACCTGGTGACCGGCGACGCGGCGACGCTGCGCCGCGACGGCGGCTTCGCTTCCGCCTGCACGCTGCGGGCCGGTGTTGCGGCGCCGTCGATCACCGACGCGTTGCCCGGGCCGGCGCCCGGTGCCGCCTCGCACTACCTGGTGCGCGCCGCCAACGTTTGCGGGACCGGCACCTTCGGCGACGGCACGCCGGTCCCGGACCCGCGCGACCTCCTGGACACGGCGCTTCCACCGGCCTGCCTGTGCGCCGATCGCACCGGCGGCGCCTTGATCACGTTCGGGATCGTGAACGAGTCGCTGACCGTCTGGATCACCGATCCGGTCTTCATCGACCGCGCCCTCGAACTCCTGGCCACCGGGACGCGCCAGGTCCCGATCTTCGGGACGCTCCTCGACGGCCGCGCCTGCGACCCGCAGTGGACCTGGCAGGTCGATCCGGCCGACGTGGTGTTCGCCGACGCCGCCATCGAGCTGTGCGACGGCCTCCCCTCCCACATCGAGGCCGACAAGGCGTACTGGCTGGGGACCGTCCGGTCATACTGTCCGTGGTCGGGGGTCGTCCGCGCGGTGGACGACCGCCGCGCCCCCTGATTGCCCAACACGAGGAGGATCCCCCTGATGGCATCGATCCGATCTCCACACGCGCGACCGGGCCGCTTCGTCATTGCGGCGTTCGTCGCCACCGTCCTCGGACTGGCGACCTCGGTTGCCGTCCCGGGACCAGCACCCGCCGGGACCCACGCCTTCTCGGTGCACGACATGGTGGCGATGGAGCGGATCGGCGAGCCGCAGCCTTCCCCGGACGGACGGCGTGTCGTGTTTACCCGGCGCACCTACGATCCGGCGGCGGGGCGCGCCACGACCAACCTGTGGGTCGCCGGGATCGACGGTGGCGAGCCGCTCCGCCTGACGAACGCCAAGGCCTCCGACACTCATCCCCGCTGGTCCCCGGACGGCGGCACCATCGCCTTCATCTCCGACCGTTCGGGTTCGTCGCAGATCTGGAGCATCGATCCCGCGGGGGGCGAGGCGCGGCAGCGATCGACCTTCCCGATCGATGTGGACAACGTCGAGTGGTCACCCGACGGCACGCGCCTGGCGTTCACCGCGGAGGTCGTGATCGATTGCCCGGACCTGAAGTGCACCGCCGCGCGCGACCAGGACCGCGACAAGGACCCGGTCAAGGCCCGCGTCTACACCCGGGTGCCGGTGCGCCACTGGGACACCTGGGAGGACAACAAGCGCAGCCACATTTTTGTCTGGCCCGTGGACGGCGGCACTCCGGTGGACATCATGAAAGGGGTTGACGCCGACGCCCCGCCGAAACCGTTTGGCGGCAGCGAGGAATTCGCCTGGTCGCCCGACGGGCGCTCGATCGCCTTCACGGCGAAGATCCGCGACGACGCCGCCTGGTCCACCGACCTCGACATCTACCTGGCGACCCTCGATGGCGGCGGCGTGCGCTGCTTGACCGAGCCCAACCAGGCGCAGGACTCGCAGCCGGTTTTCTCACCCGACGGCCGCAGCCTCGCCTGGCTGGCGATGGCGCGGCCCATGTACGAGGCCGACCGGATGCGGGTGACCGTCATGGACCTGGCCTCCCGTGCGACGCGCGTCGTGACCGACGCCTGGGACCGTTCGGCCGATTCGATGACGTGGACGCCGGACGGATCGCATCTCATCGTCACCGCCGGCGACCTGGGACGCAGCCGGATCTTCTCGGTCGAGGCTGCCACCGGCAAGGTGACGCCGATCGTCCAGGATCATTTCAACTCGGAGGTCGGGGTGGCCGGGAGCGATCGACTGGTCTTCCTGCAGGACTCGTTGACCTCGCCGGCGGAGGTGCACACCGCGCGGCTGGACGGCGGCGACCTCCGGGCGCTGACCAGGGTCAACGCGCCGGGGTTGAAGGCGGCGCGGATGAGCACGCCGGAGGAGTTCTGGTTCAAGGGGGCGAAGGGGGACAAAGTGCACGGCTGGATCCTCAAGCCGGTCGACTTCCATCCCAAGAAGAAGTACCCGGTCGCCTTTCTCATTCACGGCGGACCGCAGGGGGCGTGGGACGATCACTTCCATTACCGCTGGAACCCCCAGGCCTACGCGGGGGCCGGCTACGTCACGGTAGCGATCAACTTCCATGGCAGCACCGGGTTCGGGCAGGCGTTCACCGACGCGATCCGGAAGAACTGGGGCGGCGCGCCGTACGAGGACCTGATGAAGGGGCTCGATCACGTGATCGCCACCTACGACTACATCGACGGCGACAGGGTCTGCGCCCTCGGCGCATCCTACGGTGGGTACATGGTCAACTGGATCGCCGGGCAGACCGACCGGTTCCGCTGCCTGGTGAGTCACGACGGCGAGTTCGATCTGCACGCCGGGTACTACACGACGGAGGAACTCTGGTTCCCGGAATGGGAGCAGGGCGGGCCGCCCTGGGTCCCGGAAAGCACCTACGACCGGTGGTCACCGGCAAACCACGTCACGAAATGGAAGACCCCGATGCTGGTGATCCACGGGGCCCGCGATTACCGGCTGCCCGACACCGAAGGACTTGCCACCTTCAACGCGCTGCAGCGGCGCGGCATCCCCTCGAAGTTCGTCCACTTCCCCGACGAGAACCACTGGGTCCTGAAGCCGGCCAACAGCATCTTCTGGCACGAGACGGTCCTGGCATGGCTGCACCAGTGGATGAAGGAGTAGGGTTACTTCTCTTCCTTCGAGACGTCCTCGGCCCACGAGAGCGCCGCCATCATGGAGGGGAAGCCGATGGTGGTGGTCGCGAGCAGGATCACGTGGCGGCATTCGTCGATCGTCGCCCCGGCCTCCAGCGAGCGGCGGACGTGGGAGTGGACCGCGCCTTCGAGGCGTCCGCCGACGGCGATCCCCAGTTTCACCAGCGCCTGGGTTTTCGCGTCGAGCGGCCCCGCTTTGCGGAGGGCGTCCCCGAGGCCCTCGTACGACTTGAAGACGGCCGGAAATCGCTTCCCCTGTTCCTCGTACCAGCCCGGAATCTTTCCCATGCGCTCCTCCTGAATGCGGCGATTATGCCTCAAGGTTGCCCGGAGCAGGGCCGCCGGCGCGGACCCGCGACAGGAGAAGCAGGCCGAGGACGAAAAAGACGCCGACCGCCAGCACACCCGCCCTCTGGTCACCGCCCGTGGCCTGGGAGATCCCCCCGAACACGAGCGGTCCCAGGATGGCGGCGCTCTTGCCGCACAGTGCGTAGAAGCCGAACATCTCGGCTTCCATGCCGCGCGGAATGAGCGACGCCATGAAGGCACGGCTGGCGGCCTGGACCGCCCCGAGACCGGTGCCGGCGAGCACCGCGACCACGAAGAACTGTGTCTGGGTGCGGACCGCGTAACAGAGCAGCACCACCACGATCCACTGCGCCAGGACGATCATCACCACGCGCCGCGGGCCCAGCCGATCGGTCGGCCCGGCCCAGGCGAAGGCACCGGCCAGGGCCGACACCTGCACGACCGCGAACAGCAGCACCAACTGCGTCATGCTGAAGCCGAGGGTCCGGGCGGCGAAGATCGCCGAGAACGCCACGACGGTGTTCACCGCATCCTCGTAAATGAAATAAGCCGCCAGGAACCGCCGCAGATCTCGCAGCGCCAGGATGCGGCGGAAGGTCGCCAGCACGCCGGCGAACCCTTCGCGCGCGGCACGCCAAGCCGGCACCCCCTGCGACGGCGCGCGTGGCAGGAACAGCATCGCCGGCAGTGCCGCGACCGCGAACAATGCCGCGGTCATCAGGAAGGCGCCCGCCGGACGGCCGGCGCGAACGAACGGCAGGGCCGCGATTAGCGCCACCAGTGACCCGAGGTACCCGGCGGCAAAGCCATACCCGGAAATGCGGCCGCGGCGGTCGGGAGGGGCGATCTCCGGCAGCCAGGCGTTGTAGTAGACCAGCGCCCCCTCGAAGCCGATGTTTCCCAGGACACCGAGGACGAACCCCCAGATCACCATCCCCTCCTGGACGGTGGCCATCAGGGCTGTGGCGCCGACCGCCAGGGCGGTCATTGCGACCAGGAGACCGCGGCGCACACCGGCGCGGTCGGCGATGCCGCCGAGAAACGGCGACGCGATGGCGACGATCGCCATCGACAACGCGATCACCCGTCCCCACCAGAGATCTCCCTCGCCCCGGTCGTTCCCGACCACCACCTGCGCGTAGTAGGCGGCGTAGATGGTGGCGAGGATGACGGCGGCGAAAGACGAGTTGGCGAAGTCGTACGACACCCAGGCGGCCAGGACGCGGCGATCAATCGCCATCGGCAGTAGTCAGGCGCGGCGCCCTTGCGGGCCCGTGCTCCTGAATCCTCCTTTCAAACCTGCGTTCAGCTTGGCGACGAGTTGTCGTGCCTTTTCAGAATCCCGCAAACTGAGGATACTTTAGGCTCATGCCTGCTTGCACCCATCGTCAAAGGCCCATTGCGCGTGGTCCAATTCCGGACTCATGCCAGCAACGGCGGAGACAGCTACTCATGCGAAACAAGGTGCTGGTTCCGGTGATCGTATCCCTGATGTCCTCCATCCTGATGTGTGCACGGGGTGCCCGCGATGACAGAGTCGTGCAGGTCATGGCGACCCCGACGACTGCCGAGATTCGCCGACTGATCCAGGCGAAAGGAGCGAAGGAGACGCTTGCCGACCTGACGGCCGACACAGGGAGGTGGGACGGGGTACTCGATAGGATGGCGAACGGCGAACAGGAGTGGCTGGAGATCATGATCGAGCTCTACAAGGGTTCAGATGGGGGCGCGGCGTTGGATCTTGGGATCGTCGCCGCGGAGGCACTGGCGGCAGAACCTGAGCGAGTCCTCGAAGTGTTGGAGCCCGTTTTTGGATTTGAAATCCTGTGTCTGAATGAATCGAGTGTGGGCGTCGACTTTCAGGCCGCAGTCCAGAAAATCAAGACTCGCCGGTTGGCAGTCAGCGGCGTCCGTGATCTCAAGCTGTCGAAGCAGCGCGCTCGGTGCCTCACAATGCTTGAAAGCCTCGAACAGGAGATCCGATCTGCAAAAGCGCGAGGGGACATGGAGTGACAAAATACAGGCTTCGGGGCGCGGCCACGATCGGCCACCGATCCGGGTTCCGTGCGGTCCACCGGGCGACTCCGACCGACCAGTTGGTCGGGGTCCCGCCGCCGACCGGGACGCGTCTGTTCGCCGTGGGTGAGGTGGGATGAAGTGAACTACGGGTGGTGCGGCACCAACTGCACTTCGTTCGCCGTCAACCGCGTCCCGGTCGGCGTGGATTGGAACGTCGTCGTGGGCCCCCGGGTTCCATCGAGGCGGCGGCCGCTGCCGGCGCTCATGCCCCGATCTCCGATCGGCCCGGGTCCACTTCGTTCAGGATGACAATCGGCACCCGGCGCTCCCCTGCCGGTTCGAGCCGCACGTTGCCGGTCCCCGCCGACCGGGTCGCCTGCGGCGCTGCGTCACGCGCCTCTCCCTCTTCGGCGGAGGTCGGCCGCGGTCCCACAGTCAGCGGATCGCCGGATCGGCGCAGCAACAGGCCGTACTCGTACGATTCGACGATCGCCTTGAGGGTCGCCGCGATGATGTTCGGGTCCACCCCGGTCGTGCTCCAGGCGGTTCGGCCGTCGCTGGTCTCGACGTGCACCCGGGTCCGGGCGGCGGTGCCGTCGTGACCGTCGAGGATCCGGACCTTGAAATCGGCGAGATGGAACTCGCGGATCTCCGGGTAGACACCGCCGAGGGCGGCGCGCAGCGCCTGGTCGAGGGCGTGCGCCGGACCGACACCGAGACTGGCGGCGTGCGCCTCGTCCTTGCCGACACGCACCCGCACGGTCGCCTCCGGCGGGCGGCCGGCCGCCAGCAGGACGTGGTAGTCCACCATCTCGAAATAGCGCGGCCGGCGCCCCAGCGCCTCGAGGACCAGCAGCGTGAACGACCCCTCGGCGTCCTCGAACTGGTACCCCTGGTACTCCAGTTCCTTGATCCGATCGACCAGCACGCGCATCGTCTCGGGCCGCCCCGAAAGATCGATCCCGAGGGACCGGGCGCGGTTCAGGACGTTGCTCGAACCCATCTGGTCGGAGACCAGCACGCGTGTGACGTTGCCAACGTCGGCCGGCTCGATGTGCTCGTAGGCGCGGCGGGTTCGCTCGATGGCGCTGACATGGATGCCGGCTTTGTGGGTGAAGGCGCTGCGGCCGACGAACGCCTGGTGGCTGTTCGGGATCCTGTTGGCGACTTCGCTGACGAAACGGGCGGTCGGCGTCAGTCGCGGCAGCCGCCCCTCCGGCAGCGTTTTCAGTCCCATCTTCAACTCCAGGTTCGGGATGACCGAGCAGAGGTTGGCGTTGCCGCAGCGCTCGCCGATGCCGTTGATCGTCCCCTGCACGTGACGCGCCCCGGCGGCGACCGCCGCCAGCGAGTTGGCCACCGCCAGCTCGCCATCGTTGTGGGCGTGGATGCCGATCGGCACGGTGCCGAGACGCGACGCCGCCACCAGGACGGCCGCGCGCGCACCTGCGCCGGCAGCGTCCCGCCGTTGGTATCGCACAGGACAATCCGGTCGGCGCCGGCTTCCGCCGCCGCCAGGATCGTCAGGATGGCGTACTCCGGGGCGTCGCGATGCCCGTCGAAGAAATGCTCGGCGTCGTAGATCACCTGCCGTCCGGTCTCCTTCAGGAAACGGACCGATTCGGTGATCATCGCCAGGTTCTCCTCCTGCGTGGTACGCAGCGCCTCGCGCACGTGGAAGTCCCACGACTTCCCGAAGATCGCCACCCAGGGGGTGCCGGCGTCGACCAGCGCCTTCAGACCCGGGTCGCGGTCGGCGGCGATCCCGGCGCGGCGCGTGCTGCCGAAGGCGACCAGACGCGTGTGTTCGAGCGGCGTGCCGGCGGCGCGCTGGAAGAACTCGACGTCCTTCGGATTGGCGCCGGGCCAGCCGCCCTCGACGAAGTCGACCCCCAGCCGGTCGAGCGCCTTCAGGACCTTGAACTTGTCTTCGACCGACCAGGAGATCCCCTCGCTCTGCGCCCCGTCGCGCAGGGTGGTGTCGTAAATCTCGATGCGCCCGGTGCCACGGTCGCGGTCGGGCCGGTATTCGGAGACCGGCGGCGGGATCGGCCGGATCGTCTCAGACATGGGTGAGCCACTCTGCGTAGAGCGGCGCCCGCCCGCGGACGCAGTCGAAGTAGAGACGCTGCAGCCGCGCCGTGACGCCGTCGGCCGGGCGATCGGGCAGAGTCCGATCGTCGAGCGCCGAAACCGGCGTCACTTCCGCCGCCGTGCCGGTCAGGAACACCTCGTCGGCGGCGAACAATTCGTCGGGACCGAACGGCCGGACCGCGACGCGGATCCCGAGATCCCGTGCCAGACGCAGGACGCTGTCGCGGGTGATCCCCGGGAGGATATTGGAAGTCTCGTCGTTGGTGATCATGACCCCGTCCTTGACGAAGAAGACGTTCTCGCCGGTCGCCTCGGCCACCGTGCCGTCGGCGTTCAGGAGGATCGCCTCGGCGGCGCCGCGCGCCGCCGCCTCCTGCGCCGCCAGGATCGAATTGGTGTAGTGACCCGACCCCTTTACCGTCGGCGGCAGCATCGTCCGGTCGAACTTGCGCCAGGTCGCGATCGCCACCTTGATGCCACGCGCGATCCCCTCGTCGCCGAGGTAGGCCCCGAGCGGCCGCACCGCGATGAACATCTCGGTCGGGCAGGTGCTCTTCGGAGTCAGGTGGATCGGGCCTTCGCCGAAAAACGCCAGCGGCCGCATGTAGGCGTTGCGCACACCGTTGGTGCGCACGACCTCGCGGGCCGCCGCGACCAGGGCCGCCGTGTCGTACGGCACCCGCAGACCGTAGCAGAGCGCCGAGGCCAGCAGCCGCCGCATGTGGTCCTCGAGCCGGAACAGGGCCGGCCCGCGGGAGGTCTCGTAGCAGCGGATCCCCTCGAACACCCCGCTGCCGTAATGCAGGGCGTGGGTGAAGTAGTGGACCCGGAGGTCGGCGGTGCGGACCAGGCTGCCGTTGACCCACACCCACGGAGCGTGCGTCTCGGTCCCGGGTGTCAGGCGGCTCTCCGCCCCGGCACCCGGTCCGCTCTGGGCCCCTTCCACGATCGCCACGCGTCCCTCGTTCATCGGCAACGGCTCCGCGTCGTTCAATTCCGGCTCCGATCCACCAGACGGTTGCGCCCGAGCCACGGCATCATCGCCCGCAGCTGCTCCCCCACCCGCTCGATCAGGTGTTCGCGCCCGGCCGCCTCCAGTCGCTTGAAGTTCGGCTTGCCGGCGCGGTGCTCGGCCATCCACTCGTCCGCGAACTTGCCCGACTGGATGTCGGCCAAAAGCTCCTTCATGACCCGTCGCGCCTCCGGTCCGATGACCCGTGGCCCGCGCGTCAGGTCGCCGTACTCGGCGGTGTTGCTGACCGAGTAGCGCATCGTGCCGATGCCGCCCTCGTACATCAGGTCGACGATCAGCTTCATCTCGTGCAGGCACTCGAAGTAGGCCATCTCGGGCGGGTACCCGGCTTCCACCAGGGTCTCGAAGCCGGCGCTGATCAGCGACGTCAGCCCGCCGCACAGGACCGCCTGCTCGCCGAACAAATCGGTCTCGGTTTCGTCCTTGAGCGTGGTCTCGATGATCCCGGCGCGCCCGCCGCCGATGGCGCACGCGTACGCGAGTCCCACACCCTTGGTGTCGCCGGACGGGTCCTGGTGCACCGCCAGGAGCATCGGCACGCCGCCCCCCTTGGTGAACTCGTGACGGACCAGGTGCCCCGGCGCCTTGGGGGCGACCATGAAGACGTTGACGCCGGCCGGCGGCACGATCTTCCGGAAGTGCACCGAGAAGCCGTGCGCCACGGCGAAGTACTTCCCCGCCGTCAGCCCGGCGGCGATGTCGCGGTCCCAGGTCTCCGGCGCCATCTCGTCCGGGACCAGCATCATGACGATGTCGCCCCAGCGCGCCGCCTCGGCGGTGTCCAGGACCCGAAGCCCGGCCGCCTCCGCCTTGGGGCGGCCGGCGCTGCCCGGCCTCAGACCGACACGCACCTCGTGCCCGGAGTCCTTCAGGTTCAGGGCGTGCGCATGCCCCTGGCTGCCATAGCCGAGGATGGCGATCTTCCGCCCCTTGAGTTTCGCCGGGTCGGCGTCCTTGTCGTAGTAGATGTTCAGCTTGCGTTCCACGTCGGCTCCCCCCATCCCATTCAGTCCGGCGATCTCCTTCAGACCGCCGATTCCGCCTCCGGCACGTCGTTCACCACACCCCCGTTGACCACCGCGTCGGTGCCGGTCGCCGTCCGCACCGTGGCGACCTCGCTGATCCGCGGGATCGCCACCGTCCCGGTCCGCACGATGTCGCGGATCCCGAGCGGACGCACCAGATCGAGCAGCGCCTCCACCTTGTCCTGGCTGCCGGTGGTCTCGACGGTGATGGCGTCCGGCGCGATGTCGATCACCTTGGCGCGGAACACATGCACCAGGTTGAGGACCTCCTGCCGCGCCGCCGGGTCGGGCGTGTTGACGATCAACAGCGCCATCTCGCGTTCGACGTGGTTGACCTGGTTGAGATCGACGACCTCGCGGACCCGCACCAGCTTGCCGACCTGTTTGAGGATCTGTTCGATGATCGCCTCGCTGCCGGCGGTGGTCAGGATGATCTTCGAGAACGCCGGGTCGGGTGTCGGCGCGACGCACAGCGTGTCGATGTTGTAGCCCCGCCCCGAGAACAACCCGACGATCCGGCAAAGCTCGCCGAAGCGATTCTCCACCAGGATCGACAGGATGTGGCGGTGCAATCCGTTCGTGCCGTTCATGCCAGCTCCCTCGGTTCGGGATCCTCGCCGTCCTCCGGCGGATCGAGCACCATCTCCATCAGCGACGCCCCCGCCGGGACCATCGGGTAGACGCTCTCCTCCTGGCAGACCGCCATGTCCATAATCACCAGCCCCGGCGTGCGCAGCCCCTCCTCGAGCACCGGGCGGACCTCGTCGGGCTTCGTCGCCCGGAGCCCTTTGGCGTGGTAGGCCTCGGCGACCTTGACGAAGTCCGGCAGCCGCTCCATTCCGACCGCGCTGTAGGTGCGCGCGTAGAACAGCTCCTGCCACTGCCGGACCATGCCGAGGAAGTTGTTGTTGATGATCACCACCTTGACGTTGACCCGCTCCTGCACCGCGGTCGCCAGCTCCTGGATGCACATCTGGAACGAACCGTCGCCGGTGACACAGACCACCGTCCGGTCGGGGTGCGCCAGCGCCGCGCCGATGGCGGCCGGGAAACCGTACCCCATCGTCCCCAGGCCGCCGGAGTTCAGCCACTGGCGCGGCTCCTTGAAGCCGTAGTACTGCGCCACCCACATCTGGTGCTGGCCGACGTCCGACGAGACGATCGCCTCGCCGCGCGTCAGACGGTGCAGCTCTTCGATCACCGCCTGCGGCATGATCTGACCGCGACGCTGCTTGTAGCGGTACGGGTGCTGCGTCGCCCAACCACGCACCGTGCGCCACCAGTCGGCGCGCGGCGGCGGCGACTCGAGCCGGGCCGTGTCCAGACCGCGCAGCATCTGCCGCAGCACCGCCCGCGCATCGCCGACGATCCCGAGTTCGACCTGGCGGTTCTTGTTGATCGAGGAGGCGTCGACGTCGACGTGAATCACCTTGGCGTTCGGGGCGAAGTCCTTGAGCCGGCCGGTCACCCGGTCGTCGAACCTGGCACCGATGGCGATCAGCAGATCGCTGTGCGACACCCCCATGTTGGCTGCGTAGGTGCCGTGCATACCGAGCATGCCGAGACAGTTCGGGTGCGCCGACGGGAAGCCGCCCAGCCCCATCAGCGTCGGCGTCGTCGGGATGTTCAGCCGCTCCGACAGGGCGACGATCTCCCGGCCGGCGTCGGCATTGACGATGCCGCCACCGACGTACAGGACTGGGCGCTCCGCCCGGATCATCATGTCGATCGCCTGGCGGACGGCGGCGGGATCGCCTTCCGACGGCGGCCGGTACGACGGCAGATCGACCCGATCCGGGTAGTTGAATTTCGTGACCGCGGCGGTGACGTCCTTCGGCAGGTCGATGACCACCGGCCCCGGCCGCCCGGTGCGGGCGATGTGGAATGCCTCCTTGACCGTGCGCGCCAGTTCGCGGACGTCCTTCACCAGGGTGTTGTGCTTGGTGCAGGGCCGCGTGATCCCGACCACGTCCGCCTCCTGGAAGGCGTCGTTGCCGATCAGGTGGGTCGGCACCTGGCCGGTGATGCAGACGATCGGTGTCGAGTCCATGAGGGCGTTGGTCAGCCCGGTGACGCAGTTGGTGGCGCCCGGTCCCGAGGTGACCATCACCACGCCGACCTTGCCGGTCGATCGCGCGTACCCCTCGGCAGCGTGCACCGCCCCCTGCTCGTGACGGACCAGGACATGCTTCAGACGATCGCGCACCCGCGCCAGCTCGTCGTAGACGTGCAGGATGGCGCCGCCCGGGTAGCCGAAGATGGTCTCAACCCCTTCGGCGAGCAGCGCTTCGATCAGGATCCGCGCGCCACGCATCTCCACGCCCTCGACGCGTGGCGACGGGACCGGGGGCTTCACGGTTTCTGCGGCGGGGGCCTTCGTCTGCGAACCAGCGGTCCCCGGTGTGCGCGCCGGTCCTGGCACCGCGGTAGCCGTCACGGCCGCCGCTTCCAGCACCTTGGGGTCGCTCATCGCCCGCCTCCGGTCACGGCATCCGTGCGTCGTCCGCCGGCCGGGGCGGCTGCCATCGCCCGGCGCACCGCGGCACCCATCTCGGACGTCGAGAGCTTCTTTTCCCCGCCACGCGCCAGGTCGGTGGTCCTGGCGCCGTCGTGCAGGACCCGGTCGACCGCCGCTTCGATCCGGGCGGCCGCCTCCGGCAGATGCAGCGAGTGACGCAGCAGCAGCGCCGCCGACAGGATCGCCGCCAGCGGGTTGGCGATGCCACGGCCGGCGATGTCGGGCGCCGATCCGTGCACCGGCTCGTAGAGCCCCGGCCCCTCGCCCAGGCTCGCCGATGGCAGCATGCCGATCCCGCCGGCCAGCATCGCCGCTTCGTCGCTCAGGATGTCGCCGAACAGGTTTTCGGTCAGGATGACGTCGAAGTCCGCCGGACGCGCCACGAGCTGCATCGCCGCGTTGTCGACGTACAGGTGGTCGAGCCGGACATCCGGATAGCCCTTGGCGGTTTCCTCCACCACCTCGCGCCACAACTGCGAGGTTTCCAGGATGTTGGCCTTGTCCACCGAAGTCACCTGTCGCTTCCGGCCGCGGGCGGTCTCGAACGCCACCCGGGCGATCCGCCGGATCTCGCCGGCGCTGTAGGTCATGGTGTTGCGCGCCCGGCGTCCCTCGCCGGTCCCCTCGAGACCCCGCGGCGTCCCGAAGTAAAGGCCACCGGTCAGCTCGCGCACGATCACCAGGTCGGTGCCACCGACGATCTCGGGCCGCAGGGGTGAAGCGCCGATCAACGCCGGGTGCAACCGCACCGGCCGGAGATTGGCGAACACTCCCAGCTCCTTGCGCAGCCCCAGGAGTGCCTGCTCCGGCCGCTGATCGCGCGGCAGCCGGTCGTGCCGTTGGCTGCCGACGGCCCCCAGCAGCACGGCATCCGCGCCGCGGGCGGCGGCGAGCGTCGGCTTCGGTAATGGCGCCCCGTCGCGATCGATCGCCGCCCCGCCGACGGCATGCTCCACCAGATCGAGACGCACCCCTTCCGAAGCGGCGGCTTCGCGCAGAACCTGCGCCGCCTCGGCGATCACCTCGGGGCCGATGCCGTCCCCCGGCAGGAGGACGATCCGGCGTGCCGTCTCAGGCACTCGATCCCCCTGTCGTCTGCCTCAGCACGTAGGGCAGCAGCCCTCCCGCCTCGAGGATGTCGAGGGCGAAGGGGGTGAACGGCACGTAGCCGAATGCCGTGCCGCGGCTGAGGTTGCGCACCACGCCGTCCTTCAGGTCGATCTCGACCAGGTCACCGTCGCGGATCCCGTCCACCGCCGCGGGGCATTCGATGGCGAGAAAGCCGTTGTTGAGGGCGTCCCGGAAGAAGGCCGGGGCGAACGATTTCGCCACGACCGCGGCCACCCGGGCACTCGCGAGGGCCCGCACCGCCGCCTCGCGCGCCGCCCCGGAACCGAACTCCTGGCCGCTCACGATGATGTCGCCGCGAGCGGTGCGTTCGGCGAATTCGGGGTCGATCCCGGCCATGGCGTGACGGCCGAGGTCGGCCTCGCCGGCCGATCCCTGGAAGCGCGCCGGAAGGATCTCCTCCGTGGTGATACGGTCCCGTTCGAAAAGGTGCGCTCTGCCTCTCATGATGGTCGTCTCCTTGCGGGCCTCCATCCCGCTCCGGCCGCCGCTCCGGCGGCGGCCGTTCGAAACCGCGGTCTTTCCTGCCGCCGGCGGCCGGCCCGGGAACAACCCCGTGCCAGCCTCCCCCTCCGGCGGCAGAAAGGACCGCGGGGGAAAAATTAAGCGCAGGCCATGGTGTCCGGCTGCCCTGAGGCTGGCCGGACCGGCCTGCGCTATACGATGCGAATCTGACGGACAGCGTCGGTGGCGGCAGGCCGTGCCGTCGCCGTCGTACCCTCCTTCATTCCCTGCGGCGCGCCCGGGGCCGGCGTGTCGGGCCTGGTCACCGCCTCCGCCGTCGCCGGCACCGCCGGCGCCTCGCTCATCGCGGGCAGCGCGGCCCCAGCCAGATCGGTCGCCGCCGGTTGCGTCTGCAACGTCCGCGTCAGGTGGAGCGCCTTGTTGACCGCGTGCAGGTAGGCCCGGGCACTGGCGTCGACGATGTCGGTCGAGGCCGCCTTGCCGGTGAATTCCCGGTCGCCGACCTCGACGTGCACGAACACTTCGCCCATGGCGTCGCGGCCGCGCGACACGGCGCGGATCGAGTAGTCGACCAGCCGTCCGGGAACGCCGGTGATCTGGTCGATGGCGTTGTACGACGCCGCCACCGGCCCGTCTCCCACGGCACAGGCGATGAGGTCGCGCCCTTCGGAGACCAGGGTCACCGTCGCGGTGGAGGGACGCTGGCTGCCGGCGGAGGCCTGCAGGAGCTTCAGGCGGAAACTCTCCGGGATCTCCTTCATCCCCTCGTGGACGATGGCGATCAGGTCCTCGTCGAAGATCTCCTTCTTCTGATCGGCGATCTCGATGAAGCGCCGGTACGTCTGGTCCAGGTCGGCGCGATTGAGGCGGTAGCCGAGGTCGGCCAGTTTCCGTCCGAGAGCGTGGCGACCGGAGTGCTTGCCAAGCACCAGGCGGTTGGTCTTGATGCCGACCGACTCCGGAGTCATGATCTCGTACGTGCGGCGCTCCTTCAGGACCCCGTCCTGGTGGATCCCCGCCTCGTGCGCGAAAGCGTTCCGCCCCACCACCGCCTTGTTCGGCTGCACCAGGATGCCGGTGATGTTCGACAGCAACTGGCTCGACTTGGAGATCTGCGTCGTCTCGACGCCGGTGGTATAGGGCAGGATGTCGCGGCGCACGTAGAGCGCCATGACGATTTCCTCGAGCGAGGCGTTGCCGGCGCGCTCGCCGATGCCGTTGATGGTGCACTCCACCTGCCGCGCCCCGGCCTCGACCGCCGCGAGAGTGTTGGCGACCGCCAGGCCGAGATCGTTGTGGCAATGGACCGACAGGGTGATCCCTTCGATCCCCCGGACCCGGTCGCGCAGCGTCCGGATCAGGCGGGCGAACTCGGGTGGGCAGGTGTAGCCGACGGTGTCCGGGATGTTGATGGTCGTCGCGCCGGCGTCCACCGCCGTCTGCACCACGTGGCAGAGATAGTCTACGTCGCTGCGGGTCGCGTCCTCGGCGGAGAACTCCACGTCCGGGGTGAATGACTTCGCCAGGCTGACCGCCTCGGCCGCCATGCGCAGCGCTTCCTCCCGGGTCTTCCGGAGCTTGCGCTCCAGATGCAGATCGGAGGTGGCGATGAAGGTGTGGATCCGCGGGTGGGCCGCCTGGTCGAGCGCCCTCCCGGCCCGCTCGATGTCCTCGCGTGTGGTGCGCGCCAGGGCGGCGACGATCGGCCGCCGGACCTCGCGCGCCACCGCCTGGACCGCCCGGAAATCGTCCTCGGAGGCCATTGGGAAACCGGCCTCGATCACATCCACCCCCAGCGCGTCGAGCTGACGCGCCATCCTGACCTTTTCCTCGAGATTCATGCTGGCGCCGGGCGATTGCTCGCCGTCGCGGAGGGTGGTGTCGAAAATGATGATGCGCTGGGACATCGAGGCTTCCCCGCCTTCACCCGATGGGGCTGATATACGGGTCGATCCGGTGTCGGTCAACTTGATTCTCCCCGGCCTGCGCCACGAGTTTCACATTACGGCACTCGCGTCACCAAGCCGTCACGCGTGCTCCGGAGTCGCTCGAACGACAAACGTGACGCGTACTTTACACTACTGACCGACCGGTCGGCAAGTGGGGTCGGATCCACCCCGACGACGACCCCACGGTCCACATGGCGATACGCCTGGAGAGGCAGTTGTTCCGCAGGCTGCGGCAAGAACGGACGGAAGTTGACAGAGCGTGGATCGCGTGGTACGTTGCCGGTGTTGCTTCATGGAGGTGCCCCGAACTTTTAGACATCGACAGCGTCCCATCTTATCGAGAGTGGGGGAGGGACAGGCCCGACGATCCCACGGCAACCGCTCCGGAATACCAGGAGGCCGGTGCCAAGTCCTGCGGGGTTTTTGGCCCCGAAAGATGAGGGACGGAACGCGAAGACGAATGCTCCCCCGCAAACCTCTTCGACGTCTCGAAGAGGTTTTTCCATTTCAGGGGCACGCGGGGAGAGGAACGGCGCATGACCAACGACGACAAGGACAGGCAGCCGGGGCCCGGGACAGGCGGCGGGACGACCGGCGCCCCCGCCGGGGCGGCGACCGGCGGGATCCCGGCCCGCTACTCGCGCCAGGTCCTGTTCGAGGGGATCGGTGCGGAGGGCCAGACCCGCCTGATGGCGGCGCGTGTGGCGCTGGTCGGTTGCGGTGCCCTCGGCACCGTGCAGGCGTCGCTCCTGGCGCGCGCCGGGGTCGGGACGCTGCGGATCATCGATCGTGATTTCGTGGAGGAGTCCAACCTCCAGCGTCAGATCCTGTTCGACGAGGACGACGTCCGATCGCTCCTCCCCAAGGCGGTGGCCGCCGAAAAGAAACTGCGCGCCGTCAATTCGCTGATCCGGGTCGATGGGATCGTCGACGACCTCAACCCGGGGAGCGTCCGGCGGCTGCTCGACGGGTTCGACCTGGTCCTCGATGCCACCGACAACTTCGACGCCCGTTTCCTGATCAACGACTACTGCGTGCAGACCGGGACCCCATGGGTCTACGGCGCCTGCGTCGGCTCGTACGGTCTGTCGTTCCCGGTCATCCCGGGTGACACCGCCTGCCTGCGCTGCGTCTTCGAGACGGCGCCGCCGCCCGGACTCTCCCCATCCTGCGACACCGCCGGAGTCCTCGGTCCGATCGTCGCCATCATCGCCTCTCTTCAATGCGCCGAGGCGCTCAAGATCCTGACGGGACGGCGCGAACGTCTCAGCCGGAAGATGAACGTCGTGGACGTTTGGGAGGGACGATATAACATGATCGACCTGCCGCCGCGCGACCCCGGCTGCCTGTGCTGCGGCAAGCGCGAGTTCTCCTGGCTCGACGGCGCGGCCGGGGCCGACTCGGCGAACCTGTGCGGCCGGAACTCGGTGCAGATCCGGCGCCGCGATGGCGTCCGGCTCGATCTCGACGAAGTGGCCCGCCGACTGCGACCGCTCGGGAATCTGGAACAGAACAAGTTTCTCCTGCGCGCCCGCATCGATCGTTTCGAATTGACCGTGTTCGCCGACGGCCGGACCATCGTCGGTGGGACGACCGACGCGGCGGTGGCGCGATCCCTGTACTCGCGTTACGTGGGGAATTGACCATGACTCGCCGGGGCGACCGCGAACGGGGGATGGCGCGATGATTTATCTCGACAACGCCGCCACCACCTTCCCCAAGCCGGAGGGGGTTTACCGCGAGATGGACCAGTTCGCGCGGAACTCCGCCGCCAACCCGGGGCGCGGCGGGCACCGACGCGCCGTCGAGGCGGAGGCGATGATCGAGGAGACCCGCCGGCTCCTGGCGCGTCTGTTCAATGCGCCGCGGGCGGAACGGATCGTCTTCGGTCACAACGCCACCGACGGTCTGAACATGGCAATCAAAGGCGTGCTGCGCCCCGGCGACCACGCCATCACTTCGGTCCTCGAGCACAACTCGGTGTCGCGGCCGCTCAATCGCATGGAGAAGGAAGGCGCCATCACCCTGACCCGCCTGCCGGCGTCCGCCGATCACCTCATCGACCCGGATGCCGTGACTCGCGCCTGGACATCGAAGACCCGGCTGGTCGCCATCACCCATGCCTCCAACGTGACCGGCACCATCCAGCCGGTGGCGGAGATCGGCCGGATCGCCCGCGAACGGGACGGCCTGCTGCTGGTGGACGCCGCCCAGAGCGCCGGGGTGGTGCCGATCGATCTCCAGAAGGACTCGATCGACCTGCTCGCCTTCACCGGCCACAAGGGACTCCTCGGACCCACCGGTGTCGGCGGCCTGTTCGTCGGCGAGCGCGCCGAGGTCCGGTGCTGGCGCGAGGGGGGCACCGGCGGCGACTCGACCCGGCCGGTCCAGCCGGAGGAGTTCCCGCATCATCTCGAAGGCGGCACCCCGAACGTCATCGGTCTCGCCGGCCTGCGCGCCGGCCTGCGCCTGGTCCTCGAGCGCGGCGTGGACAGCATCCTGACGCACGAGCGCGCCATGCTGCGCGAGTTCCAGCAGGCGATCCGGCGACCCGACCGACTGTCGTGGTACGGCGCCGACCGGGTGATCGCCGGCAAGGACGGCGAGGGCAGGGTCGGCCTGCTCGGCCTCAACGTGACGGGGTTCGCCCCGGCCGAGGTCGGCGCCATCCTGGACGAGCGGCACGACATCGCGGTGCGACCGGGGTTGCATTGCGCCCCTTATGCCCATCGGCATCTCGGGACCTTCCCCCAGGGGACCGTGAGGCTGAGCGTCGGGATTGACACGACCGCGGAACAGATGCGTCAGGCGGCAGCCGCCTTCGACGAGCTGACCGCCTGAGACGAACACCAACAACGCCGCGGCGCCCACCCCCCACCGGCGCCCGGCTTTTCCGGGAAAGGATGGTCGAGTCATGGGTTTCGTTCTCGGTATGAAGTGCCGCGAGTGCGGGGCGCACCTGCCGGTGGCCCCGCGGGCGATCTGCGAGGAGTGCTTCGGCCCTCTCGAGATCGTCTACGACTACGACGCCATAAGCCGGCGCGTCGATCGCGACGCGCTGGTGGCGCGTGGCCGCTCGATGTGGCGCTACCGGGAACTCCTGCCGGCCGGCGACGAAACGATCCTCGGCGCGGAAGTCGGCTTCACGCCGCTGGTGCGCGCCGACCGTCTGGCCACACGTCTCGGGGCGCGCGAGGTCTACGTCAAGAACGACGCGGTAAACTTCCCCACCCTGTCGTTCAAGGACCGGGTGGTGTCGGTCGCCCTCACCAAGGCGCGCGAGTTCGGCATGACCACGGTCGGCTGCGCCTCGACCGGCAACCTGGCCAACTCGGTCGCTGCCCAGGGGACCCGGCACGGATTCGAGACGGCGATCCTGGTCCCGGAGGACCTGGAGCCGGCCAAGATCCTCGGCACCACGGTCTACGGTGCGCGGCTGTTCGGCATCCGGGGCGACTACGACCAGGTCAACCGGCTGTGCAGCCAAATCGCCGACCGGTTCGGCTGGGGGATCGTCAATGTCAACCTGCGGCCGTTCTACGGCGAGGGGTCGAAGACGGTCGGCTACGAGATTGCCGAGCAGCTCGGCTGGCGCACCCCGGCGCACGTCGTCTGCTGCATGGCTGGCGGATCGCTGATCACCAAGATCGCCAAGGCGTTCCAGGAACTGCAGACACTCGGCTGGATCGGCGCCCACCCGGTCCGCTTCCACGGCGCCCAGGCGGCCGGCTGCAACCCGATCGTCACGGCGGTGAAGGATGGCAGCGGCGAGATCCGCCCCGTCAAGGCGCGCACCATTGCCCGATCGCTCGCCATCGGCAACCCGGCCGACGGCTACTACGCCGCCCGGGTGATCCGCGACAGCGGCGGTGCCGCCGAGGACGTCACCGACACCGAGATCGTCGAGGGGATCCGCCTGCTGGCGGAGACCGAGGGGATCTTCGCCGAAACCGCCGGCGGGGTGACCATCGCCGTCGCCCGCAAGCTGATCCAGCAGGGGATCATCCCGCGTCACGATCCGATCGTCCTGGTGGTCACCGGCAACGGCCTGAAGACCACCGAGGCGCTGGCCGCCACCGCCGCCGCCTACCCGGTCATCGACCCACGCCTCGACCAGTTCGAACAGGCGGTCGCGACCATGGCAACCGGATCGCGGCCTATGGCCGCCGCCACGCCGACCACCATTCGCCCATTGTCACCTTCATCCGGGCCGTCCGTCGTCGGGGTCGTCCCCGCCGCCGCGCGGCCATCCCACTGAGGAGGCATTCATGGCCATCCAGGTCCGTATTCCATCCGTCCTGAGGCGCCAGACCAACGGCGACGAATCGGTTGCACTCGAAGGTCAGACCCTGTCCGACATCCTCGACGGTCTCGAGGATCGCTATGCCGGGCTGAAGGGGAAGCTGCGCGGCCCCGAGGGCGATCTCCGCCGCTTCGTCAACATCTACATCAACGACAACGACGTCCGCCTGCTCTCCGGCCCGACTACGCCGGTCAGCGACGGTGACGAGGTGACCATCATCCCGGCGGTCGCGGGCGGATAGCCGGACAGGCTCCTAGTCGTCTTTCGGGGTCCTCGCCTCATCCGCGGCGGGATCGGCCGTGGTCGTCTCGGTGCCCGCCGCCGTTTCCGGCTCATCGCCACGGGGGCCGAGGCTGCGCAGGTACTCCGCCAGGAGTCCCTGGTCGCGCGACGGCATGTCGATGACCCGGATCGCCGCCTCGTACCGGCCATTCCCCCGATCCTCGACCCGGATGACCCGCCCCGACGAGGCGATCGTCCGGCCACCCGGGAGCGCGATGTTGATGTCGATGAGCGACCCCACCGGCAGGGTTCGCTCGGCCAGGAACAGCAGGCCCCCCTCGCTGAGGTTGAGGGTGGTCAGCGGATGCTGCTCGGTCGCCAGGAGGCAGAACCGGCCGTCGAGTTTCGCGTCGATCCGGCGGTACGACCGGCGGTTCTGGCCGTACAGGTGCACCTGGTTCTTGCCATGACTCTTGGCGACGTAGAGGGCCGCGTCGGCGCACCGCACCAGGCCGCCGGGATCGCGCGCGTCGGCCGGGCAGGTCGCCACTCCCATACTGACCGTGATCAAGGCGCCGGGCCGCCCGTCCTCGAGCGGGAAGAGGTGCCGCTCGACGCATTCGCGGATCCGCTCCGCCACTTGGTGCGCGCCGGTCTTGCTGGTCGCCGGCAGGATGAGGGCGAACTCCTCGCCGCCGTACCGCGCCGCGACGTCCATCTTCCGGAGCGAGTCGGTCAGCAGCCGGGACACGATCGCCAGCGCCTGGCTGCCCGCCTCGTGCCCGTGTGCGTCGTTGTGCTGCTTGAAGTCATCGAGATCGATCATGACCAGCGACATCGGTGGGTGGTAGCGCTGGCTGCGGTGGACTTCACGCGCCAGGTACTCTCGGAAGTAGCGGTAGTTCCACAACCCGGTCAGGTCATCGCGGTAGGCCGAGGCCCGCGTCTGCTCGAACAGCTT
>JANNTZ010000273.1:0-2348 GCA_031394595.1 Acidobacteriota bacterium
GCCAGATCGCGGGCGGCAGCGTGACCAGCAACGCCGCCAGGCCCGCGAGGAGCGCGGAGTCGAACAGGCGATCAAAGAGCAGGGTCGCCGCGGCGGGCGCCGCAGCGGTGATCACGACGACCAGTGCGACGCGGCCGGCCAGCGACCGGCGCGCCCGCGGCTTATTGGGCATCAGCTATTGGAGGCTGATGTCCCGCCAGGATCGACGGGTGTCTTGAGGCCGAGCTTTTCCATGCGGCGATAGAGTGCCTGACGCGACAGCCCGAGGTCACGCGCCGCGTGCGCCACGACCCCGTCGGCGAGCAGGAGCGCCTGCTCGATGGCCTCGCGGCCGATGTGGGAGCCGTCGGCCGGCGCAGGCAGCGAAGGCAGCGCCAGCGCCCTGGCAGTCACGACGGTCTCGACCGACAGCAGGCAGGCGCGGTGGATGGCGTTGCGAAGCTCCCGCACGTTGCCGGGCCAGTGGTAACGGGCGAGCGCGCGCAACGCATCCGGCGAGAGCGTGAAACCCGGCTCGAGGAAGTGGCGCGCGAGCGGCAGGATGTCGTCCTGGCGCGCGGCCAGCGCCGGCACTTCCAGTTCGATCACGTTCAGGCGGTAGAACAGGTCCTCGCGGAAGCGCCCGTCGCGGATCAGCTGCGGCAGGTTGGCGTTGGTCGCGGCGATGATGCGCGCGCGCGTGCGCCGCGTCGTGTTGGCGCCGAGGCGCTCGAACTCGCCGGTCTGCAGCACGCGCAGAAGCTTGGCCTGCCCCATCGGCGAGAGGTTGCCGAGCTCGTCGAGGAAGATCGTGCCGCCGTCGGCGGCCTCGAACCGTCCGGTGCGCGCCTTGGCGCCGGTGAAAGCGCCCGCCTCGGTGCCAAAGAGCTCCGCTTCCATCAGCGTGTCCGGGAGCGCACCGAGATTGACCTTCACGTACGGCCCGTCGCGGCCGGTGGAATTCGCCTGCACGATGTCGGCGATGATCTCCTTGCCGGCGCCGTTCGGCCCGCTGATCAGCACCGGCACGTCGGCGTGCGCGATCCGCACCGCCATCGAGGCGAGCGCGTGCATCGCATCGCTCTCGTAGACCAGGCCATTCAGGTTGAAGCGGCCGGCGAGCTCGGCGCGCGCCGCCGCGCGCTGACGGCGGATCGCGCGGTTCTCCGCGCGCGCGGTCTGCAGGTCGAGGAGGTTGCGCACCGTCGTCAGCAGGCGGGCGTTGTCCCAGGGCTTGGCGACGTAGTCCGAGGCGCCCGCCTTGACGAGTTCGACGGCGGTCTCGAGGTGGGTCCAGGCCGTCAGCAGGATCACCGGCAGGTCCGGGTGCTGGGTCCGGATCTGGCGGAAGAGCGTGACGCCCTCCTCGCCGGAAGTCACCTCGCGGCGGAAGTTCATGTCCTGCACGACGAGGTCCACCGGCTCGCGCGTGAGCGCGTCCATGCCGGCGGCCGCCGAATCGGCACCGATCACGCGCGCGCCGTGCATGGAGAGGAGCACGTCGAGCGCCGTGCGCACGGCCTCGCTGTCGTCAATCACGAGTACCGTGCGGTCGCTCAAGCTGTCCCTTAGTCCCTGGTCTTGCTTATCCTTCATCGGTTTGGATGCACGAGGCGCCTGAACGGTTGCAATGGTCATGGAAGTCTAGACCGTCCGGGTCGCCACCGCAGGCGAGATGGCCGAGGCCCGGCGGGCCGGCTGCAGGGCGGCAGCCAGACCGATGAACCAGACGACGACCACGCCGGCGACCAGGTAGTAGAGGTCGAGGCGCGGCAGCTCATAAGCGAGCGACAGCCAGTAGCCGGCCCCGAGCGCCAGCCCGCAGCCCGCCACGATGCCGGCGGTCGTGATCATCCAGTTCTCGACCAGGAAGTGCCGCACGATGTCGAGCTTGCGGGCGCCGACCGCGCGCCGCGTGCCGATCTGGCGGATGCGCGTGCTGACGTTGAAAGTGGCGAGGCCGAATATCCCGAGCGCCGTGATCGCGAGCAGCGCGCTCGTCACACTGACGAGGAAGATCGCCATGTTGCGGTCGTCCAGGTAGGACTGGTTGATGAAGTAGTCGAACGGTCGCACCCAGCGCAGCAGGCGGTCCGGGTTCGAGTCGCCGAGCTGCGCCTCGATGTCGCGCATCACTGCATCGCGGCGGCCTGGCTCGGCGCGGACCAGGTAGATCGAGGTTGGCCCGTTCTTGACGCGCGGGAACAGCACGACGTTGTCGAGCTTGTCCCAGCCGACCCAGGCGCCGTGCATGTGCTCGATGATGCCGACGATCGCGATCGGCTTGCCGAGCCCGTCGTAGAACGACTTGCCGACCGGATTCGGGTCGTCCGGGAACAGTTCCTTCGCGAAAGCTTTGGTGACGATCG
>JANNTZ010000278.1:0-6802 GCA_031394595.1 Acidobacteriota bacterium
ACAGCGACCTCGAGCCGCGCCGGGCGCGTCGGTTGAGCGCCCCGTGGCCCGCGCGTGCGAGCGCGGAGCGGCGACGCGCCGCGTCCCGCCACCGGCACCCGGGACTGACCCAGGCGCCGGCCTGATTGACGCTGATCCTTGACGCAGCCTAAGATACGCCGCCGATGGGGTCCCCCAAGCCGACCGGTGCGTCGCCGCGCCCCGCCGGTCCGCCGCCGCCGATGCGCGAACGGGTGAATCTGCGCGCCGCCGCCATTCTGGCCATCGTTCCCGGCACCGCCGTCCCGAAAGTCGGATTGTGGGCCAGTGTCTGGCCGCTCCCCTCCCTGGTCTTCGCCGCCTTCATGATCGCCTGGGGGGCGGAGTGCGCCCAGTTCATGGTGTCGCGTGGCATGGCGATGGCGATCCTGGCCTGGCTGCAGGCGGCGCCCGAGTTCGCCGTCGAGGCGGTCATCGCCTGGTCGCAGCAGGTCCATTTCATGACCGCCAACTTCACCGGTTCGCTGCGGCTGCTCGTCGGCCTCGGTTGGCCGTTGGTCTTTGGAGTGGCGGCGTGGGGGCACTGGCGACGCCAGAGGCAGCTGCTCCGGCGGATCCACCTGGACGACGAGAACAGCGTCGAGGTCCTATCGCTGAGTCTGCCGATCCTCTACTTCCTGTTCATCCACTACAAGGGCACGCTCACCCTCGTCGACGGCGCCATCCTGCTGGGAATGTACTTCCTGTACCTCTGGGTCCTCAAGAAGCTGCCGCCTCGCGACCTGGAACATGTCGAGGACCTGGAATACATCCCGCGGAAGATCATGGGGCTGGGCCGGACGCCGCGCGCCCTGGCGGTGATCGGGTTGTTCCTCGGGGGCGGTCTGATCCTGTTTTTCTCGGCCGAACCGTTCCTGCACGCCATGCTGGCGTTCGCCGTCCAATTCGGCGTTTCCGAGTACCTGTTCATCCAGTGGGTGGCGCCGTTCCTGTCGGAGTTCCCGGAGAAGTTGAGCGCCTTCAACTGGGCGCGGCAGAAGGGCAAGGCCCCGATGGCGCTGCTCAACATGGTGTCGGCCAACATCAACCAGTGGACCATGCTGGCGGCGATGATCCCGACCGTCTACTCGCTGAGCATCGGGGCCCCGACCCCGGTGGTGTTCGACGATTTCCAGAAGCAGGAGATCCTCCTCACCATCGCGCAGTCATTCCTCGGCCTGCTGCTGCTGTCGAACATGTCGTTCCACATCGTCGAGGCGACCGGGATCTTCTGCCTGTGGGGGCTGCAGCTGGTGCGGCCGAACCTGCACGAGGAGGTCACGCTCATCTACTTCGCATGGTCCACGTACGAGCTGGTCATGACCGTCTTCGTCCGGCGCAAAGTCCAGGCGCTGATCGCCTTCGGGCACCTGTGGAAGAAACACGGGCCGCGCCGCCCCGCCCGCTCCGGGCACTGACGCCACGGGCATCCACATGAATCGCGGGCGGCGGCTGGCCGTCCTCGCCATCCTCGCGGGCGTGGCGATCCCGGGTGCGATCGCCGGCCCGTTCCTGCTGCGTGGCCTGTCCGAACGTCTGCGCGTCATGCTGGAGACCCGGGCCACCGGTCTCGTGGGCGCGCCGGTCACCATCGGCCGGTTGCGGATCGCCCTGCTGCCTCCGGCAATCCGGCTCGAGGACGTCCGTGGGGCGGTGAAACGTCCCCCTGCCCCAGTCGCCGAAGGATCGATCGCCACGGTGCGCGTGCGGGCCGGCATCCTGACCCTGGTCGGCCTGCGGCACGGACCGGTGACGGTGATCCTGACCCGGCCCAACCTGCGGGTCGTTGTTCCCGCCAGCCCGCTGGCCGCGGCTGGCGGCGCGATGCTCGCGCCGGCGACCATCCTGGGCCGGGTCCCGCCGGGATCGAGCCTCCGGATCGAGGACGGCACACTCACAATCACGGGGCGGCCCGGGCAGAGTGTCCGGCTGGGCGGACTGGAAATGGGGATCGAACTGTCGCCGGAGGGGCAGGGGCTGCGCGGGGCGATCGAATTCTCCAACGGCGACCTCGAGCTGCTGGGTCGCCGGATCGCCGGCATGCACGGGAAGACCACCCTCATCGCCGGCGGGCCGGTGATGCGGATCGCCGACGCCAGCCTGCGTGGGGCCGGTCTGTCGGCCGATGGGTCGGCCGAGTTCCGCCTGATGGGGACACCGACACTCACCGGCGAGGCCAGGTTCGCCGTCGATCTCACAGGTGCGAAGGAATGGCTGCCGGCCGGTGTCGGGTCCGCGGGCCGGCTGCAGGGTCGCCTCGACGGGAGCTGGACGCGGGCCGTGGCGACGGCGCAGGGTGAAGTCGAGGGAACCGGTCTGCAGATCGCCGGGCTGGAGGTCGATGCCTGTCGCGCCGATCTCCGCCTCGATCGCGGCACCTGGCAGTTCACCGGGGTGCGGGCGCAGGCCCTGGGGGGCGAAGCGACCGGATCGGCCGCGGTGAGCGGCGACCTGAGGGCCGACTTCGACCTGCGTGTCGAAGGGGTGGATGCGGTCCGCCTGCTGGCGGTCTCCGGCTGGACCGGGCCGGCGATCCATGGGACCGTGAACTACACGGGTCATCACGTCATCGGCCGCGCCGGGTTCACGTCGCTCCGGGGTTCGGGCGATCTCGCGGCCAAGGGGACCTACGCATCGCCCAAGGGCCGCGACCTGCCGCTGCAACTCTCGATCGACCTCGAGACTTCGGGGACCACGCTTCACTTCCGGAACGGCACGTTGCGTGCCGGATCGGCGACCGGCCGGTTCTCCGGTTCCTTCCGGCCAAGCGACGGCATCCGGCTGAAGTTGAGCGGCGCGACCGGCGACATAAGCGAGATCCTGCCGCTGTTCACCGCCGCCTCCTCCCCTCGCGCCAAGCCGCCGGCACGTGGCGGCGCCCCGGGACGTGCCGCTTCACCGGCATCGAAAGGGGCCGGCTCGCCCGGGGGCCGCGCTTCCTGGATCGGATCTTCGCTGCCGATCGGGGTGGCGATTGCGCCCGCGATCTCTCCGGCGCTGATGCGGCTGTTCCTCGACCGGGCGGATCCGGGGCCGGTTCAAGCCTCCGGCGGCACCGTGGCACGACCAGCCGTGAACTCTGCGCCTGCACCGGCCGTCCGGGCGGGCGCGGCGGCCGCCGGAGAGGGAGACGCACTCGGACGGATCATCAAGATGCTCGGCGGCCAGTGGGACTGGGAGGGGGACTTCCGCCTCGGCGGAGCGGGCACGAGTTTCCGGGGAACCGTGCGCGCCCGTGGGTTGAGTCTCGCGGGGACCGACCTGGGCGATCTGGAGGCGGCGATCGACTACGCGGGGAATCGTCTCCGAATCGATCACGCCGATCTGCAACGGTCCGACGGCGGGCGGATCGTCCTGTCGGGGGAGATCCGGTTCGGCGCGGACGGCTCCGTGAGGCTCCAGGCCACCGCCGAGGGCTACCCCGTGGCGCCCGTGATCGCGGCCGCCGGCATCGCGCTTCCGGTCGAAGGGCTGTTCAGTGGTCGTCTCGACATCGGCGGACGGCCGGGATCGCCGACCGGCCGCGCGACGCTCGCGGTGCGGCCGATCCGTGTCGCCGGACTGGATCTGGAGGCGCTCGACGGGGAAGTCGTGTTCACGCCGGAAATCATCGAAGCGCGTCACCTGGTCATCGCCGTCGGGGGCGGTCAGATCGAACTGGGCGGCCGCCTGCCGTACGGGGGGGAGGAGGAATGGCTGCCGGCCGAGGGTGAAGATTTGCCGGTGGTCACGATCCAGGGGGACGGAGTGGATGTGACGGCCCTGGTCCCGGACGCCTGGGCCTCCGGGCTTGCCGGCCACCTGTCGGTGGAGGGAAAGATCGGTGGCTCAATCCGTTCGCCGACCGGCGCCATCCGGATCTCCGGCGCCGACCTCACCGTCCGTGGGGTCGATGTCGGGCCGGCGGCGATCGCGACCGAACTGGATGCGGGACGTGCGGTGCTGAGTGGCGGGGCGCCCGAGAGCGGCCTGGCGGTCGAGGGGAGCCTCGATCTCGGGCCGGGAAAGGGAATCGAACTGACGGTCCGTCTCGACGGGATGCGGATGCCGATCGGGCGCGTCGTGAGCGCGGCACCGGACGACGCCCGCCTCGAGATCACCGGGACGGTGGTTCTCTCCGGCCCGCTGGCCGAACCCTCCCGGTTGGAATGGAACGCCGATCTGCCGACCGTTGCTCTGGAAACCGCCGGGCTGCGCGTCCAGAGCCGTGACCCTGTCCGGGTGGTGAGCGGTGGGGGGCGGATCCGTGTCGAACCGGTTGCCTTCGAGGGACCGGGCAGCGAGCTGACCCTGGCCGCCGACGTGGGGCTCGAGGACCAGGCGGCGCTGGAGGCGACGGCGCATGGTCTCGTCGACCTGCGGCTGCTGGCCCTGCTGGATCGGGATCTGCAGGCGATCGGCCGGGCCGAAATGAAGGTGAAGGTGGGCGGCGTCCGGGGCGCGCCGGTGTGGGAAGGGAGTGTGGAGGCGCGCGCCGAGGTGATCCGCCACCCCATCCTGCCTTATCCCATCAGCGACCTGGTCCTGGAGGCGGGATTCGAGCATGACCGGCTCGCCATCCGGAAACTGGAGTTCTTCGGCGGGGGCGGTCCGATCGAGGGTGAGGGCGAGATCCTCCTGACCGAGGCGCCCGGCATCCTGGCATCGGGCCGGCTGAAAAGCGCCCGCGTGCGACTCACCGGACGCGACATGAAGGCGGAATTGCCTCGCGGGCTGCGATCGACGGCCGATCTCGATTTGACGGTGACCTACGAGGACGGCGCCACCGCCCTGCGGGGGACGGTCGATATCCTGCGCGCCGCCTACACCCGTGACTTCGGGCTGGAGAACGTGGGGCGGCGCGGCCGGACCGGACTTTTCCGGATCCAGAACGCGCCCCGCGCGTTTGCCGATACCGGCCTGGACGTGACCTTGCGCGCGGCGGGGAATGTCTGGCTGCGCAACGACCTCGCGAGTCTCGAGACCGAGGGGGACCTGCGGGTGACCGGCACCGTCGGCCGGCCGGTGGTCAGCGGACGGATCACCGCCGTCGAGGGTGGGTCGATCTTCTTCCGCGGCACGTCGTACCGCGTGACCAACGGAAGCATCGACTTCTCCGATCCGGAGGAGATCGACCCGGTCTTCGACGTCTCGGCCGAGACGCGCGTGCAGGACTACACGATCCGGATGCGGCTCCACGGGACGGTGAGCGAGCTGCGTCACGAGCTGACCAGCGATCCGCCGCTCGAGCCCCATGAAGTCGCCATCCTGCTGCATACCGGCCAGACGCCGGAGACCCTGGCCTCCTCCAGCCGGGCCATGCCGGAGGACGCGTTCTCGGCCTACCTGGCGGGAGCCGTCCCGGGAGAGGTGACCGAGGCGATCGGCCGGTGGGCCGGGCTCGATCGCGTCAGCGTCGATCCCTTCCAGGTCGACGGCCAGGGCGATCCGACGACCCGTGTCACCCTCGGCAAGCAGGTCACCAATGAACTCTTCGTTGCCTACTCCAGCGATCTGGGCTCGTCGGTGGAATCGATCTACCAGCTGGAATATTCCCTGACCCGCAACCTGAGGTTCAGCAGCATCCGCGACCAGGACGGATCGATTGGCGGTGATTTCAAATATCTCCTGAGGGGCCGGCCGCCCGGCGAACCTGGGTCCTCGGGGCCGGGCGTCAACGGGCAGGTGGTGAACACCGTCCGCTTGGAGGGGCAGCCGCGTTTTGCCGAACGGAAGATCCGCTGGCGGCTGCGGGTCCGGGCGGGGGGGCGGTGGGACCGGGCCGAGGTCAATGCCGGGATCGAGAGGCTGGAGCAGTTCTACCGGAACCGCGACCACCTGCTGGTGCGCATCACCCACGTCGCCAATCCGGCCGGGGCCGGGGCGGTGGATCTCGTGGTCACCATCGACAGCGGGCCTCGGGTCTCGTTGAAGTTCGAGGGGATCCGCGACCGGGAAGGGCTGCGCCGGGAAATCCGGTCGGTCTGGCAGGGCGGCCTGCCGGTGGAGACCGCCGTCGCGGCCAGCCGCGATCGCCTGATCGAGATCCTGCGCGACGCGGCATGGCTCGACGCCGAGGTCTCGTCCGAGATCCGGCGCAATGACCCGGAGGAGGTGGAGGTCGCCGTCGTCGTCCGGCGCGGCATCCGGGCCCAGGCCGCGGCGGTCCTCGTCGATGGGGCCCTTCGCTTGAAGGAGAAAGAGGCACGCCGGGTCCTCCAGACGCGGCGTGACAGCCTGTTCTCCCGGGGGTTGGTGCGCGACAAGGGGCTCCGGGACGACGTCGAGGCGATCCGCGCCCTTTATCTCGAAAAGGGGTTTCCGGCGGTCATCGTCGGCGACGCCCGCCTGGATCCCGAGCCCGACGGCAAGCGCTGGATCGTGACCTTCCCGGTGGAAGAAGGACCGGCGGTGACCATCGGGGAGGTCGTCTGCGAGGGCAACGCCGCGTTCACGCCCGAGGATCTGGCCGCGACCGCGGAGATCGCGCCGGGCGCCCCCTACGCGCCGCAGGTGGTCCGGGATGCGATGGTGCGCCTGCGACGCAAGTACGACGAAGCCGGGTTCCCGGAGGCACGCCTCGATACGCTTCCGGTCGATGTGACACGCAGCGACGCCTCCCGCGAGGAGGATCTGGTCATCACTGTCCGGGAGGGGTCCCGCCAGCGCGTCGCGGCACTGGACTTCAGCGGCAATCTCATCACGCGGGATCGGGTGCTCAAGAAGTCGATGACCCTGGAGCCCGGCGAATGGGTCAGCCGGAAGGAGCTCCTCGCCAGCCAACGGCGCCTCTACCAGCACGGCA
>JANNTZ010000316.1:0-3749 GCA_031394595.1 Acidobacteriota bacterium
GTCGTCGAGCTGGACCCGCAGCATGTGCAGGACGTAGGGACCCTTCTGATAGATGAGATTCGTGCGGTGCCGGCGGGCGTTGGGGCCACGCAGCGTGTTGGCGGCCGCGATCGGCGCCTCCTTGTCACTGTATTTGGCATCGCGGCGCCACTCCTCGAGCTTGCGCTGGAAGCGCTTCGGCCCCTGGAACTCCTTGACGAACAGGCCGGAGGCGTACTCGGAAAACGCCTCCTCGAGCCACTGATCGTCGGGCGTCGCGCCGCTCACCTGGTGTCCCCACCACTGATGGGCGATCTCGTGGGCAAAGAACCCGTGGAAGAAGTCGCTCTCCAGCTTGGCCTGCGACATGAAAGCCTCACCCGTCAGCTGCACGAACCCCTGGGGCGCCTGGCCGAACCCCATGAAGGGGGCCATCTGGGCGATGTGCAGCTCCTCGTAGGGGTAGGCCCCGTAGAGATTCTCGTAGAGCTTGAGCACCTCCTTCCCCTCTTCGAACATGCCGTTGACCTTCTTCAACGGCGCGCTGAGGCTGATCGTGACCGGCTGGGTCGCGCCGATCTCCTCCAGCGTGTCGGTGTCGGTGATCGAGATCGTCATGGTCGGAAAGGAGTGGATGGTGAGCCCGATGTCGCGCCCACCCTCGGCGCTGGTGTAGGTGCTGGGGGCCTTCTGAAACCGTCCGAAGATGATCCATGGAAAGGCGACCGGCAGGTCGCACCGGATCTCGATGCCATTCTGGTCGGCGGCTTTGTCCTCCCACTCGCGGACGACCTTTCCGGATCCGCTGATCAGGTATGGCCTCGGAACGCGCACCGTCCAGTGGAACGAGTAACGCCCGCCCCGGTACCCGTACTGCGGAAACCAGGTGGCCTGCAGCAGCCCGAAGGACTCGGCCGTCAACTGCACGGTCACGTCGGCGGATCCCTTGAACACGAGTGTGAGAGGGGCCCCGGCCTGGGTCGGCTGCGACAGGATGACCAGGACCTGGTCCTTCCGGTGCGTGTGGGAAAGTATCTTGCCGCCATCATCGGTGACCGAGGTCAGGCGCACCGGGTAGAAGGCAGTGTTGTCCCAGTCGGCCAGGGAGTCGCCGTTGTTGTCCAGGTCCAGGCGGAACACCCGCAACCCGGTGACCAGCGGCTCGATCTGCACGCGTGCTTCCCAGTCCACCGTCTTGGTGTTCTTGAAGTTCAGATCCATGTCGTAGTGTCGGACCCGGAGCGCCCGCGGGCCGTCCTTGTCCGGGAGGATGAGGTAGTGACCGCTGGGCCCGTAGTCGGCCGCCTTGTGCCATTCCGTCCAGGGCACGCGGTACATGCGGTCCTTGGCTCCGAGCGTGTCGCGCGTGTAGAGAAGGTTCTCGATCTGCTCGTACGGGTTGTGGACGAATCCGACCCAATCGTGCTTCGGGGTGTGGAACTCGGCCACGAAGAAGTCCTGCCCCTTGAGGTTGGAGATCCGGTTCTCGAGGAACTGCATCTCGAACTTGAACTCGCGCGATCCATCGAGCCAGGAGTTCCGGTCCTTGAAGATCTCCACGGCGCGCCCGGCTGCGGGTGATCCCTCGGGCCCGGGCTGGGTGGCCCCGACGAGCGTCTTGTCCGTCCCGTCGCTGAACCGGAACACGGCCTCGGTGAACGGTTCATTCAGCGTCTCGGCGCCGGAGTACTTGTTCAGCATGTAACGCTCCGTCCGGTTCGGTGGGGTCAGCGTCGCGACGCCCTCGCCGACGAACGCCGCGCCGGTGATTTCGCCCGCCACCGGCTTCATCAGGAAGATCGTCCCCTGCTTCAGGATCAGGGTCGTGGAGTCCTTCTGGATCTTGATGTTGGCGACGGGGTACGGCCGGGTGGTGTCCAGGGACGTCTGGTAGAAGGCCACGGCGATGGCGTCCCGGTTCTGACCCAGATCCGTTGACGGCGCGGTCACGACGACGGTCTCGACAATCTCCTTCGGGGGCGTCGCGTCCGCCGGTGGAGTCGGGGATTGACCATGCGACGATCCCGGACCGGCCAGGATGGAAAGCCAGGCCGTCACTGCGGCGGCGAGTGCTGGGACGCGGGTCATCCGAAGTCGGGAGGACGCCAGTCGAGTCTGCATCGAAGCCTCCGGGATTCGTGGGAGAAGCCGGGGTTCAGGCACACGGCATGGCGGGGATTCTACCACCGTGCGGGGACCGCGCCTCCGGGGTGGGGGAGCGTGGGGCGGCCGCCTGCCACCCGGGGGGGGGCGGCCTGCCACCAGGCGGGGGCCGGCCGGCGACTCAGGCGATCAGGCGCGTCATCGTGGGCAGCGGGTCGGCGCCCTTTTCGATGATCGCGTCGATCCCTTCCAGCACGGGGACGCGGATCTTGCGGCGCGTCGCAAGATCGAGGGCGACGTGAATGGCGCCGAGCCCCTCGACCACCCCGGGCATGGCGGCGAGCGCCTCGGCACGCGGGCGGCGGCGCGCCATCTCCTCGCCCATGCGGCGGTTGCGGCTGTGGTCGGAAAGGCTGGTCCCGACCAGATCGCCGAGACCGGCGAGGCCGTAGAACGTGGCTCGGCGGCCACCGAGAGCGACGCCCAGCCGCGCCAGTTCCGGCAGCGCCCGCGCCAACAGCGCCGCCTTGCTGTTCAACCCGAGCCCGAGCCCGTCGCACAGACCGAATCCGAGAGCGTAGGCGTTCTTCAGGACCCCGCCCAGCTCGACGCCGGCGACGTCGCGGCTGACCTGCATCCTCAGAATTGGCGTCTGCAGGTCGCGGCGGACCTCGCGCGCCAGGCGGACGTCCGCGCACGCCAGCACGACGGCGGTCGGCACGCCACGGCTCAGCTCGTGGGCAATCGACGGGCCGGAGAGGGCCAGGACACGCGCGGCGAGGGCGGGGCATTCCCCGGCGATGACCTGCGACATCCGCCGGAAGGTCCCTTCCTCGAGCCCTTTCGCCGCGCCGATGAGGACCGGGAGGCCGTCCAGATCCGCGGCGACACGCTTGGCGACATCGCGCATCACCTTCGACGGGACCGTGAACAGGATCGCCGTGGCCCCGGCGATCGCCTCGCGCAGGTCCAGGGTGATGCCGAGGGCGCGGGGGAGGGCGACACCGGGGAGGTATTTCGTGTTGAGGCGGGCGTCGCGGATTTCGCGCGCCACGTCTTCCTCGATGGTCCACAGGGTGACGTCGCGCGCTTTGCCGGCGCGGATCCCGGGCACGCCGCCGGCCAGCACGATGCCGAGCGTCGTACCCAGATTGCCGGCCCCGAGGATGGCGACCTTCACGCGGCCCACGGCGTCCTCCCGACCGGCGCGTACTCTAGCACACGCCGCCGGGTCGGCCGCGGGGCGCCCGCCCGGGCGCCCGCGCCCCGGCGCGCCGCCTCCGGCCGGATGCTATAATGCGCCCCTCGCGCGCCCGTCCCGAGGCACACGCATGAACTACGAACCGGTCATCGGCCTCGAGGTCCACTGCCAGCTGCTGACGGACTCGAAGATCTTCTGCGGCTGCTCGACCCGCTTCGGCCGGCCGCCCAACACCAACGTCTGCCCGGTCTGTCTCGGCATGCCGGGTGTCCTGCCGGTGCTGAACCGCCGGACGGTGGACTTCGCGTTGCGGGCCGCGCTGGCGCTGCACTGCGAGGTGCAGCCGGTGTCGGTGTTCGCGCGCAAGAATTATTTCTATCCGGACCTGCCGAAGGGGTACCAGATCTCGATGTACGACCGGCCGCTGGCGCTGCGCGGCTGGCTGGAGATCGATCCCCCCGGAGGG
>JANNTZ010000333.1:0-16981 GCA_031394595.1 Acidobacteriota bacterium
GGATCGGTCAGCGGGCCTGCCGGCCTATTCCGAGTCGGGACGGAACTTCTACCGGGAGAACCCCCGGCAGTACGTCGACGGGATCGCCGGGAAGTGGCGGATGCTGCGCACCGCAACCCACAAGCTGATCCTGATCCCGAAGCGTCCCGACCCGATCTGGGAGCTGTACGACCTGCGCGCCGATCCGGGGGAGACCCGCAACATCATCGATCGCGACCCGGCCACGGCGGAGACCCTGCGCCGCGAACTGCTGGGCATCTACGAGGCCGATCCCGGCCGTGAGGATCGCGACGAACCGCCGTTGCCGGAAGGGCTCGAGGAGCAGCTCCGTTCGCTCGGCTACGTCGGCGGCAAGACTCCGTGACCCGCGCCATCGCCCTGCTGGTCATCGTCTGCGCGGCGGTGAACCTGCCGTCGCTGTTTCCCGGGTTCATCCAGGACGACCACCCGATCGTCGAGCGCAACCCGGCGGTGAACGACCCGGCCCGCCTGCCGGAACTGGTGACGCAGGGCTACTGGAGCGTCGAGAAGAATTTCGTCAACAACCTGTACCGGCCGGTCACGCTGCTGTCCTTCGCCCTCAACCGGGCGGTGACCGGCAGCGGGGCTTCCGGCTACCGGGCGGTCAACCTGGCGCTGCATGTCCTGGTCACGCTTCTTGTCTATGTCGTCGGGCGTCGCCTCACCGGGCGGCTCGTCGCGGGAGCGGGCGTCGTGGTGCGGCCGCCGGCGGGGTCCCCCCCGGAGTCGTGGATCGACGCGCCGATCCTCGCGGCGCTCCTGTTCGCTGTGCACCCGGTGCACACCGAGGTGCTGGGGATGATCGTCGGGCGCGCCGAGCTGCTGGCGGCGGCGGGCGCCCTCGGATCCGTCGCGCTGTTCCTCGCCGCCCGGGAAGCCGCGGGATCGGGCCGGGGTGACCCCGGTCGGGTACGCACCCTGGAGGGGCTGGCCATCGCGGCGTTCCTGCTTGGCGCACTTTCCAAGGAGAACGCCATCGTCGCGCCGGCGTTGATCCTCGCTGCAGATCTGCTGGTCCTGGGACGCCGGCCGGCCTGGGGCTTCCACCTGGTCGGTGCGATCGCGGCCGGATCTTTCCTGGGAATCAGGGCCCTGGTGATCGGGGGGATCAATCCGGCCGGCGGCACCCACTTCCTCGACAACCCGATGGTCGCGGCAACCTTCCTGGAAGGCCGCCTCACCGCCCTGGCGGCGATCCCGCGCTACCTGGAGGTGTTGATCGTCCCGTGGCGGCTGTCGATCGATTACTCCTACGACGCGCTGCCGATCGCCCGCAGTCTTGCCGATCCACGCGTCCTCGCGGGGGTCCTGACGATCGGGGGATCCGCCTGGGCCGTGTGGAGGTTCCGGAGGGCGGCGCCCGGGCTCGTGTACGCGGTCGCCTGGATCGGCCTGGCGTTCGCGCCGGTCGCCAACCTGGTCTTCCCGATCGGCACGATCATGGCGGAGCGGTTGATCTACCTGCCATCTGTCGGGTTTTGCTGGGCGGTGGCGCTGGGCTTCGATCGGCTGACGCGTCGCGCCCACGCGCCGGCACCGGGAGATGCCGGCGTGCGGCCGACGGCCGGGGTCCCATCGGTTCCCGGCGCCCCGCTGACGACCGTCCTGCTGGTGGCGATCCTCATTGGCTTCGGGATCCGATCCGAGGTGCGCTATCTCGACTGGCGCGATGACTACTCGATCTTCGCGAGCGCTGTGCACGTCGTACCGCGCAGCGCCAAGGCCCATTTCAACCACGGCACCCACTGCGAAGAGCGCGGGGAACTGCCGGCGGCGCGCCGGGCCTACGAACAGGCGATCGCTATCTGGCCGGAGTTTTCCGACGGCCACTACAACCTGGCGGGGGTTTTCGCCAAGCAGCGCGACAGCACCGCGGCAGTGGCGCACTACCGCGAGGCGCTGAGACTGCAGCCGTTCAATGTGCGTTACCTGGTCAACCTGGCCGTGGCGGTCGCCGCCCAGGGGGACCCTGCAGGGGCGCGGGACCTGGCGCGCCGGGCGCTGGAGATCGACCGGACCAGCGACGAGGCCTGGACCGCCCTCGGATCGGCGGAACTGGCGCTGGGCGACGCGGCCGCCGCGGTCACGGCTTATGGCGAGGCGGCGCAACTGGATCCGGGGCGGCCGATCCTCCTGTTCAACCTGGCGCTGGCGCAGGAACGCAACAGCGACATCGAGGGGGCGATCGCCACCTACCGGCGCGGGCTGGCGGCGGAGCCTGCCAACACCGAGATGGCGCGTGGGCTGGCAATGGCCCTGCTGAGTGGCGGGGATGCCGGCGAGGCACGGCAGATCCTCGAAATGCTGGTCCATCAGGCGCCGGCCCACCCGATTTACCGCTACCAGCTGGGGCAGGCGCTCGAAGCGCTGGGGGATGTCGGCGCGGCGATCGCAGCCTACCGGGAAGCGGCACGCCTGGCACCCGGGGTGCCGGTCCCGCACCGGGCGCTCGGCCTGATCCTGCTGCGACAGGGCGACCGCGAAGGAGCGCGGGAGGCGCTCGAGCGCGCCGCCGCTGTCGACCCGGAGGCGTGGGCAAGCGATGCCGAAGGCCGACGCGCCCTCGACGGTCTTCGCGCCGGCCGCAAGTCCCCGAGCGCCGGCCCGTAGCCGACCGTCCCGGCGCCTCGCGTCCGACGCCACGGCGCTCCGAACGCGACCCGACGGAATACCCGGACAGGCTCCTAGCGCGGGCCGGGATCGGGCGCGCCACCGGCCAGGTGATCGAGGACCGCCCGCGCCAGCTCGTTGTCCGGGTCGCGCCGCAGCACGCGGTGCGCCTGCGCGTCGGCCAGATCGAGCGTCCCGAAGTTGGCATACAGCACCGCCAGCCGGGCGTGCGTGTCGAGGTCGTCGGTGATGTCGTAGACCATCCAGGCGTTGCCGGGCATGGCGACCGGTGGGCGCTCGCGCAGCCATTCGTAGACATCGTGCTGCTTGAACTGGACCGCGTGCAGCACCATCGGGCTAATCGCGAAATAGACCCGCGGCAGGGCGTCGGGCACCGTGAAGCCGCGCTTCCGGGACACGTCGAGGTTCCCGGTCCCCGGGGCGTACTGGTAGCGCACGCCGGAATACCAGGGGTCGGAGTTCCCGGAGAAAGCGCAGTACACGAACGGAACATTGCGTTCGGTCAGGAACCGGCGCAGCGCCTTTGCCCCCTGGCCCCAGTCGAGGTTCGAGTCGAGCAGCCACCGGTGCCCCTGCGATGGGCCGCCGACGAAGGCGTTGAAGTAGGTCAGATTGTACGGCGCGATGCGCGCCGCCTCGACCCCGGTCCAGGCGAGGCCGATCGTGACGACGACGGCCGCCAGCCGGCGGGCACGCTGTGTGGCCGCCACCGGTGGGGCGAGGAGCCGGCCGGCGGCGAGGTACAGGAACGGGTAGGCTGGCAGCAGGTGACGCAATCCGATGTTGACCTTCCAGAGGCAGGTGATGCCGATCACCAGGGCCAGGGGGACCAGCAGGCCCAGTTCGGCCGCCCGGCCGGCGCGCCAGCCCCGCATCGCCGCCACCGCCGCGGCAGCCAGGACGATCAGAATGCCGATCGGCGTCTTGATGGCGTAGGCGAACAGGAAGTAGTACCACCAGCCCTCCGTCGAATAGGAGCCCGCGAGGTAGGCCAGGTGTCCCTCGCCGGTATGCTTCAGTCCCTGACTCAGGCCGGTCCAGTAGGCGGGAAGACCGGTCCCGAAGTAGGTGGCGGCCAGGACCGCGGCAGCGATCGCCGCGACCATCGCGGCCGCGGCGAGGAGCGCCGCCCCGCGTCGCGGGATCCCGGCGGCGCGAGCGATGAGAGGCGAAAGCCGCGACCAGGGTCGCACCGGCAGCGGCAGGTCCGCGATCGCCAGGATCGCCGCCAGCGCGCCGATCACCGGCAGGATCCAGAACGCGGTGTACTTCGACGCGAAGGTCGCCCCCAGGGCGGCCCCGATCAGCGCCAGCCGGCCCGGACCCGGCCGTTCCGCCCAACGCCAGGCGGCCCAGACCGTCAGGAAGAAGAACAACGCCAGACCGATATCGGTGGTCACCAGGCAGGAGTTCGCCACCACGTTGGGATCGAGAACGTAGAGCGCCAGGGCGAGCAGCGCGCCGCGTGGGCCAAAGATCCGCCGGCCGCACAGGAACAGACTCCAGCCGAGAAGGATCGACAGCCCGAGGATCGGCAGCCGCCCGAGCAGCAGCAGGGTGTCGTTGCGGACGCGGTTCTCGTGCACGAACAGCCGGCCGATGTTCCACTCCTCGGCCTTCTCCCATAGGGGCCCTTCCGGGAAGTTCAGGTCGAGTGCCAGGAGCGGCAGCGCCGCGATTTCCTTGAGGAGCGGCGGGTGCTCCGGGTTCAGGCGGAAGTCGCCCCGGGTCAGGTACGAGTAGCCGGCGGCCAGGTGCGCCGCCTCGTCGCTGGTCTGCGACGACTCGCCGATGAAGACCAGTCCCTGGACGAGCAGGATCGCGAGGAGTGCGAGGGCGGCCGGCACGGCGCGCGGCGGGGAGATCGGTGGACCCATGCGGCACCCATGCTACCATCCGACGCATGGGCGCGCGCCGTGGGGTGGCCGGCCACCCGATCGTGTGGGGCGGTCTCCTGGTGGCGTTCGCCCTCCAGGTGCTGCTGGCCGCCAGGATGAAGTCGGCGACCTTCGACGAGCCGGCGCACATCGGCGCCGGGCTCTCCTACTTCAGGACCGGGGACTTCAAGCTCAACGCCCAGCACCCGCCGCTCCTCAAGGAGATCGGGGCCCTGCCGCTGCTCGCCATCGGGGCGCGCTGGCCGGTGCCCGACGCGATCTGGCGCCAGGTGAGCGATCCTCCTCCGGTCTGGCTGCAGTGGCAGGTCGGCAGCGAGGTGCTGGCCGCGAATGGCCCGGACCGCGTGCTGTTCTGGTCCCGCCTGCCGTTCATCGGACTGGCCGCGGCGCTGGGGGCCTGCCTCTATCTCTGGGGTCGGCGACTGTTCGGCGCCGGGACGGCTCTGGCGGCCCTGGCCCTGTACGTGCTCGACCCGACCATCGTGGCGCACGCGCCGCTGGTCGCCACCGATGTCGGGTTCGCGTTCTTCGTGCTGCTGTTCACGGCGCTCCTCTGGCACTACTGCGAGCACCGCACGCTGCGCCGGCTGCTCTGGTGCGGGGCGGCATTGGGAGGCGCGCTGGGGGCGAAGTTCTCGGCGGTCTTTCTCCTGCCGATCGCGTTGATCCTGGTCCTGGCGGCGGCGCGCTTCATCCCGGCGGCGGTGCCGCGGCAGGCATCGAACCTCGTCGACCCCTTCCTCGCTCCGGGATTGTTCACACGCAGCGTCTGGGGTGTCTGGGCGCTGCTCGCCATGGGAGCGGTGGCGGCGGTCGTCGTGCACGCGCTCTATTTCTTCCCGGCGAACCCGTTCGTCTACCTCGAGGGACTGAAGCGGGTCAACGCCGACCACGACACCACCTACATGGCCTTCATGGCCGGCGAGTTCAAGCCGCATTTCTGGACCTATTACCTGGTGGCGATCCTGCTGAAGGAGCCGCTGGCACTTCTCGCCCTGGCGGCGATCGGCGGATGGCGCCTTCTCCAGCGCGACACGATGGCGAGCCTCGACCGGACATTCCTGTGGGTGCCGCCGGCGGCGATCTTCGCCGCCTACACGATCTTCTCGGACAACCTCGGGATCCGCTACATGATCCCGGTCCTGCCGTTTCTCCACCTGGCGGGCGGCGCCGGTCTGGCGGCGATCCTGCGCCGGGGCGGATGGGGACGGGTCGCGGGGATCGCGCTTCTGGCCTTGCTGGTGATGGCATCGGCGGGGATCCATCCCGACCACCTGTCCTATTTCAACGAGGCGGCCTGTCTGCCGTCCGACCTCGCGGGAATCGGCGCCGACGGAGGCACACGCTGCGGCCCCTCCTGGCTCGACGACAGCAACGTCGATTGGGGGCAGGGGTTGAAGCAGATCAGGGACTGGAGCGCGGGTCGGCCGCCGGTCCACACGCGCTTCGCCTATTTCGGCAGCCTGCCGCCGGAACAGTACGGCATTGCCTGGGAGCGCATCGGGACCGACGACCTGCGGGAACGACCCCCGGCAGGTCGCTATGTCCTGAGCGGCCACATGCTGGCGCGGACCCGCGCGCTGCTCCGGCTGCAGCACGGTGACGGTCCGGGGAACTGGATCGCGGGACTTCGACCGATGGCGATCGTCGGTCATGCCTACTACGTCTACGACCTGCCATGAGACGAGCGGCCGCGGTCTCGTTGCTGGCCATTGCCGCCGTCGGCGCGATCTCCGGATGGACCACCCGCGCGGAGCCGGATCCGCCGTCCGGCTGGCGCCCGCTGGAGCCGGGCCTCGATCTCGGGACCTTCGCGGCGTCGCACCCCTCGCGATCGGGGGACTCGCTGATCCGGGTCCTGCGCGTGGATCCCCGGCGCTTCGCCCTGCGACTCCTGAACGCCACCGCCCCCGGTCAGGGCGGGCTGCTCACCCCCCGCGAGTGGGCACGGCGGCACGATCTCGTCGCGGTGATCAATGCCAGCATGTACCAGGCCGACTACCGGACCAGCGTCTCGCTGATGCGGACCCGCGATCACGTCAACAATGCGCGGCTCAGCAAGGACCGCGCCGTCCTCGCCTTCGACCCGCTCGGCGACGACCTCCCGCCGGTCCAGGTCATCGACCGCGAGTGCCAGGATTTCAACGCGTTGAAGGGCCGCTACGCCACGCTGATCCAGAGCATCCGGATGATCTCCTGCGACCGCCGCAATGTCTGGGCGCTTCAGGAGAGATCGTGGAGCACGGCGGCCATCGGCACCGATGCGGAGGGGCGCGTCCTCTTCATCCACGTCCGATCCCCGTACCCGACGCACGACCTGATCGCCATGCTCCTGGAGTTGCCGATCGGCCTGCGGCGGGCGATGTACACCGAAGGAGGTTCGGAGGCCCAGTTGTACGTCCGGGCCGCGGGAGAGGAGCACCAGTTTTCCGGGATGACGGAGGTCCTCGGCGAGGGGGAGGGATCCCCGCACGGCCGGCCGGTGCCCAACGTCATTGGGGTGGTTCGGCGTCCGGACCCGAAGGGCGCGATACCCGGACAGCCGCCTATGGACCGCCTGCCGATGGAAGACGCAGCACTCCACCGTGCTCGGTGATGAACGTGCGCGCCACGACCTCGTCCTTGAAGGCGATGAGGCTGGGGACGCAGCGGTCGTAACAGGTGTGGAGCGCGACACCGGACGGGTCCACGTTGGGGGTGTGGCCGAGACAAGGTGTCTGGTCGCTCCCATCGACCAGGAACGCGTTCTCCAGCGGGAGGCGGCCGCCGCCGGCGTGATCGGTCACCTCGATGCGCCGGACCCCCGTCGTCTGCAGCGCGCGGTGATGCAGGGCGCACCGCGGGCAGCAGGCCTCCAGTTGACGGCCATCCTCCAGGGCCACGGTGGCCGTCATGTCCGGGTGGATCGGACGATCGCAGATGGCGCAGACGGCCTGGGGGTTGCGGCAGGCCAGCAGACCGGCCAGTGCGATGACCAGGAGCCAACTGCGGTCCGCAGCAGATCGCATGACACGACCTCGACGGGAAGCGACTGGCGCATTCTATACCGAGACCCCCGTCTTCTCACCCGAGCGACGGGACTCCACCTGTCCTTTGACAGCGCAGGGCCCGGCGCGTATATTCCGCGCGTGAAGATTCTGTCGCGGTGGATCCCGGCCCTGTTGGCTCTGGCAGGAGTCGGATGCCCTTGGGTCGTGGCGCTCGCTGTCGCCACCGGGGTCGTCCCACACCCGCACGATCACGCCCGGCCGGCCCACCGGCATTTGGAAGTTGTCGATCTCACGCTGCACGGACACCAGCACGAACCGGGCACTCCCCGGCACGATCACTCTCTCCTGGTCGCGAAGGCGGCGGCGGTATCCACCAGGATGACGCACGATCTGGGCTCCGCGGGCCCCGTCCGATCCGTCTCCAGCCAGCCGGATTTCGCCCCCGGTTGGCCCGGTCCGGCGGCAGGTCCTTCCAAGAGTCCGCCCTCGACACCCCGGACCCTCCCTGTCCTCAGGATCTGATCCCATCCCCCTCGAGTAGAGCCCGATCCACCAAGGGTCGCGGCACGTCTGTCAATCGCGACTGAACGTGTTCCATCACGGGGGAGATCATGCGCAAGCCGTTCGCTGCCGGCTTTCTGGCGCTGATTCTGGCGCCGGAAGCACGCGCCCAGGGAATCACCGAGCAGAACTTCCTCGCCGCCTCGCGAGGAGCCCGATTTGAGCCCGTGACTGACAAACTCGGGACACTAGAGAGGAACTCAGATGAAGGAAATCAAAGCCATACTTCAACCGCACGTACTCAACCGCGTGATGGACGCGCTCCATTCACTGCCTCACTTTCCCGGTGTAACCGTCAGCGACTGCCAGGGCCAGGGGAGGGGGCGCGGCAAGGATGGAAGGTTCATGGCGGATGAGGAGACGATCTTCTTCTCGAAGAAATGCAAACTGGAGATGTTTTGTGCGGACGCTCTGTGTGACGAGATCGTCCAAGTGATCCAACGGGCGGCGCACACGGGCAAGGCGGGCGACGGGGTGATCATGGTCGTCGACCTCCCTCGGGTGGTTCGCGTCCGCACGGGTCAAGAACAGGACGGCGCCGTATGACTCGACGACCTTCCGACCTCCTGCCCAGACAACCCGGCGGCCGTCGGAGATGGGTGCGCTCCTCCGGCTCGGGAGACGCGGCACCGGGAGAATCGATGAAGCCGAAGAAAGCAGCAGACCTGATCAAGCGCACCGCGCTGATTGCGGGCATCGCCGTTTACGCTCTGTTGTGGGGAAATGGATGCAACGAGCGGGCCCCGGTTGGCAAGGCCGAGGGTGAAGAGGCCAGGGCCGCCAAGGATTACGAGAAAGGGCCCCACGGCGGCCGGCTACTGTCGGATGGAAAGCTCCAAGCAGAAATCACGATCTACGAACGTGGCGTTCCCCCGCAGTTCCGCGTGTACGCCTACGCCGACGGCAAGCCGTTGCCGCCTGCCGAGGTCACGCTGCGAATCGACCTTCACCGGCTCGGCGGTCGAATGGACAGTTTCGGCTTCAACGCGGAGCAGGACTACCTGGTCGGGGACAAGGTGGTGGAGGAACCCCACTCCTTTGACGTGACCGTCACGGCCGGGCGCCAGGGGACCAAGCACACCTGGAATTACTCGCAAACCGAGGGCCGAGTCGAGCTCTCGGAGGAGGCGGTCCGGAACTCGGCGATCCAGATTGAAACGGCGGGACCAGTGAGGATGCGCACCGTTCTCGAGTTGCCCGGCGAGATATCGCTCAATGGCGACAAGGTGGCGCACATCGTCCCCCGGATGTCGGGGGTTGTTCAGGAGATCCGCAAGAACCAGGGCGACGCGGTGACGAAGGGGGAGGTCATCGCGGTGATCGATAGCCGAGATCTCGCCGAAGCGAAACGTCACTTCATCGAGACGGCGCACGAACTCGACTTCGCGCGCAAGGCCTTCGAACGCGAGGAGCGGCTCTGGAAGAAGAACATCTCCTCTGAAGCCGACTACCTCGCGCAGGAGCGCGCCTACCACGAAGCCGGCTTGAAGCACCGGTCGGCCCGCCAACAGCTCGAGGCGCTCGGAATCGGCAGCGCCGCCCTGCAAGCGCTCCTCGATGAGCCGGACAGCATCCTGACGCGGTACGAGCTGCGCGCCCCCTTTGATGGCATGGTCATAGAAAAGAAGATCGCGACCGGGCAAGCGGTGACGGACGACGAGGACCTCTTCACGGTCGCAGACTTGTCCACCGTCTGGGTCAACGTGACTGTCTACGCCAAAGACCTGAATGCCGTAAAGTTCGGGCAGAAGGTCACCGTCAGGTCCGAAGACCTCGGGACGGAGGTCCAGGGAAAGATCGTCTACCTCGGCTCGCTCGTCGGAGGGGAAGCACGGTCCGCGGTGGCCCGCGTGGTCCTGCCAGATCCAGGACGGCGCTGGCGGCCCGGTCTCTTCGTAACCGCCATTGTCGTGCAGGAGGAGGTGACGGTCCCGGTCGCGGTGAAGCGTGAAGGATTGCAGAAGTTCCGCGACTGGGACGTGGTCTTCGTCCGGGTGGGCGACCTGTTCGAGGCTCGTCCGCTGGAGCTGGGGCGGAAGGACGGCGAGTGGGTCGAAGTGCTGTCCGGGCTCAGCTCCGGCGAGAAGTACGCCTCCGCCAACAGCTTCATCTTGAAGGCGGACGTGGGCAAGGCCGGTGCAAGCCATGACCACTGAGGCGGCTTTTATTGACCGGAGACCAACCCATGCTTGAACGCGTCCTGAAGTTCTCGATTCGCCGGCCTTGGGTCGTCATCACGCTCACGTTGGCCATGGCCGGCGTCGGCGTCTACAGCTACCAGCAACTGCCGATCGACGCCGTGCCCGACATCACCAACGTCCAGGTGCAGATCAATACCGAGGCGGCCGGGTACACACCGCTCGAGGTGGAGCAGCGCATCACATTCCCGGTAGAGACCGCCATGGCGGGTCTGCCGGACCTCGATTTCACACGTTCGATCTCGCGTTACGGGCTGAGTCAAGTCACCGTCGTGTTCAAGGACGGGACCGACATCTACTTCGCGCGGCAGCTCGTCAACGAGCGCATCCAGTCCGTCAGGAATCGGATGCCCCCGGACCTCGTGCCCACGATGGGGCCGATTGCCACGGGCCTCGGAGAGATTTTCCTCTGGACGGTCGAGCCGGAACCGGGGGCGAGGAAACCTGACGGAACGCCGTACACCGAAGACGACCTGCGCACCATCCAGGACTGGATCGTCCGACCCCAGCTTCGCAACCTTCCCGGGGTGGCGGACGTCAACACCATCGGCGGCTACGTCAAGCAGTTCCACGTGACCCCCGACCCGCGGAAGCTCATCGCCTTCAAGCTGAGCTTCCGCGACGTGCTCTCCGCCCTGGCGAGCAACAACGCGAATGTGGGCGCGGGCTACATCGAGCACGCGGGCGAGCAGTACCTGGTCCGCGTCCCCGGCCAGGTCGCCGGGCTCGAGGACATCGGAAACATCGTCGTTGGGACCACTGACGGCGTGCCCATTCACATGGAGGACGTAGCCAGTGTCTCGCTAGGCCAGGAGCTCCGCACCGGCGCCGCCACGCGGAACGGGAAGGAGGTGGTGCTGGGTACGGTCTTCATGCTGGTCGGCGAGAACAGCCGGACGGTCTCACGGCGGGCCGCCGACAAGCTGGAGGAGGTCAACCGCACTCTGCCGCCGGGAGTGGTCGCGAAGGCCGTCTACGATCGGACGACGCTGGTGGACGCAGCCATCTCCACGGTCAAGACAAACCTCATCGAGGGAGCGTTGCTCGTCATTGCCATTCTGTTCCTGTTCCTCGGTCAGGTCCGCGCCGCCCTCATCACGGCGCTCGTCATTCCGCTCTCGATGCTCTTCACCATCACCGGGATGGTGTCCAACAAGGTGAGCGGCAACCTGCTCAGTCTCGGAGCTATTGATTTCGGGATCATCGTCGACGGGGCGGTGATCATCGTGGAGAACTGCGTCCGCCGTCTTGGCGAGCAGCAGCATCGGTTGAAACGAGCGCTGACGACGGCGGAACGACTTGCTGTCGTCTTCGAGGCGTCGAAGGAGGTTCGCATCGCGACCATGTTTGGCGAGCTCATCATCATGATCGTGTATCTGCCGATCCTTGCGCTCAGCGGCATCGAGGGCAAGATGTTCCACCCGATGGCCTTCACGGTGATCGGCGCTCTCCTCGGCGCCATGATCCTGTCCGTGACCTTCGTGCCCGCCGCGGTGGCGCTCCTCCTCACGGGGCGAATCTCCGAGAAAGAGAACTTCATCATGCGCTGGGCGAAGCGCTTCTACGTCCCGACCGTCGCCTGGGCGATGCGCCGGCGGCCCGCCGTCATCGCCGGCGCCACCGCGCTGGTCGTCCTCACGGGCGTCCTGGCCAGCCGGATGGGGAGCGAGTTCCTGCCGAGCCTGGACGAGGGAGACCTGCTGGTCCATGGCCTCCGCATCCCCGGTACGAGCCTCACCCAGGCGATCCAGATGCAGCACGTGCTCGAGAAGCGCCTGACGGAGTTCCCGGAGGTCTCCTACGTCTTCGCAAAGATCGGCACCGCCGAGATCGCCACCGATCCGATGCCGCCGAGCGTCGCCGACGTGTATGTCATGATGAAGCCGCGCCGCGACTGGCCCGATCGCTCGCGGAGCAAGGCGAAGCTCGTCCAGGTCATCGAGGCGGAGCTGAGGAAGATCCCCGGCAACAACTACGAGTTCACGCAGCCGATCCAGATGCGCTTCAACGAGCTGATCGCCGGCGTCCGCGCCGACGTGGCCGTGAAGATCTTCGGCGACGACATGGGAGTGCTCACGGACACCGGAGCGAACGTCGAGAAGCTGCTGAAGAGCATCCCGGGGGCCTCGGACGTCAAGATGGAGCAGGTGACGGGGCTTCCCGTCCTCACGTTCCACCTCAACCGCGGCGAGATGGCCCGCTACGGGCTGAACGGCTCCGACGTGCAGGACGTCATCTCCCTCGCGGTCGGCGGCAGGGTGGCCGGAGAAGTCTTCGAGGGCGACCGTCGCTTCGACATCATCGTTCGGCTGCCGCCCCACATGCGTCAGGACATGGATGCCTTCAAGACCCTGCCCATCCCGGTGCCGGAGGGCGGGCCCGGTCGGTACGTTCCCCTGGGCGCAGTCGCATCGTTCGAGCTGACCCTCGGGCCGAACCAGATCAGTCGGGAGAACGGGAAGCGTCACATCATCGTCACCGCGAACGTGCGCGGGCGGGACATCGGCTCGTTCGTCGCGGAGGCAGAGGCCAGGATCGAGGAGGGCGTGGAGATTCCGCCTGGATACTGGGTCACCTGGGGCGGCCAGTTCGAGCACCTGATTTCAGCAACACGACGCCTTGAGATCGTGGTCCCCCTCGCGCTCCTGCTGATCTTCGCACTTCTCTACACGACCTTCGGTGGCCTCAAGGACGCGGCCCTTGTGTTCACCGGCGTGCCATTGGCGCTCACAGGCGGAGTCCTTGCGCTCTTCGTCCGAGGCATTCCGCTGTCCATCTCGGCCGCCGTGGGTTTCATCGCCCTGTCCGGCGTCGCCGTGCTGAACGGGCTGGTGATGATCTCGTTCATCAATCGCCTGCGACAGGAGGGCATGGGGCTCGAGGCGGCCATCACCGAGGGCTCGATCACGCGCCTTCGGCCCGTGCTCATGACCGCCCTCGTGGCGTCCCTGGGCTTCGTGCCCATGGCGCTAGCGGTCGGGACGGGCGCCGAAGTCCAACGGCCCCTGGCGACGGTGGTCATCGGAGGCATCCTGTCTTCTACGGCGCTGACCCTCGTAGTGCTGCCGGTCCTGTATCGCGTCTTCCACCGAGAGCTGCGTGCCGACGCGGCCGCGGAGCAGCTCCCACTGGTGCGTGCCGAGGCTGCCCAGGTCGAGCTGTGACGAGCCACACGCCAGAGACCGCCGGACCCCGGAAGCCGCGCCCGCTCGTCCCACGTTTGAGAGCCGGTTTGGAGGTAGCCGAGATGCTTCGACTCATGGGAACTTTGTGCATCGTGATGTCAGTTGCCGCGGCCAGCGGCGCGTCTGCGGAGCAGCGAACCCTGACGCTCGAAGAGGCGACGCGTCTGGCCCTGACGGACAACCCTGGGCTCCGGACGCTCGCGGCGAGCACCGATGCGGCGCAGGCGAGGCGCGCTGGTGCCTCCCTGCTGTTCCAAAGCAACCCGAGCGTGACGGCGACAGCGGGGCCGCGTTCCAGCGACGTTGGGAGGAGTTCCGACTACAGCGTCCTGGTCCTGCAGCAGTTCGAGATTGCCGGTCAACGAGGTGCTCGGATCGAGGCGGCTGAGGCTGCGCTCGAGGCCATGGAGGCGCAGGTCCAGGCACTGCGCGCTGACGTGGCGGCAAGGGTCCGGGAGAACTTCGGCCGCGCTCTGGCCGCGGAGCAAAGAGTCCAACTCTCCGCCGAGGCGGTCGCTGTCGCCCATCAGGGTGTGAACGCGGCGGAGGAACGGTTCCGGGCGGGGGCGGCGCCCCTCCTGGAAGTCAACACGGTACGCGTGGAACTCGGGCGTGCGGCCCGCGCCCGGGGGGATGCCGAACGCCTCCGCGCCGAAGCCTTCGCGGATCTGCATCTGCTGCTCGGCCTCGACCCTTTGGAGACCGTCACGTTGCAGGGAGAGCAGGTGTCGGACGAGCCGGTTCCGGGACCCGCCGAGTTGGTCCAGGAGGCCTTGGCGAATCGGGGCGAGGTCAAGGCGAGCAGGCGCGCCCTGGATGCGGCGAAGGCGGAAGCGCGGCTCGCCTCCCGCGAATGGATCCCCAGCCCGAGGATCGGCGTGAGTTCCAGCCACGAGCAAGAGTCGAACACAACCATCCTCCAGGGCGTGCTGAGTTTCGACCTGCCGCTATTCAATCGAAACAAGGCGGCAAGGGGCGTGGCTGCGTCGCGGGTCGCGCAGTCTGAAATGGCCCTTGAAGCCACGGACCGGCGGATTCGGCAGGAGGTACTGACGGCCCTCGCCCGCATTCAAGCCGCCCGCTCCGCGGCCGACGGCTACGCGAGCGACGTGGTCAGGGCAATGCAGGAGAACATGGAGCTGGTCACGGAGTCATACCGTGCCGGGAAGATCGATTTCCTGCAGCTCCTTGTCATCCGTCGCCAGACCCTTGAGGCCCGGCGCGAGTACATCGACGTGCTGGAAGAACTCAATGCCGCGCGCGCCCAGCTCAACCGCGCGCTCGGCAGGATCCGTTGACGCCCGCGGCGCCTGCGGCTCGCTCGGCGGACGACGCTCAGGAGGAAGTCTGACCGGAGCTACCTCGCACCACACCCACGAGTCGCGGCGCGGGATCACACATGCGTTGACCGCGGCAGTTCTGTTCGGCCTGAGCATTCCGGGCGCGAAACTGCTCATCGGCGAGGCGCACCCCGTGCTCGTCGCGGGACTCCTCTACTGCGGGGCGGGTCTCGGCCTGTTCGCCCTGCGCTTCCTGGACCGCCGTGACGCTGTCGAGGGACGTCTCGGCCGGCGGGACCTGCCGTGGCTCGCCGGCGCCGTCCTGGCCGGAGGCGTGATCGGCCCCGTCCTGCTGATGTGGGGCCTCGGAACCACTCCCGCTTCGGCGGCCGCGCTCCTCCTCAACTTCGAAGGGGTCTTCACGGCGGCCCTGGCGTGGTTCGTCTTCGGGGAGAACTTCGATCGGCGGATCGCGCTCGGGATGGTCCTCGTCATCGCCGGAGGGATCGTGCTCTCGTGGCCGCCGGAGGGCGGGGCCGCCCTGCCCGCGGGCTCGCTCGCCGTCGTGGCGGCCTCTCTCTGCTGGGCGATCGACAACAATCTCACGCAGAAGGTGTCGGGCGGCGATCCGCTGCAGATCGCAGCCCTCAAGGGTGTGGTGGCCGGCAGTGTCAATGTCGCCGTCGCCTTCGCCCTGGGGGCGGGGGCGCCTTCAGCCGGACTGGCGGTGGTCGCGATGATCGTCGGTCTTTTCGGGTACGGGATCAGTCTCAGCCTGTTCGTGGTCGCACTCCGGCACCTCGGCACCGCGCGCACCGGAGCGTACTTCTCCGTGGCGCCTTTCGTGGGAGCGGCCGCCGCGCTGGTCATTTTCGATGAGCCACCGCGGCTGGAGCTGATGGCCGCCGCCCTCCTGATGGGTCTCGGTATCTGGCTTCATGTGACCGAGCGTCACGACCATGCGCATGAACATGAGCTTCTCGCCCATGACCATCGTCACTTGCACGATGAGCACCACAATCATCGGCACGGCGAGGATGACCCGCCGGGCGAGCCGCACGCTCATGCGCACGTCCATGAGCCGATCATCCACGGACACCCGCACTACCCGGACATTCACCATCGGCATCACCGACGCCGAAGATTCCGTTGACTTCCGGGCCGGGCCAGCCTATCTTACCGGCGAAGTCGAAAGCATCCTCATGCTCACAAACTTACGCCTCGGCCCTTGGAGAACGATCAGCAGGACCGTCATGCTCGTGGTCCTGGCGTTGATCGGGCTCGATTTCTGGGACAGTTCCTGCTACGCCTTCGTTGGTGACTCACCTGATCCCGGTCTTTATTCCCACTCGTCGCAGCAAGCGGATGCCTGCGCGGCATCCTGCGTGCCGGATTGCTTCTGTTGCTCCAACCCCGCCCCTGCCGTCAGCGTCGTGCTGACGGAGGAGCCGGGCCCTCCCGCCGACGCACCGACTGCGCCGGCACAGTTCTGCGCCGCAGGCCATTCACCGGTTCTGGATCACATCCCCATCACCGCTATCTAACTGAGCAGGGATCAATCTGCCCGCGCCCGCCGGAGCGGCGGAGGAGCGGTGTCTCCTTGTCGCGCGCAGAAGCGGAGTCCTGGTACGGCTCATTACCTGGGGAGGATGCTGTGGCTTTTTTCTTTCGATGGATTCTTGTCTGCGGACTCGGCGTTGCGCTCATCGCAGGGCGTGGTGTCCCCGCGGCCGAGGAAATGTTCGATGTGGACCGGTACGTCGCCGTTGTCATGCGCTCACACCCGTCAGCCGCGCAACTAGGCGGCTTGCAGGCCGCGGCCGACGCCGAGCACAAGGCGGTCCGGCTTTTCCCGGATCCGATCTTCGAGTACTCGCGGGGCAGCGGGCGCACCACCGAGGGAACAAGCTTGAGCGGAAACGAGACCGGCTATTCGGTCTCGCAGACGATTCCCTGGCCCGGGACCTTCGGCGCCGGGATCCATGCGGGGGACCGGGCGGCCGATGCTCTCAGGGCCGGCGCGGACGCCGTGCGCTGGGACCTGGAGGTGACCGCGAGGGAGACCTTCAGCCGCCTGGAGGCGGCACGTTCGCTTCTCGAGATCGCCCGGCTGGCTGAAGAGGACGCGCGGTCGCTCCGCGATCTCGCGGCGCGCCGGGCCGAACTGGGCGAGTCCCGGGAATCGGATCGCATCAAAGCGTCGGTCGAGTGGCTCAG
>JANNTZ010000356.1:0-1913 GCA_031394595.1 Acidobacteriota bacterium
TGATCGGGGCCGACACGGTGAAGGTGAAGGGCTAGGCGTGAAGCGTCGGACGGCCCTCCTCGCAGTCGTATTCACATACCTGGCCGGCGTCGCCGGCTGGCGTGTGGTAGTGCTGAACGGATCTTCGGGCGCGCCGGCCGGTGATCAGGTGCCGTCGGAGGTGGAGATCTCCGACGGCACGGTTTCTCCGGGGTTGCCGGAAGTTCGCCCCAAGAATCTGGCGTCTTTTCCCATCCTGCGGGCGACGACACCGGCGGAAGTTCGAGAAGTACTGAGGATCACGAAGCACGCGACTCTGGCGGACCGGCCAGCGCTGCTCGACGCAGCCTTGCACGCGGCGGACCCGCTGGTCGCAGGCAATGCAGCCAAGGCTCTCGGGCGATTGAAGTCCTTCGCGTCTGATCCGGAATTGCTCGCCTTGACCGGGGATCCGCGTCTCCGAGTCAGGCAGGATGCGGTGAAGGCTTGCGGGCTCGATGGGAGTCCCGCGTCGATACCGCATCTCGGTGCGGTGCTCGCCGAGCGAGGCGCGTCGGTGAGACCTCTCGCGCTGGAGGCGTTGGGGAGAATCGGTGGTCCTGTCGCTCGCGCGATGCTCCGAGAAGTTGCTGAGGATCCGCTCTCGACGACAACGGACCGTGCCTTCGCTCAGGCGTCACTGAACGCGTCGATGCCAACGTACTGACTGAGTGCGTCTCGTGTAGTGCAGGGTTCGCCCGTTTGATGGCGACTGCCGTGATGGTGCAAGCGCAACTTCGAGCCGACCTCGCGCAGCGGAGCGCGGGGTCGGCTTGCATCGCACCCCGAATGAGCGCGGCCGATCCACATCCGCTGCAAGGCCTACTCGATCAGCGGGCCGCCAGCACTCCGACACGTCGCAAATCCATCGCCGGTCTGCGCCCGGCGAATTCGGTCCACGCACGTTGACCAACGGCTGAGAATTCCTCGCGTTGGTAGATAACCGGAAGTCGAAGCGCATGACGCCGGAGATCCTCTCCCATCACCTTCATCCACGGAGCTCACCCATGAATCCAGGACTGTTTCGAAGCCTGAGTGCAAGTGTCGTCGTCCTCACCTTATGCGCCCTGACTCCAAGTGTCGCTGGGCAAGGCGAGCTGGTGTCCTGGGGACAGAACATCTACTCCGTCGTGAGTACAACCCCGCCAGGATCGAACTTCGTGGCGATTGCAGCGGGCAACTACCACAGTCTGGCGCTTCGTTCCGACGGCACGATCGCGGGATGGGGACACAATGACTTCGGCCAGGCAATGTCGCCTCCTGGAGGTGGATTCATCGATGTGGCCGCCGGTCGAAACCACAGCTTGGCCCTCCGCTCGGATCGCAGCATCGTCTGTTGGGGTGACAACTCGTCCGGCCAGCTTGTCTCGCCTCCGGGTCAGGGATTCATGCAAATCGATGCGGGCCAATATCACAGCATCGCGCTCCGTTCCGACGGGCGACTGTTCTCGTGGGGTGCGAACCACTACGGGGTGGTCTCTATGACGCCAACAGATCCCGGGTTCGTTGCGGCCTCCGCCGGCTGGTACCACACACTGGCCATTCGCGCGGATGGCAGCATCGCGGGCTGGGGGCGCAACGATACAGGTCAGGCGACACCGCCGGCTGGATTCGACTTCGTGTCCGTTGCGGGAGGCGGCGCTCACAGCGCCGCGCTCCGCGCCGACGGTAGTCTCGTCTCCTGGGGAGACGACACCAATGGGCAGGTGCTCAACACTCCCACGGGCACTGGGTTCGTTGCCCTTGTTGCCGGAAGCCACTTCAGCGTCGCCCTCCGATCGGATGGCCGCCTTGTGTCGTGGGGCTGGAACATCGGCAACATGGTGGTCAACACGCCCGCGGGCACGGGTTTCGTCAAGATGGATGCCGGGGACACGCACAGCGTCGCGTTGCGC
>JANNTZ010000364.1:0-4008 GCA_031394595.1 Acidobacteriota bacterium
GCCTTCCCGGACACGGTCGACCCGCTGCCGTTCCATGGGATGTCGGCCTACCCGTACCGGGACAACGAGTCGTACCCAGAGGATGCCGAGCACCGCGAGTACCGACGGACCTGGAACACCCGGCAGGTCGAGAGCCGATGAGGGGGTTCCTCTGACCGTGACCGCTGCGAGAGTGTCGGCCGTCCGCCTGGACGGCGTCGTCAAGGTCTACATCAAGCGCCGATCGCTGCGGGAGATGGTGGTGCGTCCGTTCCGGCCCGCCGGGCGGATCACCGCGCTGGCCGGAGTTTCGATGGAGATCCGCACCGGAGAGGTCTTCGGAGTCCTCGGCCCGAACGGCGCCGGCAAGACGACCCTCCTGAAGATCCTCGCCGGTCTGGTCGTGCCGACCGGAGGGACCGCCACGGTCGGCGGTCTGGATGTCCGGCACCAGGATCGGGCCGTCCGCCGGCTCATCGGCTTCGCGTCGAGCGACGAGCGATCCTTCTACTGGCGGCTCAGCGGCCGGGAAAACCTCGAGTTCTTCGCGCGGCTGTACGGCCTGGACGGCCAGGTCGCGAGCCGGCGGACGGCCGCCCTCATCGGCGATCTGGATCTCGGCGCCGACGCCGCGCGGCCCTGCATGGACCTGTCGTCGGGGATGAAGCAGAGGTTCATCATCGCGCGGGCCCTCCTGCACGACCCGCCGATCGTCTGCCTGGACGAGCCGACCCGTAGCCTGGACCCGATCGCCGCGAAGCACGTGCGTACCCTGATCACCGCGGCGCTGCGCGACCGTTCCGGCAAGACGATTCTGCTGGCGACGCACAATCTTCAAGAGGCGGAGCAGATCTGCGACCGCGTCGTGGTCCTGGACCACGGACGGATCCTGCGGCAGGGCGGGGTCGCGGAGATCACCGCCGGCCTGCCCGGGCGCGACCACTACCTCCTGACGGTGACCGGCCTGGCCGATCCGCCGCGCGACCGGAGATGGGCGATGACGGTCGATCGGTCCGATGGACGGGCGGTTCGCCTGGTCGTGGAGGTGGACCGGGACGGGGCGTTCTCCGACATGCTGCGGGCCATCCTGGCGGGCGGCGCGCAGGTCGTGTCGTGCAGCAGGCGCGAGCCGAGCCTTCAGGAAATCTTCGACCTCATCGAGCCGGGCCCCGCGGCCCCGCCGGCCGGCCCGGGAGGACCGTCGTGAAAGTCCTCCGGACGCTCGCCGCCTTCATCAAGCGGGACTTCCTCATCGAAGTGTCGTATCGCACCGCGTTCGTCATGCAGTTCGTCACCATCCTGTTCTCGGTGACGTTGTTTTATTTCATCGCCCGCCGCGTCGTCGCGGCGCCGTCCACCGTCCCCGGTCTCGGGGGGGTGGACCATTTCGCCTACATGCTGGTGGGGATGGCGTTTTTTCATTACCAGTCGTCGGCGATGATGCTGTTCGCCAGCCAGATCCGCCAGGAGCAGATGACCGGCACCCTCGAGGCGATGCTGCTGACGCCGACCGCGGTCGGCACCATCGTGCTCGGGTCGGCGCTCTGGGACTTCATCCTGACCTCGCTCAAGGTGGTCGTCTACCTGGCGATCGGCGTGCTCGTCTTCGGCGTAACCATCCATGTCGAGCGACTGCCGGCGGCGCTGCTGGTGCTGGCGCTGACGATCCTGGCGTTCTCCGGGATCGGCGTGTTGTCGGCCGCCTTCGTGCTCTACCTGAAGCGTGGCGACCCGATCACCTGGCTGGTGGCGAGCGCCTCGGCACTGGTGGGGAACGTCTTCTATCCGGCCGAGGACATGTGGCCGTGGCTGGCAAATCTGTCGCGCTTCGTGCCGATCACCTACGCCCTGCGGCCGCTCCGACGGGCCCTGCTCGAGGGCCGGCCCTTCGTGGATCTTCTGCCCGACCTCCAGGCGCTGCTGATCTTCGCCGCCATCCTGCTGCCGGCCGGTATCCTGGCGTTCCGGATCGCCGTGCGCCAGGCCCGTCTCGAAGGATCGCTGGTCCAGTTCTGAGCGGCGGCCCCCCAGGAGTTCCTCGACCAGCCGGTCGGCCCCGTAGACCGTCCGCAACCCCTCGGTGGTCGCCGCCGGGTGGATCGCCACGGATCGGTTCAGGGCCGGGTCGAACCAGAAGTTTCCGCCCAGCGAGTGGATGTTCCCGTCGAAGAGCAGCCCGACGATCGCCGTGTCCCGGTTCACCACCGGGCTGCCGGAATTGCCGCCGGTGCTGTCGATATCGCTGACATAGTTCATCGGGGTGTCGGGATTCAGCCGCGACTTCGCCTGCAGCCAGCGATCGGGAAGTGCGTAAGGTTCCTGCCCCGTGGCGCGCTCGAACAACCCCGCGAAGGTCGTGAACGGTGGGATGGTGCGGTTGGCCTCCTGCCAGCCTTTGACGGTGCCGAAGGCGAGCCGCGGCGTGAAGGTCCCGTCCGGATACGTGTTCGTCCCGCGGTCCTCGAACCAGGCCTGCGCGATCAACTCGGAGTTCTTGGTTTCCGGGGCCTCGACTTCCGTCTCCCAGGCGGTGCGCACCGCGCGACCATCGGGATCGATGAGCCGTGCCAGGCGGATCAGCGGATCGTCCGAGGCCTCCACCGCCTTGCGCCCACCCTCCCACAACGACTTTCTCACCGCGACGTCCGCGAGGCGCGTGCCGGTCACCAGGGCGCGGGCGAGGCTCTCGGGCGATTCCTTCCCCAGCACCTTCTTGACGAACGGGTCGTCGGCCCCCAGATTCTCGCGCAGCTTGGAGAGCGAGAACTCCAGCGTCAGCATCTCGAGGGGCGGCTCGATCGGAGCCCCCGAGAAGAGACCCTGCTTCAGCGACGGCAGGGCCGCGTCGGAATAGTCCCTCAGCCGGGCCGCGCTCGGTTTCGGCATCTCGTCGGCGGCGCGCACCAGGGTGCGGGCGATCCGGAACAGCGTGGAGGAGATCCCGTACCGGGACTCGATCGACAGGTACGATCGGGCCAGACGACGCTTCGCATCCTGGGCCCGGGAGATCGCCTCCCACGCCCCTCCGTAAATCTTCCGCCGCGCCGGGATTGTGGCGATCCTGTCCCGCAGCCCCTCTTCCTCCTTGGTCCGGCGATAAATGAACGAGCGGTCGGTGAGCGCCGCGTACTCGCCACGCATCGCCTTGAGGCCGTTTTCCAGGTAGAGGAGGGTGTCCTGGCTGATGCGCTTCGCATCGGCGCTCTGCTTCGCGAACTGCGTCAGGACACCGCGCATCTCGGCCGTGCGCAGCATGCGGGCGGGGTACTGGACGTCGCGCAGGTACTCGAGCTGGGAGACGGTCAGGAACCGGTCGGTGGCGCCCGGGTTCCCCGGCACGAACACCAGGTCCCCGTCCTTCGGACCGGTCGTGCTCCAGCGGAAGTGGGCCCCGGTCGCCATCGGCTTGCCGGCGTCATAGACCCGCAGGAACGCGACATCGAAGCAGTAGCGCGGGAAGTTGAAGTTGTCCGGGTCGCCGCCGAAGTAGGCGCTCTGTGTCTCGCCGGCGAACACCAGGCGGACATCACGGTGCGAACGGTACTTGTAAAGACCGTAGCGACCGCCGTGAAAAAGAGACACCACCTCGCACCGGTACCGGTCTCCCTCGGCGCAGGCGGTCTCGATCCGGTTCATCTCCTCGCGCCGCACCTCGCTGAACTCCTTGCCCGACAATTTCCGGGTCGCGCCCTGCACGCGCGCGGTGACATCCTCGATCCCGATCAGCTGGTTGATCTCGATATCGGAACACCTCGCCTCGTCCTCCCGGGTCGCCGCGAGGAAGCCGCTCTTCGTGTAGTCCTTGCCGGTGGCCGAGATTTCCTGGAGACATTCATAGACACAGTGATGATTGGTCAGGACCAGGCCATCCCTGGAGACGAACGAACCGGAACATCCGCCCGCCAGGCGCACCGAAGCCAGCCGGACCTGCTCCAGCCAGGCGTCGGTCGGCTCGAAGCCATACCTGGCCTTCACCGCTTGCTTCGGGAAATTGTCGAACGTCCACATCCCCTCGTCGGCGCGGGCCGG
>JANNTZ010000375.1:0-16625 GCA_031394595.1 Acidobacteriota bacterium
ACCTCAACGGAGTGACCGCCGGCGCCAACCTGCGCCACCCGGTGAGCCGACTGACGGTGATCGAGAGGGAGCGGTCCGTGATCCAGGCCGGTGAGGCGTTCGCGCCGTTCAACGACGTCCCGCACGACGACCCCCGCTTGAGGGTGGTGGAGGACACGGCGCGCGCTCGGCTGCTGGCCGACCGGCAGGAGTACGACGTCATCATCCTGGCGACCACGGAGCCTTGGTTGGCGCACGGCAGCGCCCTGGTCACCCGCGAGGCGTATGGCCTGCTGAGGTCACGGTTAACCGAGGGGGGGATCCTGGCCCAGCGGATCCAGATCACCTCGATGCCCGACCCCGCCTGCCGCGCCATCCTGCGCGCCTTCGACGCCGCCTTCGAGAACGTCCTGGCGTTCCGGATCTCGGGCGAGGACCTGCTCCTGATCGGTTCCTCCAGGCCAATCGGTCTGGACGTCGGCTGGATCCGCAACGTCCTCGGTTCCCAGACTGCCGTTCTCGAGGACCTGCAGCGGGCGCTGGTGCCGACCGCCAACGAGATCCTCAATCTGTTCCGCCTCGACCACGAGGCGATCGGACGGCTGGCGGCCGAGGGGCCGGTGCACGATGACGACCGCGCCATCGCCGAGGCGCTGGCCGTGCGCCGCCTGAGAATCCACGACAACCCCGAACTGCTGGAGGGGATCGAGACGGCGCGGGTCCCGGTCGTCCCATGGCTCCGCAACTATGGGGCGACGCCGCAGGACCAGGCGGATTATCTCTACGGGCTGGCGAAGTCGTACCTGGGGCTGGCCTTGGACACCGCCGGGGCCCGCGCCGTGGCGGACGAGCTGCAGCGGCTCGGGGTCCAGGTCAAAGCCCGCTGGGTGCTGGGCGAGATCGCCCTCCAGGAAGGGTCGATCGACGGGGCGCTGAAGGAGTGGAACGGGGTCCTCGAACTGGATCCCAACAGCCTCGATGCGCTTTTCAGTCTCGGCACCTGGTATCTCGACGGGCGCGACTTCTGGCGGGCCGAGCCGTTGCTGGCGAAAGCGGCGCGCCTCCACCCGGACACCGCCGCGGTCCGCTACCACTACGGCCGGACCCTCTTCTCCATGGGGAAGAACCGGGAAGCGATCGCCGAGTTGAGCGAGGTGGAGCGGCTGGCGGGGAGGCGCGAACAGTACCCGCTGGTCAAGTACCTGGTGGGCCTCGCCGCCCACAAGTTGAAGCGCGAGATGGAGGCGAAGGAATCGCTCGAGGCCTACCTCGAGTGGGCCTACACGCAGGCGCTGACGGCGGTCGAGTTGGACGCGCATCTGAAGCTGGCCGAGGTTTATGACGCGCTCGACCGGCGCCTCGATGCCCACCAGGAGCGGCAGAGGGGCGACGACCTGCGCCGCCGGCTGGCCGCGGCAGCGGCCGCCCAGGCGGCCACCCAGCCTCCGTCCCCGGAAGCGGTAACGCCCCCTGGGGCGGCAACCTCCCCGGCCGCGACCCCGGACCCCGGGGCGCCGCCCACCGAACCCTGAGCGATTCCTTCCCCTTGACCCGCGGATCGCCTTCCAGCAAAACCAAGACTGCCGCCGCCGGCGGTGCCCCGCGCGATCTGACAAAGATCGAAGAGCGGATCGGTCACGTTTTCCGCGATCGGGATTACCTGCTGCGCGCCCTGACCCATTCCTCGCACGGCCACGAGAGCGGCACCGCCGACAACGAGGCGCTGGAGTTCCTGGGGGATGCCACGCTGGGGTTCCTGGTGGCCCAGACCCTTCTGCACCGGTTCCCGACGCTGGACGAGGGAGGACTCTCGAAGCTCAAGGCATTTCTCGTCAGCCGCCCGAACCTGGCGGCCGCAGCCCGGACGCTCGGACTGGGACGCTACCTGCGTCTCGGCCGGACGGCTGCCCACGAAGCAGCCCGCGCGCGGGATTCGATCCTGGCCGACGCGCTCGAGGCGGTGATCGCCGCCGTGCTGCTCGACGGCGGGGACGAGGCGGCGCGGGCCCTGGTGGGTCGGCTGTTCGGGGCGCAGATCGACGGCCTCAACCGGGAGGACGTGGAAGGGAAGGACCACAAGACGGCGTTGCAGGAGTGGCTGCAGGCGAAGGGGCGCGCGACGCCACGCTACCAGGTCCTGGCGACCGACGGGCCGGCCCACAATCCGGTATTCCAGATTGGCCTGTTGGTCGAGGGTGAGGAGATCGCCCGGGCCCGTGGCGGGACCAAGAAGGAAGGCGAACAGAAGGCGGCGCGGCTCGCATTGCGCGCGCTGCGTAAGCAGCCTGGCTGACGCGGCGGGATCAAGGGCCGGGAGCGGGACGCCCGGGGTCCGGAACCGGCAGGAAGCCGCGACCGCGCAGGTCCTGGATGGCCGCGTGGATGTCCGGGGCCTGCGGGATGGTGGGATCGGCGGCAATCGACCGTTCGAGGCTGTCGAGGGCGCGACCGGGCTCATCGAGACCGCGGAACAGGATGATCCCGCGGTGGAAGAAGAGCCGCGCCTTCTGGCGCGGTTCGATTTCCGGGTTGAGCGCCAGGCCTTCGTCGAGTTGCAGGAGCGCCTCGGGGAACTGGCGGTTGTTGTAGAGCATCTCCGACAGTTCCAGGCGGGCCTGCAGGTCCTCGGGCCAGTACTCGACGCCGCGCCGCAGCCATTCCTCGGCCCGCGCCGGGTCTCCCTTCAAGGAATAGGCGAGCGCCAGTTTCCTGATTGACAGCATGTAGGCGGGCGCGAGGCGCAGCGCCTCCTGGAACTGGACGATCGACTCGTCGAGAATGCGGAACGCCTGGGCCCGTTCCCCTCGGTTCAGCAGCTCGGAAGCTTTCTGCACCATGGCGATACCGAGCCCGTGGTGCATGCCGATGTGCATCCCCTTGAACTGATCGCCGCGGGCCACCGCTTCGACCTCGAGCTCGTTCAGGATCGCCTCGCGGGTCGCCTCCGGTCCGAACCTCGCCTGCAGGAGGCGGTCTCCTTCGGGACCCGGCGGCCCCTCCCCGAGCAGCAGCAGACCTCGCATGTAGCTCTGCAGGGCCGGGTCCCAGTGGTGGTCGCCATAGTGGGCGTTGCCGACGATCAGCGCTTCCTCGATGGCGGGAATGACCCCGCGCGGCAGCTCGGCGTTGACCGCCACGCCGGCGGCCAGCAGGACCGCCGTGGCCGCGGCGCCGCGCCGGCCGGGGATGAGGGTGCGCAGGCGGTCCGGCAGGTCGCCGGCCCGCCTGAGGAAGGCGAGGATGACGCCACCGGCGATCGCCGCCCGGCGTCCGATCGCCACCAGGGCGCCGGCGGCGAACAGCGCCAGGATCGGCACGATCGGGACCCGGAAGCGCGAGAAGTTGAAAAACAGCATGACGGTTGCCATGTAGCCGAACAGCAGCACGTGGAGCGGCAGCAGGCGGCGCCGATCGCCGCGGGCGAGAAGGATGCCGGCCAGCCCCAAGGGCGCCAGCGTCCCGAAGGTGGCCCAGAGGTGCAGACGCACCGCCACCCGCCGACCGTCGCCGGTCGGCAGACGCAGGGTGGGCCAGGAGGAGGGCGGGAAACCGGCATTGAGCGCGTCGAGCAACGGCGAGAAACGCTGCATGATCTCGTAGTTCAGATTGTCGGGAAGCTCGAAGTAGTTCCAGAAGTGCAGGAACTTCAGGCCGATCAGCCGCAGCCAGGACATCGGCTCGGAGACGATGAACCGGGCCCCCTCCCGGAACCAGAACCAGGACGATTCCATCGGCGACAATTGCCGGCCGGCGATCTCGGAAGCCCGGGCGATGAAATCGGCGTGTTCGAGTTTCGGGTCGGGGCGCACAAACGGGGGCGGGACGTAGAGCCCGTTGGCGTCGGCATTGTTGCCGATGAAGAAAACCTCGCCGCCACCGGTCGTCAGCAGGACGAACTCGCCCGACATGGCCCAGTTGCGGATGGTCACCGGTGCCACCATCAGGACCGCCCCGAGAATGAACGCCCCGGCGGCGCGCAGCCCGTGCCGCCGCCGGCCCCCACCGAGGACCAGCGCGAGGACCGCCATGATCGGCGCCAGCACGATGAAATTGTCACGGTCGAGGGTGGTCAGACCGTAGACCACCCCGGCGACCGCGAAGGCGCGTGTGACCCGCCCGGCAGTGGCGTCCCCGGGCAGGGCCGCCATCCGGGCCCGATCGAGGAGCACGATCAGCAGAATGGTCAGGAAAGGGGAGAGGAAGGTCTTCATGACCATTCCTTCGTAGAAGATGAACGGACCGTACAGCGCCACCATCAGCGCCGCCAGGATGCCACGCCAGTGATCGAACAACCGGCGGCCGGCGAGATAGGTCAGAAGGACGGTGCCGCAGCCGAGGATCGATTGCGCCACCAGGATCCGCCCGACGCCGGTTCCGAAGACCATCATGAATATCCCAAGGAGATAGGCGTAGAGCGGGCTCTGGACAAACGGTGCCCGTCCCAGGAAATCGCCGCCGCTGATCTTCCTGGCCCAGTCGTAGTAGAGAGCGGGGTCCAGTTCCTCGGGGAAGACCAGCGAGGTCCCGTGGACCTGCAGGACATAGAGGAGACGGAGGAGCAGGGCCAGGAGGAGGACGATCCCGACCTGCGCCCGTTCCGAGAGGCGCGGCAGCCACGCGGGGCGTTGCATCAGGGTTGCTCTTCGCGCATCTGATTCAGCCGCTCGAGGAAATCCGGCTCCACCAAGACCTCGCGCGGTTTGCTGCCATCGGCCGGGCTGACGATGCCGTTCTGCTCCATCATGTCCACCAGACGAGCGGCGCGGGCGTACCCCAGCTTCAGCCGGCGCTGGATGTGGGAGACGGAAATCTGCCCCATCTGCACCGCCAGGCGCACCGCCTGGTCGTAGTTGGGGTCGACCTCGCCGTCCTGGGCGGTGCCGCCCGGTCCGCCCTGCGGTTCTTCGCGGGTGACCGTTTCGTCGTACTGCGGGCGCGCCTGTTTCTTCAGGAAGGCGACGATGCGGGTCGCCTCGACTTCGGTGACCAAGGGGCCGTGCAGCCTCACCAGACGCGCCGAACCGGGCGGAATGAACAGCATGTCGCCGTGTCCGAGGAGCTGCTCGGCGCCGTTGCTGTCGAGGATGGTCCGCGAGTCGACCTTCGTGGAGACGCGCATGGCGATGCGGCAGGGGAAGTTCGCCTTGATCACCCCGGTGATGATGTCCACCGACGGGCGCTGGGTGGAGAGGATCAGGTGGATGCCGACCGCCCGCGCCATCTGCGCCAGCCTGGTGATCGCTTCTTCGACTTCCGGACCGGTGGTCATCATCAGGTCGGCGAGCTCGTCCACGAGGATGACGATGTAGGGCAGGGGGGCCGGTATTTCGCCGCCGGCCGATCGGATCCGGGCGCCCCTTGAGACTGCGTCGGCCCCAACGGACCCGTCGCCGGCCGCCGAACCGGACACGGCGGCCGAACCGGACGATGGGGCCGACCCGGTGGCAGGCCCGGCTCCGGAACCGCCGCGCGCCTGGACCGCGCCGCCCGCCGCCCGCTCGCGACCGACGACCAGGTTGTACTGGTCGATGCTCCGGACCCCGGCCTCCGCCAGCTGTTTGTAGCGCCGCTCCATCTCCATGGTCGCCCAGCGCAGGGCGTTGCTCGCCTTCTTGGTCTCCGTGACCAGGGGCGTCAGGAGGTGGGGGATGTTCTCGTACACCCCGAGTTCCAGGCGTTTCGGATCGATCATGATGAACTTCACCTCGTCGGGACTCGCCTTGTAGAGGATCGACGTGATGATCGAGTTCAGACAGACGCTTTTCCCCGATCCGGTCGATCCGGCGACCAGCAGGTGCGGCATCCGGGCGAGGTCGGCGTAGTACGGCTCGCCGTTGAGTTCCTTGCCCAGGGCGAGGGTGAGCGGGGCCGTCGTCTTCTGGAAGCGATCGCTCGACAGCAGCTCCCGGAGGGAAATCACCTCGCGCTTGCGGTTCGGGACCTCGATCCCGACGGTCGACTTCCCGGCGATCCGGTCGATCCGGATCGACTCGGCCTCGATCGCCAGGCACAGGTCGTCGGCGAGGGTGACGATGCGGCTGTACTTGACCCCGGCGTCCGGCTTGAACTCGAACACCGTGACCACCGGGCCGGGTTGGATGGCGATCACCTGCCCGGTGACCCCGAACTCGCGGCACTTCTCGGTGATCAGCCGCGCCTTCTCGACCAGCTCCTTCTCGTCGATCTGGATGTCCTCCTGGGAGGGGCTGAGGAGCGACAGCGGCGGCGCGGTGTAGGCGGTCGGTGTCTCCCCGAAGTCGAACTGGGGCTGGGCAGCCGGTTTCCCGGATCGGGCCCGGCCGCTGGCGGCGCGGGCCGCCGCCCGGGCGGCAGCCGCAGCCGCGGCGGGCGAGGATCCTTCGTCCTCGGGGATCATCGGGATGGATGCGGCGGCGTGCGGTTCGGCGACCGCCGCGTCATCGGGTTCCGCCGTCCTGGCGGTCGAGGCGCGGGAGCGCTGCCGGCGGGCCATCTCGAGGCGGATCCGTTCCTTGCGGCGGGCCTCGCGGCGACGCACCCAGGCGAGCCAGAGGGCCCGGGTCGCGGCCGCCAGTCGAGCCGCCGCCGCCCGCGAGGCGGTGACCAGCGAGGTCCGGGTCACCACCATCAGTGCCAGGCCGACGAGGGAGAGGCAGACGACCAGCGCCCCCCAGCGGTTCAGCGGGCGGGCGATGAGTCGGCCGAAGATCTGCCCGAACCAGCCGCCGGCATGCGGCGCGGCCGCCGGCTGGCCGGCGTCAAAGACGAGGTAGAGCGATCCGGCGGCGGCCAGCGCCAGCAGGACGGTCCCCGCCAGACGCGAGACCAGCCGGCCGCTTCGCTTCCAGAAGATTTCCCAGCCGAGAAAGGCAATCAGGAACGGAGCGATCCAGGCCGACCAGCCGAGGATCTGGTGCAGGAGTTCGGCCAGCAACGCCCCGGTGGGCCCGACGATGTTCCGCACCGGCTCCGGACCGCCGGACCCGACCGGCCAGGGCACCGGGTCGGTGGCCCTGTAGGAGGACAGGCTGAGGACAAAGAGGACGGCCGAGGCCATGATCAGGACGGCCAGAGCCTCAGCCCAGAAACCGCGCACGGCGGCGGCCTCGCGCTGCGGGGAAACCGGCTTTCTCCGGGCGCGCATAGGCAGAGATTCTATCAAACAAGCAGCGGTCCACCGTGGCTATAATTGCAACCTATGTCGCGCCCGCCGACCGACCCCGGCCGTTCAGGCCAGCCCCTGGAGATCGTCGCGCTGGGTGGACTTGGCGAATTCGGCCTCAACTGCATGGTCCTGAGGCATGGCGCCGATCTCCTGGTGATCTACGCCGGGGTGATGTTCCCCGAGGAGCAGATCTTCGGGGTCAACTACGTCATCCCCGACATGACCTGGATCTTCGAACAGGCGCGCGGGGTGCACGGCATCCTCCTGACCCACGGCCACGAGGACCACATCGGGGCGCTGCCCTACCTGTTCGAGAAGGTCCGGGCGCCGATCTACGGCACCGACTTCACCCTCGGTCTCGCGACCCGGAAACTCCGCGAGCACGGCCTGCCCTACGACCGTCACCTGAAGCCGATCCGGCCGGGTGACGAGGCGGCACTCGGACCCTTTTCGGTCGAGTTCCTGCAGGTGACCCACAGCATCCCCGGGGCGCTGTCGCTGGCGATCCGCACGCCGGTCGGGACCGTGCTGCATACCGGCGATTTCAAGATGGACCAGACCCCACAGGATGCCCGGACGTTCGACTTCCACGCCTTCTCGTACTACGGCGACGAGGGAGTGCTGGCGCTGTTGTCCGACAGCACCAACGCCGAAGTGCCCGGGATGACCCCCTCGGAGAGCCTGGTGGGCGAGGCACTGGATGGCGTGTTCTGGCGGGCCCGTGGCCGGATCCTGGTCAGCACCTTCTCCAGCAACGTGCACCGGATCGAACAGGTGGTCCGGCTCGCTGCGACCCACGGTCGCAAGGTGGTCCTGGTCGGATCGAGCCTGACCGCGACCTGCGACGTGGCCCGCGATCTCGGCTATCTCAAGTCGCCACCGGGGATCCTGGTGGATGCCTCGGAGGCGCGAAAGCTGGCCCCCGGGAAGATCGTCGTGATCGCCGCCGGCAGCCAGGGCGAGCCGATGTCGGCCCTGTCCCGCATCGCGCTGGACGATCATCGCGACATCCATCTCGAGCCGGGAGACATCGTGGTGCTGTCGGCCCGCGCCATCCCGGGAAACGAGAAGATGATCAGCCGGCTGATCAACCACCTGTACCGGCGGGGCGCCGAGGTGATCGCCGGTGGCCGGGCTCCCTACCATGTCTCCGGACACGCCAGCCAGGAAGAACTGAAAATCATGCTGACCCTGGCGCGGCCACGCTATTTCGTGCCGATCCACGGCGAGATCCGGCAGCTCCACAACCACGCCCGCCTGGCAGGTCAGGTCGGTCTCCCGAAGGATCGGATCCTGCTCGCCGAGAGCGGCGATGTCATCGAGATGGATGCCCAATCGGCGCGGATCTCCGGCCGGGTGCCGATCGGGCGGGTGTTCATCGACGGCACCCTGGAGGAGGTGGACGAGATCGTCGTCCGCGACCGTCGTCACATCTCCGAGGGCGGGATCGTCCTGGCAGTCGTGGCGATCGACCGGCACACCGGGGCCATGGAGGCCGAAGCGGAAATCGTCAGCCGTGGTTTCGTCTTCGAGGGGGCGAGTGGCGACCTGCTGCGGGACGCGGCCGGAGTCGTGCGCCGGACCGTCGAGGCCGCCACGCCGGAGGAGCGGTCCGACCGCGGGGTGATCAAGGCGCTGATCCAGAGGGACCTGAAGCGTTTCTTCCGCAAAAGCCTCGACCGCCGGCCGATCATCATCGCGGCGATCATCGAGACCTGATCGGGCCGCAGAACCCGAGGAGATCGACGAACCCCTGCGGCGGGATCTCCTCCGCCCGCGTCCGGGGATCGATGCCGGCCCGTCGCAGCAGTTCGGCGGCGCCACCGCTCGGGGCGACCGGGAGATCCGCCAGGTTGTTCAGGAGCGTTTTGCGGCGGTGGCGGAACGCGGCGCGGAGCAGCAAAGAGAGCGACGCGAAGTCCTCGCCGGGCGGGGAGGGCAGGATGGTGAGCCGGATCACGGCGGACTCGACCTTCGGGACCGGGCGGAACGACCCGGGACCGAGCCGCAGGATGGTCTCCACGCGCGCCCGGGTCTGGCAGAGGACCGACAGCGCCCCGTAGGTCTTGCGACCGGGGGGCGACACGATCCGGTCGGCCACTTCGCGTTGCACCGTCACCACCATGTCCTGGACGTGCAACCGGCACTCGAGCAACCGCAGGATCACCGCGGTGGCGATGTTATACGGGAGGTTGGCGAGGACCCGCACCGCGCCGGGGTGCTCCCCCGCGAGCTGCTGGAGGAGGGCCTGCAGATCGATCTCCAGGACATCCGCCGCCAGGATGCTCAGGATCCCGGTCTCGACCTGCGGCGCCAGCTGACGGCCGAGGGCTTCGGCGAGCGTCGGATCGATTTCGACGGCCACGACACGCTGGACGCTACCGGCGAGGCCGCGCGTCAGGGCACCCGAACCAGGCCCGATCTCCAGCACCCGGTCGTCGGGGCCCGGGGCAAAGGCGGCGAGGATGCGGTCGGCTGCCCCGCGGTTGACCAGGAAATTCTGGCCCCAGCGACGCTGGGTGGCGCGGCGAATCCTGGAAGCAGTGTCGTGCATCCCATCTCCCGGGAGGCCCTTTCTGGAAGGCGGCCCGTGACTATGATATAAAATGCGACCGGCGCACGCGGCTGGTAGGCGGAGACCTGATGAGCGCGAACATCGTAACCCTGACCCAAGAGACCTTCGAAGACGAAATCAAGAAGCTCGGATCGCCGATCCTGGTCGATTTCTGGGCCGAATGGTGTGGACCCTGCCGGATGGTGGCCCCGGTGCTCGAGAAGCTGGCCGAGGAGTACGCCGGGAGAGTGCGGATCGGCAAGGTCAACGTGGACGAGCAGTCCAGCCTCGCCACGAAGTACGGCATCCAGAGCATCCCGACCCTGCTGTTGTTCAAGGAAGGGCGGGTGGTGGAGCAGACCGTTGGCTCCGCAGGCCGCGATGCCCTGGTGAAGCTGGTGGACCGCCACCTCTGATCAGATCGTCCGGGTCACTCCTCCGAGCATCCTGATCGTCAGCGTGCCGTCCGCCAAATCGGCGACCACCGAACGCCCTCGGTGACCGCCGACGTCGATCGCCGTCACCGCGATGCCCGCCACGCCGAGGGCGTGCAGGATCGCCGCGACATTGCGGTCCCCGACAGTCTCCCGATTCGAAGCCTGGTCACAGTCGAACATCCGGGCCCCGCCGGCCAGCCGGGCGCGCAGTCGCGCGGCCCCGGCTCCGAGGCGGATGGCCCCTTCCACGAGCCCGGCGACCGCCGTCGTGGCGTAACGCCCCGGGGCGGCGACGATCCCGCCGGTCGTGGTCGGAGCGGGAAGGAGCACGTGCGCCAATCCGCCAATCCCGCTGGTGGCATCGTGGACGAAGAGCGCCACGCAGGACCCCAGACCGTGGATGGACAGCTGCGCGGGGGCCCGGCCGACGATCAGGTCGCCCACCGGCAGGCGGCGCGCGCCGATCATGAAAGCGGGGAGCCGGCGGCGTCGGGCAGGCTCTCCGGGTCGGGAACGAAGAGGATCGACCCGCGGACGCCGCTGCGCGGCTCGCGCACTTCGCCGGCCAGCACCAGCGCGTCGCTGCCGCGGGCCGCGTTGTCGACCAGGACGAAGTCGGTGATCGCCCCCGCCATATCGAGGGCCATCTCCGGTGTCGAGGGGAGCAGGGTGAAGCCCAGCAGGTGGCTGACGGCGTTGAGATAGGCGGCGGCCAGGATGTTGCCGATCTCGCGCAGGGCCGATTCCTCGAGACTGTCCCGGTCAATGGTCACCGGCCCGGCCCCGTCGTCCCGGAAGCCGCCGTGGGGGAGAAGGGCGAGCAGGCGTGGGACCTCCTCCTGCGCGAACAGCAGGAGAAAATCGCCGCGCAATTCGCCGAGAACCTTCAGCGACAGCACGCAGACCGGACGGGCGGCGCCGCCGGCGATCTCGGCCACCTGGTCGAGGGGGATCCGACGGGCCCAAGGGCTCTCCAGGTCGACCGGCCGGCCGAGGAGCTGCGACAGTGCGGTCGCGGCGCCGCGCGATCCCGCTTCGCTGATGGCGAGAAGATGGTCGAAATCGGGGGAACCCTTCGTCGTCCGGTCGGTCATGCGGGCCTCGCGGTTCGGGTCAGGTTAACCGGGTCGAGGATCAAGGCGATCCGGCCGTCATCGAGCACCGCGGCGCCGGCATACTGGGGCAGCAACTCGAGCGGGTGACGCAACGGCTTCACCACGATCTCCTGCTCGCCGAGGATTTCATCCACCGCCAGGGCATAGGCCCGTGCCCCGACCCGGTACATGAGGGCGGGGAAGGGGTCGGGGAGAGCCCCGCCGACGGCGCCGAGAGTGGTGGCCAGCGGCAGCAGGGTGACGATCTCGTCGTCCTGCCGGCGGGTCACCTGCTCCCCCTGGCTGGCCTCGATGCTGGCGCGCCCCACGTCCAGCGTCGCCGTCACGGCGGACACCGGCACGGCGTACAGGTCGCCCGCCGCCCGGCAAAGGAACGCCCGGGTGACTGTCAGGCTGGGCGGAATCTCGATCTCCAGCGCCGTGCCGCGGCCGACCTCGGACCGGATGGTCAGGCGGCCGCCGATCTTCTGCACCCGCATCCGGACGATGTCCATCCCGACGCCGCGGCCGGAGATGTCGGTGGTGCGGGCGGCGGTGGAAAAGCCGGGCAGGGTCACCAGCATCAGCGCTTCCTCGTCGCTCATCCGGGTCGCCGCCTCGCGGGTGATGAAGCGCCGTTCGACCGCGACCCGCCGCAGCGCCGCCGGGTCCATCCCCCGGCCGTCGTCGGACACGGTGAGGGCGGTCCGGTCCTCCTGCCGCGCCAGGGCGATGGTGATCCGGCCGATCGACGGTTTGCCGCGATCGCGGCGTCCGTCGGCCGCCTCGATCCCGTGGTCGATGGCGTTGCGCAGGACATGCTCCAGGGGGTCGATCATCTCTTCGAGGATCGATCGGTCGAGGGAGACCTCGGTCCCTTCGAACCGGAGATCGACCGGCTTGGCGAGCCGGGTCGACAGGTCGCGCACCGTCCGCTGCAGGCGTGGGACGATCGCCGCGAACGGGATCAGGCGCATCTTCATGACGTCGTCGCGCAGACCTCCGATGGTGCGGCCGAGGATCTCGAGCAGCCCGGCGGAGGCGGAACCGGGTTCGGGGGCCACGGCGCGCAGCAGGCGTTCGCGTTGCAGGATCAGCTCGCCGATGCCGTCGAGCAGCCGATCCATCCGTTCGGTGGCGACCCGAATCGTCGGGATGGCATCGGTACGGCCGGCCGGCCCGGCGGCGCCGGTCTCGTCAAGGTCGCGTCGATCGACGCCGGCGCGACGTTCGTCGCCGGCGCGCCGGTCGTCGTCCACCGAGCCGTTCTCGCCGGGCAGGAGGAGCCGGCAGATGGCGACATCGGGGAGGTTCTGCACGATGCCCATCAGGCGCTCTGCGGCGACCCGGGTCGCCAGGGTCACGACCATTCGGCCGCTGAAGCCGCCGGCCGACAGCGCTTCCGCCGGTGGCTCGACGTGCAGCAACTGCCCGTGCCCGGCCAGCCTTTTCAAGACCACCAGCGCCCGCGCCGCCGGCAGTTGCGTGTCGCGTGACAGGATGATTTCGAGTGCCAGGACCGGGTCGGAAGGATCCTTCGAGCTCGCCTGCGTGGCCTCCGGGACGGCCACCGGGGATTCAGCGGGGGGCGTCGCCTTGGCGGCCACGGGAGGCTCCGCCTCGGTGCTCGCGGGGGGCGTCGCCTCGGCGGTCGCGGGACCGGCAGCCTGATCCGGACCGGCGGCGGCGCGAAGCGTGGCGACCAGGTCGCCGGCAAGAGGGGGATCGCCGCCCGCCGCCACCGCGTCCACCTGCGTGGCGAGGCGGTCGGCCACCTGCACCATCACTCCGAGAAGGTTCGGCGACGGCTGCATGCTGCCCTTGCGCCAGTCGTGGAGGATGTCCTCGAGGGCGTGGGCCAGCACGGCGATCGGCCGCAATCCCAGAGACAGGGCCATGCCCTTGAGCGAGTGGGCGTGTCGGAACAGGTCGTTGATCGATTCGGAGTCCAGGCTGCCGGTGCGGGCCCGCGTCAGCAGGCCGCTGCAGCCTTCCAGGTGTTCGCGGGCCTCGGCGACGAAGAGATCGAGAAACTCCCGGGTATCCACCGTCGTCTCAGGAGGTCGACGTGGCACGCTCCGGGAGGATCTTGGCAAGGACCTGGAGGACCCGCTCGGAGGTAAAGGGCTTGACGATGAAGTCCTTGGCGCCCGCCGAGATCGACTCGACGACCAGCGCCTCCTGGCCCATGGCACTGCACATGACGACGTTGGCGGATGGATCGAGCTTCAGGATCTCCCGGGTCGCCTCGATGCCATCGAGCTGCGGCATGACGATGTCCATGGTGACGATCTGGGGGTTGAGCTCGCGGTAGCGGGCGATGGCCTCGCGCCCGTTGCTCGCCTCGCCGACGACCTCGTAGCGCCCGCTGGCATTGTTCAGGATGTCCTTGATCATCGAGCGCATGAAGGTGGCGTCGTCCACCACCAGGACGCGAATCCCCATTACTCCTCCGCAGGTCCGGCGTCCCCGCCGGGCCGGAAGCCGCTGCGAATCGCCGTCTCGACACGATCCACCAGGGCCGGGAGGGCAATCAGGTTGAGTAATCGGTCGCCGACCGAAAGTCGGGTCAGCACCAGGCCGTCGCGTTGCGATGCCACCCCCGTGGCCTCGGGAGCGTTGGCGACGTCCAGTCGCGATCGAACCAGGAGACCGAGGTGACCGTAGGGCGGCGCGAGGACCACGCCAAACCAGGGCCCGGCCCCTTCGCTGGTGGATCCGGGCCCCGGGTCGCGCACCAGCCGATCGAGATCGATGAGGGTCACGACGCGTCCGTGGACCTCGGCGACCCCGGCGACCAGCAGGGGAGCGCGCGGGACGGAGCGGACGCCCCGCAGTTCGGCGACTTCGCGGACTTCGAAGGCCCGCACGCCGTACCACTCGTCACGCGACGCGAAGGTCAGGATTGGATGGTCCATCGATCCCTCAGGCCACCTTGAAAACCGCGATCAGGTCCTTGAGTGTGTCGGAGGTCTTGGCCAGTTCCTGGGCGGATGCCGACATCTCCTGCATCGAGGCGGTCTGCTCCTCGGTGGCGGCGGAGGCCTCCTCGGTCCCGGCGGCATTGTCCTCGGCGATCTTGGAGATTTCCTCGATGGCACGCACCAGACCGTCGGCGCTCTTCGCCTGGCTCTCGGTCAGGGCCGAGATCTCCTGGTTGCGCTCGACGCTCGCCAGCACCGAATGGACCATCGCGTCGATGGTCGATTTCGACTTCAGGATCACCTCGCGTCCTTCCTGAGCGGCGCGGGTGCTGTCGGTCATGGCGCCGATGACCTCGGTCGATTCGGCGTTGATCTCCTTGGCGAGGCGCGAGATCTGGTCGGCGAAGGTGCGCGACGAGTCGGCCAGCTTGCGGATCTCTTCGGCGACCACCGAGAAGCCCCGGCCGTGCTCGCCGGCGCGCGCCGCCTCGATGGTGGCATTGAGCGCCAGGAGGTGCGTCTGCTGGGCAATGTGGGTGATGAAATCCACCGATTCGTTGATCCGCAGGGCCCGGTCGCGGAAGCCGCCGACGATGGTGCGGGTGCGGTCGATGCGGTCCACCAGCTCCGCCACCTTGACGAGGACATGCTCCATCTGCTCTCCGGCCTGCCGCGACTGCTCGCCGGCCTCCCGGGAAGCCTTGGCGGCGAAGCGCGCCTTTTCGGAGATCCCCTCGATCGAACCGGCGAGATCGCGCGTGATCGCCGAGGTTTTGTTGACCATGTCGGCGGTCCCCTCGGTCCCCTTGGCGATGTTCTGCATCGTCGAGGAAATCTCCTCGGTGGTGGCGTTCATCTCCTGGGAGGTGGCGGAGAGCGCCTGCGCCGATTCGAAGATCCGGTCGCTGACCGATCGCACCTCGGTCACCACGCTGTACAGGCTCTGCAGCATGGCGTTGAACGATCGTGCCAGGTCGGTGACCTCGTCGCTGCCCCGGACCTCGACCTTGCGGGTGAGGTCGCCCTTGCTGATCACCGTGCTCGCAGCCGCCAGGCGGCGGAGATTGAGGGTGATCGAGTGCGCCAGGATGATCGCCGCGATCAGACCGATCAGGACCTCGGCCGACACCATCCCGACCAGGTCCCACAGGCTGTAAATGCCCGGCGGGGCGAACATCAGGTGGGTGACGATGAACAGGAACGTCACGATGAGGAACGCCAGGGAGAGTTTCAGGCGCATGCGGGTTCTCCGGCCAGGGCGGCAGGGGGGGCGGCGGTGAGGCGCCGGTAGATGCGGTCGCGGGCGCTCACCAGGTCGAACCGGGGCCGGGCCGGGCCGAACAGACGTTCGACACGCCCGAGCATCAGGCAGCCGCCGGCACGCAGCGTCGCGGCGAAGCGATCCAGGATTGCGGCCTGCTGGTCGACGCCAAAGTAGATCAGCACGTTGCGGCAGACGACCAGATCGAAGGGGTCATGGGCCGCGGGTTCAAGCAGGTTTTCACGCTGGAAAGTCACCATCCGTCGCAGCCGGGCCCGCGGGCCGATACTGCCGCCCGGCCGGGTCTCGAACTGGTTGGCGGCGGCGGGCGGGACGCCGGCAATCGCGGTCGTGGGGTAGGTGGCGGCGCGGGCCTTCTCCAGCGCGCCTTCATCGAAGTCGGTGCCGAGGATGTCCACGCGGGCGGCCACGCGGCGTGCCTGGGCCACGGCCGCGAACAGCGCCGCCAGCGACCAGGCCTCCTCGCCGGTGGCACAGCCGGCGCTCCAGACGCTGACGCGCCGTCCCTCGTCCGCCGCGGTCTTCAGTAGATCGGGCACCACATGCTCCCCCAGGAACTCGAAGCAGGCCGGGTTCCTGAAAAAACCGGTGACTCTGATCGACAAGGCCCGCTGGAGAAGGGCGAACTCCTCCGGGTGCCGCTTCAGGTGCCTGGCGTACCCTTCCAGGCCAGGCAGCCTTAAAGCCCTCACCCGCACCAGCAGGCGACGCCGCAGATAGGTCGGCTTGTAGCGGGAGAGATCGAGTCCCTGCCACTCCACGAGGATACGCTGGATCGCCGCGAAAGCTGCGTCCACGCCCTCCAATGTGCCCGCCGAGCCGCCCACACCGCCGCGAAGTATAGGTTCGCCTCCGCGACCGGTCAAACCAGCCCGGCCCCAAGCTACCCCCCCCGGACCCGCGACGCCGACCCTGCGATTGCCGGGCACGGGTCCGGCGTCGCTGCGCGTCGCCTCCCCTCCCTTCGCCCCTCGCCCACCCACCGCGCTGTGGAGCGCGCGGCGGGGCCCGGCTCGGGGTCTCAGACGACCCGTCAACCGCAGGGCGCGGCGTCTCAGCCCAGGGGCGCCCCCCACCCGAAACTGCCGGTGCCTCAGAGACCCGCCCCGCGCAAGGCCCCAATCCCGGCCCAGCTCACCCCGGAAGTCGCAATGCGCCAGTGGTCGAACCCCCGAAATGAGCCGCGGGGGCGGGGGTGCATGGCGGGCCGG
>JANNTZ010000379.1:0-1709 GCA_031394595.1 Acidobacteriota bacterium
TTTCGATCAGGCGCGGGATACTGCTCTTGTAGCGCGTGCCACGCCCGTGAAAGCGTCTCATTAGCTCGGTCAATCGCCCGGCGACTGTGTCATTGCGGTCCTGGACCAACATGCCATCATCGTTGACATCGCTTAAGTAGAAATGGAATCGGGTGACGACCTGAGTAAACGCCTCTTCAAATGGGGGCGTCGCCGGAGGAGTTCCGCTGAACGTGGTCTTGTCCGTGCATTCGGCGAAGAGGTAGCACTTGTCCCAGTCGCTGACCTGTTGGGCGATGGCCCGAAGAAGACCGCGTCGCTCGTCGTAGGTTAGGTGAAGATAGCGTTCCGTCTTCGAGAAGTTCTTTCAGGCTATTGATGCCGCGCAGCGCTGCTCGCTTGAGAAGCATCTGGTCGCGAACCCTCTTATTGACCGCTGCTTAAGTAATGCAATAGATGGACACCTCAAAGGCGGAGGCCGGAGTGGGTGATGCAGCTCCGCAGGCGTGTTGGAGAACGCCGGCAGGACTCGAGTTCCTCGATGACGCTCAGCGCGAGATCGAAGCGATCCGCGGGGCAGCGGTTGGCCAGACGCTGCTTGGTGAGGCGCCATACGCCCTCGTCGGGGTTCAGTTCCGGCGCGTAGGCCGGCAGGAACTCGAGGCGCAGTCGCCGCACCCGGCGGCACAGCTGCTGGACCGGCTGGCCCCGGTGCACGCCGAGCCGATCCCAGATCAGAACCACCGGCCCGCGCAGGTGGCGGAGCAGATGGCGCAGGAACGCGACGGCTTCGAGGCCGCGGATGTTGTTGTGGTGCCACTGGTAGTACAGGCCCAGTCGGTGACGCGTCGGGCTGACCGAGATCCCGGAGATCACCGAGATGCGGTCGTGGCGCTGCGAGGGGCGCAGGTACGGCGTCTGGCCCCGCGGTGCCCAGGTCCGCACCACGGTGGGGGTGAGCATGAAGCCCGATTCGTCTACGAAGACGAGGTGGGCCCCCAGCCGGAGAGCCCCCTTTTTACCCGCGGCCAGCGGGTGCGCTCCCAGCGTTCGATGGCGGCCTCGTCCCGTTCTCGGGCGCGGCGCTCCGGTTTCTGGGGACTCCAGCCGCATCGCGCCAGGAGTCGTCCGACATGATCCCGGTGATAGCGCACATCGAACTTGCGCTCGATTACCTCGGCGATCCGCTGCGTGGTCCACAGGTCGGTGCCATAGCCGTGGGCCAGCGGTCCGCGCAGCAACTCCCGCAGCAGTCGCGCCTCCTGCCGCGCCGTCAGCCGGCGGGGTCGTCCCGGTGCCGGCCGCACCTTCAGTCCGGCCTCGCCGTGTCGGCGAAATGCGTTCACCCAGCGCATCACCGAACTGGCGGCGCAGCCGATCCGCCGCGCGGCGGCATTCAACGACAGTCCCTGCTGCACCAGCGTCAGCGTTCGTCGCCGCCGCGACTCCAAGACCTTCGCCGAACCCGGCAACCGCATGGGCACCTCCTTGTGGAGGGCCTCATGCTATTGCATTCGTTACGCAGCGGTCAATACCCAGTCCGGTCTCGGGATCGGGCGTCAGATTGCGCGGGTAGGTGACTCCCCACGGGCCTTCCCAGCCGAGTTCGCTCCCAGACAGCTGCCGGGTCGAATCCGGGACGCCGTAGAGGGCCCCCGGCGTATGACAGTCGATGCAACCGGCGACGACACTCAGATACCTGCCGCGCTCGATCTTTTCGGCCTCCGACG
>JANNTZ010000421.1:0-11095 GCA_031394595.1 Acidobacteriota bacterium
CCCGGAGTCGCCCATGAAGCAGTTCCCGGATCCGCCGGAATGACCTTGGGATGATCGCCCCCGGAACCCGGATCGGGCCGTACACCGTCGGGCCGCCGATCGGATCGGGCGGATCAGGTAGTAGAAGGCGGACCGGTCGCCCCCCGGTCCGTCCGGATCAGAAATCCCCCGGGCAGACGACGCGTGGGTCGGGCAGCGGCGTCACGGGGAGACGTTTTGCGGCCGGGATGCGGTAGTCCTCGAGGATTTGCGCCGTGGCCGCCTCCAGACCGGCGGCATCCAGGACGATTTCGCGGCGGACCGAATCGCGCGCCAGAACGATCGTGTGAAAGCCGCCCTCCGGCCGGCGCAACGCCTCATCCACGTCGGCGATCGAATCGATCGGCAGGCCGTTGATGGTCTCGACCGGCTGGTCCTCCAGCCCCTCGTAGCCGATGCTGTACTCGGAAGGGAGAACCGCCTTCAGGAGGACGATTCGCCTCCGCCCCGGGGTCTGCGCCAGCTGGTCGAGGTGGTACCGACCGAGCAGTTGGAGCGGCGCTTTCGACGGCCAGTCACGGCCCCAGGTCCGCAGGTAATCCACGTCGAGATCGATGAACACCAGCCCGCCGGCGACGAGGTACGCGGGCGGATCGGGTCCGCCGCGCGCCGGCACCAGGTCGCTTTCGACCGGAAAGGCCCGCAGCGTCAGCATCAGATCGGTCACTTTCCCCTTCCGCAGCACCTGGATCGGGACGACGTCACCGGCGACCCGGCCGAGCACGTAGATTGCCGGGAACCGGAGCTGCCCATGGCGTGGATCGGCGAAGAATCCCTCGGCGTCGATCGCCCGTCCGTCGATTGACAGGAGGATGTCCCACGGTTTCAGGACACCGCAGCCCGAACTTCCCCACGGGATCTGCCGGATCAGGATGCCGCGTGGTTCTCCCTGCTGGCCCAGCCAGGCGGTCACCGACGGGTCGGTGTTGACCTGCCACATCGCCCCGAGGATCGGGAAGGCTGGGTAGGCCTCCGGCCGGCTGGCCCGTTCGAGGAAGCGCGCCAGCATCTCCACCGGGATCACCCGGGCGCGCTGCTCGTTCTGCGACACGGTGAGGCCCACGAGCCGGCCGTCGAGGAAGACCGGCTCGGCCCAGCCACCGCCATCGAGGTCGGTCTGCACCCAGAGGAACGGGTGCTCGAGCCGACCGTAGGACGATGCCTCCACCAGGATGCGCTTGATCCGGGTAGCGGCCGACTCCAGCTGCTGATCCCTCCAGCGAACCGTGCGCAGCGTCCCCTCGACCGGCGTGTGGGCCGCCAGAGGCACCGGCTTGAGGTCCGCGAAGAACTCGGGCTCGTCCACCGTGAGAAGGGCGAGATCCGCCTCGCGATCGACGAAGTGGACGCGCGGGTGGGTGCGGGAGGAACGTCCGAACTTGTCGGCCTGGATGAAGTTTGCGTCGGCGACGACCTGCGCGGTCGTCAGGATCCACGACCCCTCGACGACCACTCCCGACGCCTGCCGCATCGCCGGGCGGCTCTTGGCCCAGGGCCGGTCCTCGTCCCAACCTTGAGAGGTGACCGTGATCGCCACGACGCTTCGGGCATACGGGTCGCGCGGACTCTCTTCCGCCGCCGACACCGGGCCCGGGGCCGTCGCCAGGGCGGCCAACAGCCCGATCCAGACCACCATGCCGCGGTTCACAGCCGGCGGTCCTTCGCGACACCGTAGCGCTGGAGGATCTCGGAGTTGGCGGCCTCGGCCGTCTGGCGATCGAGGACACAGAGCCGCCGGTGGTGCGCCAGCTCGAATACATGGAACGGCTGGTCGTTCGATTCCACCGCCGCGATGACATCCTCCAGGCGATCGATGCCACGGCCGTTGACGCGATCCACCACTTGGTAGCGGTTCCAGGCGACGTGCTCGTTGACCGGATCGTTGAGCACCCGGAGCAGGACGACTCGCTCGCGCAGGAGCAGTCCCGGCTCCCGGAGAGGTTGGTTGAGCAGGGCGTCGAGAAGCGGCCGGTCGCCCTTGGCGAGCCAGTCCTCGCCGTAGGTCCTGGCTACCTCCATGTCGAGCGGCATGAAAACCAGTCCGGCGTAGACGTAGTAGCGCGGCAGCACATCGTAGGCGTTGGCATTGCGCCGATACGGCCGATAGCCCTTGAGGGTGACCGAGAGGTCGAGATGCGCCCCGTCACGGAGGACACGCAGCCTCACAGCCTCCCCGGCCTGGCGTCGGTCCGCCAGGAGACCGAAAGGGATCCGCAGCTCGCCGTCCTCGACCGTGCCGTCGTTGGCCACCGGCCGGCCATCGACCTGGATCAGGATGTCCCCCTCCCGCAACACGCCGTCCGAGCTGGTTTCCGGATCGATGGCGTCCACCCGCACGCCGCTCTCCTTGTCGGCCATCCCCGCTTTGCGGCGGGCCGCCGGGTTCTCCAGACCGGAGGTCCGGATCCCGAGGTCAGGGTAGCCGTCGTAGCGGCCGTCCTCGACATCCCGCAGAAACCGCCGGACGATCTCGGTCGGGATCATGTACCCGACGTTCTCGAGGCGCTCGGCCGCCTGGAACGCCACGCCGACGAGGCGGCCTTCCTGGACAACCGGTCCGCCGCTGTTGCCGGGATTGATGGCGGCGTCGGTCTGGACCGAGAGGTGGCTGTCGACACCCGAGTGCACGTAGACCTGGTCGTCGATGCGCGACACCACGCCGCGGGTGACGGAGAGCTGCGTTCCCCCCGCGGGGTAGCCGAACGTCTCCACGACCGATCGAAGCCGCGGCAGTCCACCGATCGGCAGGGTCGGGACCTTCTCCAGCACGGCCGGATCGGCCAGTCGCACCATCGCCAGGTCGCAGTCGTGGGCCACATGGACGACAGTCGCCGGGTAAGGCGTCGGATCGCGGTCGAGAAAGACGAGGAGGTGGCGCGAATCGCTGACGACGTGGGCGTTGGTCAGGATGGTGCCGGAGTCGACAACGAACCCGCTTCCCGATCGTTCGTCCACCTGGGTGACTTCCCAGGGGGCCATCCAGTCACCGCGCTGCGCATAGTTCACCAGGCGCACAACCGACCTCCGGATATTTTCCTCATCGGCGGCGTCCGGAACGGATCGCGCAGCGGCGCGTCCCGCCCCCGGTGCGGCGGCGCGGCCCGTCTCCGGCGCGGCCAAGAGGATGGCGAGCAGCGCCAGCGGGAGAGCGAACGACAGCGCGGCAAGCGGCCGGAGTCGGTTCATCGTGGGGGCGCCGGGGGGAACCCGCCCGGCGGTGCCGCGGCGCCACCCGGTTCCGGGGCCGGGGCGATCGGCTTGCCCGCCGCGTCCTTCCAGAGGGTGAAGGTGTAGAAGATCACCGCGTCCGGGTCGAAGCGCGCGTCGGCGACCCGGGTCATGTCGCCCTGCGGGTAGCGCATGATCAGGTAGCGCAGGACCTCCGCGAACGGGCGGGCGTTTTCCACCACGAGCATGGCGGTGCGCGGCATCTCGATGATCGCGTCCAGATCGATGCGCGACGGATCGGGCACCAGGTTCACGTCGGAGCGTGACCCGATCAGGTATTTCAGGCTATCCACGCGCATGGTGTGGAGCACGTAAATCAGCGGCCCGGGTTGGATCGATCGGACGAACATTCCCATGATGGTCTGCGACGGCCCGAAATGCTGCATGGCTTCCGCCGATCGCCCCGCTTTCACGAACAGCCGGTCATATCCCTGGACACAGGAGGCCCCGACGGCGGCCGCCAGGACCAGCCCTCCCGCCCAGGCGGTGAATGGGCGGCGAATCGCCGCCACCACCGCGAACAACCGGGCGGCCGCCAGCGCGGCGAACAGGGCGACCCACGGCGCGCCGATCAGCATCCGCGTCAGGCTCGGCCCGGCAAGCCCCACGGTCAGGATGGTGACCAGGTGGCAGATCAGGACCACCGTGCACGCCAGGTCCCGGCGACGTCCGGCGGGGGACGTCGAATCCCGCCGGGCCAGGGCCCGCCAGGCCGCGTACAGCATCCCGATGGCTCCGAGGGCGGCGACCACCACGGTTTCCGGTGCCGCTCCCGCCAGACCGAACACGGTGCTGACCCCGTCGCTGATGAAGGCGTCGCTCTGGATGACAGCGTACCGGGCCAGGAACAGGTGTGGCAGCAGCAGCGACGCGACGAGGTTGAGCGGGTAGTTGGCGTGCGGCGTGATCAGGGTCGCGTAGGCACCACGTGACAGGAACCCCAGCGGGCCGATCGGCGACAGGACCATCAGCACCAGGAGTCCGGCCGCCGCCAGCGCGGCGCCCGCCGCCATGCCGCGGTCCACCATGGGGCCGCCGTCAGCCCCGCCGGCCAGCCGGCGACGCAGCACCAGGAAGACCAGCAGGGCCAGCGGCACGGCGCGGAACGAGGTGAAGCTCCAGAACCCCAGCGCCATTGTCAGCCCCCACGCCAGGTGATCCGGCAGCCGGCCGCTGTCGCGGGCGCGCAGGAAGAGCCAGACCGTCAGGATGGCGAACAGCGGCGCCAGGATGGCGCGCAGCCCGACACGACTGTAGAGCAGGTGCCACGGGGAGACGGCGAGAAAGGCCGCCGCCAACATGCCGGTGAGCCAGCCGAACCGGTCACGGGCGAACAGGTAGAGGGCGACGATGGTCAGCAGGCCGGCGCCGATCGACACGCTGCGCAGCGGCAGGATGAGGTCCACCAGACCGCTCCCCTCGTCCAGCAGCACCGGCTGGAGATCGAACAACGCCGGCGTGGCGCGCAGGAAATTCAGCAGGAACGGATGGCGGTAGGCGAACGCGCCGAGTTGATGGAACATCGTCTCGCGATTCAGCCCGCGGGCGGTCAGACTGGCGAAGGGCTTGCCTGCGTTGATCTCCTGGACTTCGATGGCATTGATCGCTTCGTCATTGTTGAGCCCCGGGGGAAGAACATCGACGCGATGCACCCGCATCCAGAATGCCCCGAGGACAATCACCGCCACCAGCACCGCTTCGACACCGGGCGAGAGGACACGCCCCGTTTCGATGCCGGCGGGATCGTCCTCCTCATGGCCGGCCACCCCGTCGCGGGCGGCCGATCCGTCACGGCCAGCCGATCCGTCGCGAGCGGTCCCGCCCGCCCGCCCGGCACCCCGCGGTCGCCGCCAGGAAACGACGGCGCACGCGGCCGCCGCGGCAAAGATGGCGGCACCAGGCGCGAGGGTGTTGAACCCGAGGAGGTGGTGGCGCGCGATCAGGACCTGCGCCGCGATCGCCAGCGCCACCGCCAGGATCAGACCGAATCGGGTCATGAAGCGACCCGCGCCCCCGGTGGCGCTACCCCTTCCGGCCGAACGTGTCACGCGTTTCTCCACCGTCTCTCAGTTGATGTAGCCGAGCGATCTTAGCCGGTCGCGGATCTCGTCGTCCAGAACGACCTCCTGTTCCGGCCCCGCCGGGCGCACCCGCCACAGGAAGAACCCGAGGTCCCTGCCCGCCGCGAATCCCGGAGAGAGAAAGGCCGCCGGCGCGTCGGTTTCGCCCGGCAGGGTGAACGGCAGGCTGCCCGGGTGGGCGCGGTTCCCGCCGAGAACGACGGCGGCTGGATTCGGCCGGCCATCCACCAGGAGATAGAAGTCGACGGTCGCCTCGTGGGGGGCCGTGGTGAACGAGATCCCTCCTCCCGATCGCTGCCCTTCGTCGCTGAAGTTCAGGGCGTTTCCCGCCACCTGGTACGAACCCTCCCCCGCGAACAGCGGCACGACGGTGCGGAACACCCCGCTCGTCCGGATCTGCCCCTGGAACCGGCGTGGCCGGCCATCGCTGCTCCAGCGGAGGTTCCAGCCGCCGGAGATCACGTCCACCTCGTCGAACAGCGCCCGGATCATCCGGCGCGTGTCGGCCGGGTGGGCGGCGGCCAGGTCGTGGCGCTCACCCGGATCGGCCGCCAAGTCGTACAGCTCGGGGCGTGGCGCCTCGACGGACTGGATGATCTTCCACGGACCCTGACGCGCCGCCTTGCGGTAGGAGTTGAACCGGATCGTTTCGCTGACCAGAAGCCTGTCCGGGTATTGCGTCGGGACGCCGCCGGGCTCCCCACCCGCGGCGTCCCGGATCGGGCCCGGGCTCCCGCCACGCACGTCCGGCAGCAGGCTGCGGCCGCGCAGCCCGGCCGGAGTCGCACCGGCGCCGGTGAGTTCCAGGACGGTCGGCAGGATGTCGATGGTCGAAACCGGATCGCTCACCCGGGCAGCCCCCTTGGAAGCGGGCGGCACGATCAGGAGCGGGACGCGCACCACTTCCTCGTAGAGCTGCCGCCCGTGGCCGATCGATCCATGCTCCCGGAATTCCTCCCCGTGGTCGGCGGTCAGGATGATCCAGGCCCGATCGAGACGGCCGGCGTCGCGCAGGCCATCGATCAGCCGGCCAATCTGCCGGTCGGTGTAGCGGATCTCTCCATCGTAGCGGTTGACGAGAAAGGTCCGGTAGTCCTCGGGCATTGGCACGCCGGGGTCCTGGAACTTCGACAGCGAATCGTAGTCGGCCTGCAGCGGGCCCGCGTAAGCGCTCGGGAAGGCGTCGCGGTCATCCCCGGGGGCGGCGTACGGCCAGTGCGGGTCAAAATAGTGGGCGAACAGGAAGGCCGGCCGATCCTTCTGCGCCTCGATCCAGGCGAGCGCGGCATCGGTGACCCGCGCCGCGTCGGGCTCCAGACCGGTCTCGAGCCGGTAGCCCGGCCGCGACAGCCCGAAATCTTCGAAGGTGCCGAATCCCCGGTCGAAGCCGAACAACCGCGACACATAGATGTGGGAGGCGAAGCCGCCGGTGGCGTACCCGGCGGCGCCGACGGCTTCGGCCATCGTCGGGACGTCGGCGGCGAGCTTGAGTCCGTCGTTTTCCACCCGGTGGGCGGAAGCGTAGCGGCCCGTCAGGATCGACATCACCGAGGGGAGGGTCCAGGGCGCCGCCGACCAGGCCCGATCGAACACCACTCCCCGGCGTCCCAGGTCATCGAGACGCGGCGAGGTCGGGCGGTCGTATCCGTACAGACCGAGGTGATCGGCACGCAGAGTGTCCACGACGATCAGGAGCACATCGGGTCGCGAAGGATCGAGGGACGGTCCGGATCGGCCGCAGGCCGCGGCGGCGAACAACATGGCCGCGGCGACCGCCGGCGCCGCGCGCCTAGTGGCCCGCCTGGGTCTGCAGTTCATGGACCACCCGGCCGCCGACGATTGTCATCACCGGCCAGCCACGCAGGGCCCAACCGTGAAACGGCGAGTTGCGTGATTTCGACCGGAACCGGGCGACGTCCACCTGCGCTTCGGCTTGCGGGTCGAGGATGGTGATGTCGGCATCCGCGCCGACGGCGAGCGTCCCCTTCTTCAGGCCCAGTATGCGCGCCGGGCCGACCGCCAGCAGATCGACCATCCGCTTCAGATCGATGATCCCGGTGCGGACCAGGCGGTCCATCACCAGCGGGACGGTCGTTTCGAGACCGACGATGCCGAACGGCGCCGCGTCGAATTCCTGCAGCTTCTCGTCGGTGTGGTGCGGCGCATGGTCCGAGGCGATGGCGTCGACGGTGCCGTCGCGCAGCCCTTCGATCAGCGCCAGCCGGTCCGCCTCGGGGCGGAGCGGCGGCTTCATCTTGGTGTTTGGGTCGTAGTCGGACTCCATGACCGCCGTGTCGCACAGCACCAGGTGGTGCGGCGTCACCTCGCAGGTCACCGCGAGGCCCTCCTGCTTTGCACGCCGCACCCGCTCCAGGCTGCCACGGGTGCTCATGTGGGCGATATGCAGGCGTCCGCCGGCCAGTGCCGCCAGCGCCAGGTCCGCCCCGACGGCGATCTCCTCCGCCGCCGACGGCAGCCCCTTCAGCCCGAGCATCGTCGACACGTATCCCTCGTGCATCACGCCACCGGCGCTCAGATCCGGGTTCTCGCAGTGGTCGATGACCGGGATGCCGAACAGACGCGTGTACTCCAGCACCCGCCGCATCAGGGAAGCGTTGGCCACCGGGCGGCCGTCGTCCGACACCGCGACCGCTCCGCCCCGCACCATGTCGCCGATCTCCGCCAGCTCTTCTCCGCGTCCCGCCTTGCTGACCGCGCCGATCGGGAAGACGTTGACGACGCCGCTCCGGCGGGCCTCGCTCATCACGTACTCGGTCACCGACAGCCCGTCGTTCCAGGGATCGGTATTGGGCATGCAGGCGATGGAGGTGAACCCGCCCGCCGCGGCCGCCGCCGTACCGGTGGCGATGGTTTCCTTGTGCTCCTGCCCCGGCTCGCGCAGGTGCACGTGCATGTCCACGAAACCCGGGCAGACGATCCGCCCGGTGGCGTCCACGACGCGCGCTCCCCCCGGCGCCACCAGTCGCTTCTGTCCGGGTGCAACCGGGCGGCGATCGGCGATCCGGCCGTCGGTCACCAGCAGGTCCATGACCGCGTCGGTGCCGGTGGCGGGATCCACCACCCGGCCGCCCCTAACCAGCAAGCTCGCCAATCGTCCCTCCCGCCAGCAGGTAGAGAACCGCCATGCGCACCGCGACGCCGTTGGTGACCTGCTCGAGGATCACCGAGAACGGGCCGTCGGCGACGGCACTGTCGATCTCCACGCCGCGATTCATCGGCCCGGGATGCATGATGATGACGTCCCGCTTCGCCCGTCGCACGCGCTCCGTGGTCAGGCCGAACAGGTTGTAGTACTCGCGGGCCGAGGGGAATGCGCCCCCCTTCTGACGCTCCCTCTGGATGCGCAGCATCATGATGACGTCGGCCCCTTCGACCGCCTCGTCGATGCGATAGGTGACCCGGGTGCCGATTTTATCGATCTCCGGCGGCACCAGGGTCGGCGGGCCGCAGACGATCAGTTCCGCTCCCATGGTGCGCAGCAGGAACAGGTTGCTACGCAGGACCCGGCTGTGCATCAGGTCGCCGATGATCGCGACCCGCAGCCCCTTCAGCCGCCCCTTCTTCTCGCGGATGGTGAAAGCATCGAGGAGCGCCTGCGTCGGATGCTCGTGCGATCCGTCGCCGGCGTTGATGATGTTCGACTTGCAGTGACGCGCCAGGAAATGAGGCGCCCCGGAGGACTGGTGCCGGATGACGATCATGTCGGGCGCCATCGCCTCGAGATTGCGGGCCGTGTCGAGGAGGCTCTCCCCCTTCACCACGCTGGAGGCCGAAGGGGAGAAGTTCAGCGTGTCGGCGGACAGGCGCTTTTCGGCGACCTCGAAGGATGACCGGGTCCGGGTCGACGGCTCCATGAAGAAGTTGACCACCGTCTTGCCGCGCAGCGTCGGGACCTTCTTGATCGGACGCAGCGACACCTCGGCGAACGCCCGGGCGGTGTCGAGGATCAGGGTGATCTCCGCCTCGCTCAGACCCAGGATGCCGAGCAGGTGGCGATGCTGGAGGGCGCTCATCGGGGCCGGCTTTGCGGCCTCGATCTCCGGGAACTCCGTCGTCGCGACCACGACGGCCCGTTCACGGGCCGACGCCGCCGGCCCCCGACGCGGCACCTTGCCGGCGCCCGCCGGCCGCCGCGCCAGCGACTTCCGATCCCCGGTCCGCGCCGTGTCGAGCATCCGTCTCACCTACCCGTCCCGGAAGCCGCCCGGGACGGTCCCTTCCGGGCCGTCGGTTTTGCGGCCTTCGGAGCCCGCTTCGCCAGCAACACCTCGTCGCGACCGTCCTCTTCCGTGAGCAGGACCTGGACCTCTTCATCCAGGCCGGTCGGGACGTTCTTGCCGACGTAATCGGCGCGAATCGGCAGCTCGCGGTGGCCCCGGTCGACCAGGACCGCCAGTTGGATCTCCCGGGGCCGGCCGAAGTCCATCAGCCCGTCCAGAGCGGCGCGGATCGTCCGCCCGGTGAACAGGACGTCATCCACCAGGATGATTTTCCGGCCGTCGATCGGGAAGTGGATCTTGGTCTCCTTGAGGATCGCCTGCGGCCCGATCGTGGTGAGGTCGTCGCGGTACAGCGTGATGTCGAGGATCCCCAGCGGCAGATCCTTCCCCTCGATCTGCCGGATCCTGGCCTGCAGCCGCTGCGCCAGAGGCACGCCGCGCGTCCGGATGCCGACCAGGACGAGGTCCTGCACGTCCCGATGCCGTTCGAGGATTTCGTGGGCCATGCGGGTCAGCGCCCGATCGATCTTCTCGGCGTCCATCACGATCGACGGCATCAGTCCCTCACCTGTCCTGCCCGGAGGCTTGCGGCGCCAAGACCGGGTCGGTGTGCCGGGTGCCGTCCGGGCATAAAAAATCCCGCGTCACCGCGGGTTCGGGACCTCCGGCCTGTCTGGACTGCCGCCGTCATCCGTCACCTTTCCGGTCTCTCAGGACCGAATTAAAAGCGTCTTGTTCCGGCCAAGGAAGGATAGCCGACGGTCCCCCCGCTGTCAACCAGCCAGCGCTGCAAGACAGGGAGGGGGGGGCGCTTGCCCGCGCGCCTCAGAGCGGCGGCAGTTTCACAGATTCGGCGTGACGCACTGACAAGCGCTGTTCACTCCGAAGCACTGGCTGCTTTCAGAACCGCTCCCACCTGCGGCCATGACTGAGTAGCAGTATTGCCTCCCTGCAGCCACCTCTGTATCGGTGTACGAAGTTGTGCTCGGCTTCGCGATTAAAGCCATGCCCATGTTGCACCCCGCGTGACCCTCCGTCCGAAATACCCAGTACTTGACCGCCCCGGGGACCGCTGACCAGGAGAGACCGGCCTGGTAGGATCCGGGCGTCACGCTCAGGGTCGGGGCCTGCGTCGGCCCCCCGGCGCAGCCGCTGTTCTTGCGGAGGAATCGAAGACCCCGCCGCTGTTGCTGAAAAAGAAATTGCACACATCCCCGGGCCCGCAATCGGCATTCCTCGAGCACGAGTTGGGGCTGCCGTCGCAAACGGCGGTAGCGTAGTCAGCCCATGGCATCGGATAGTCCGCCATCATCGTGCCGCACCGGTCAGCGGACGGGCAGCTCCCAGTATTCGTCAGCGGATACACCCCACCCTTGATCCGCCTCTTGGCGTACGACATGCTATCCCTCAGGGCCAGGACCACCCCGCTCTGCGCGTCCACGAGCACTTCCCACAACCCGATTTCCTTGGCGCGTTCAAAGGCAAAGGTCCACACGAGACGGTGTG
>JANNTZ010000450.1:0-5278 GCA_031394595.1 Acidobacteriota bacterium
GATTACTTCCCACGGGTCCGGGAGATCTGCTCCAAGCACGACGTCCTGCTGATCGCCGACGAGGTGCAGACCGGCCTCGGCAGGACCGGGGCGCTGTTCGGGTTGAACCACTGGAACGTGGTCCCCGACATCATGTGCCTCGCCAAGGCGCTGTCGGGCGGCGTCATCCCGTGCGGTGCCTTCACCACCCGCGACGAGATCTACGCCTCGTTCCACGGCAACCCGATGTGGCACTCCTCCACTTTCGGGAACAACCCGCTGGCAACCACCGCCGCCGCCAAGGCAATTGAGATCACGGTGCGCGACCGGCTGTCGGAACGCTCCGCCCGCCTCGGCACGGCGCTGCTCGCCCGGTTGCAGACGCTGCAGGAGAAATACCCGCAGGCTATCCTCGAAGTGCGCGGCAAGGGGTTGCTGCTGGGGATGGAGATGCGCGACGAGGACCTCGGCGCGGCGCTGGCCGACGCCCTCTACACACGCCGCATCCTGGTCGCCTACGCCCTCAACCGGCCGCGGGTCGTCCGGATCGAGCCGCCACTCAATATTCCCGAGGAGTACCTCGACCGACTGGTCGAGGGGATTGACGAGTCGCTGAAGAGCTTGCACACATAAATCACCGGTTTCGGGTGGCCTCTCGAACGCCTCGCGCGTCGGTCGATGCGGCGCGCCGTGGCGTATAATGCGCGCCGCGCAGCCAGGATATCCCGGAGCCCGCGATGCAGAAGATGTGGATTGACGGTCGTTTGACCGCCGGCAACTCGGGCAAGTCGTTCGAGATCGACAACCCGGCCACCGAGGAGATCATCGACGAGGTGCCGCGGGGCGACGCCAAGGACGCGGCGGCGGCGGTCGAAGCGGCGGCCGAGGCCTTCAAGCACTGGCGGAAGGTCCCCGGTCTCGAGCGGGCCAGCCTCATGCACCAGTTCGCCGCCCGGCTGCGGGCCCGGCACAAGGAGATCGCCCGCACCCTCAGCATGGAGGGTGGCAAGCCGCTGATCGAAAACCTCGACGAGATCGAATGGTGCGCCGCCTGCTTCGACTACTACGGCGAGCTGGCGCGCGACCAGGGGGGGAAGGTCCTGTCGCCGACCGCTCCGCACCAGGTCAACTTCGTGCGCAAGGAGCCGTACGGGGTGGTGGTCTGCATCGTCCCCTGGAACTACCCGCTTCTCTTATTGACCTGGAAACTGGCGCCGGCGCTGGCCGCCGGCAACACCGTGGTCATCAAACCGTCCAACGAGACGTCGTTGTCCACCCTGATGCTGGCCGAGGACCTGGCGATCTTCGGCAAGGGGGTGGTCAACATCGTCACCGGCTTCGGGACCGAGGTCGGCGACCCGCTCATCGTCCACCCCGAGACGCAACTGGTCGCCTTCACCGGCAGCATCGCCACCGGCAAGGCGATCGCCCTGGCGGCGGCGCCGCATCTCAAGAAGCTCAACCTCGAACTGGGCGGCAACGACCCGTTCATCGTCTGCGACGACGTGGACCTCGACATCGCGGCCCGCGGCGCCGTCTGGGCGGCCTTCCTGAACATGGGGCAGGTCTGTACCTCCGGCGAGCGTTTTTACGTCTTCGAGAATGTCTACGACAAGTTCGTCTCCAGGTTCGTGGAGCTGGCGAAGAGCCTGCGGCTGGGGAACCCGCTCGGACCGGACATCGACTGCGGGCCGTTGATCCGCGAGGCCCATCGCAAGCAGATCGAGCGCAAGATCGAAGAGGCGGTGGGGCAGGGGGCGAAGGTGGTGGCGGGCGGGCGCCGGCCGCCGCACCTCAAGAAAGGCTTTTTCTTCGAGCCGACCGTGCTGACCAACGTCAGCCACAAGATGGACATCATGAAGTCCGAGACCTTCGGGCCGATCGCGCCGATCATGCCGGTCAAGGGGATCGAGGAGGCGGTGCGGCTGGCGGACGACTCCGAGTACGGTCTGGGGGCGAACATCTACACCAACAACCTCGAGTACGCCATGTATGCCATGGAAAATGTCCATGCCGGGACGTTCTGGATCAACGATCCGCTCACCGACAACGACGCCGCGCCGTTCGGCGGGATGCGCAAATCGGGGATCGGCCGGGAACTCGGGATCGAGGGGCTCGATGCCTTCCGCGAGCCGAAGCACGTCCACATGGACTGGAAGATCGAAGCCAAGTCATACTGGTACCCGTACTCCTGGAAGGGAGTCTGAGCCATGAAGAAGCAGATCGTGCAGAAGACCTCCATCCCCGGACCGCGGTCGCTCGAACTCCTGCAGGCGCGGCAGGCCGCTGTGCCGCGGGGGCCCTACAACATGGCGCCGATCTTCATCGCCAAGGGCGAAGGGGCGCTGATCGACGACGTGGACGGCAACCGTTACATCGACTTCGCCGGCGGCATCGGCGTGCTCAACACCGGCCACGCCCCGCGCGAGGTGGTCAAGGCGATCACGCAGCAGGCGGAGAAGTTCATCCACTCCTGCTTCCACGTCACCATGAACGAGCCGTACGTGCGGCTCGCCGAGACGATGAACCGGATCACGCCGGGCCGCCACGCCAAGAAGACCTTTCTGGTCAACACCGGCGCCGAGGCGGTCGAGAACGCCGTCAAGGTGGCGCGCAACTACACCAAGCGCCCCGGGATCATCTGCTTCGAGGACGCCTTCCACGGCCGCACCTTGCTTGCCATGACGCTCACCAGCAAGGTCCACCCGTACAAGGACCACTTCGGCCCCTACGCCTCCGAGATCCACCGGATGCCGTACGCCTACTGTTATCGCTGCCCGTGGGGCAAGAAGTACCCCGGCTGCAACATCGAGTGCGGCACCTTTGCCGAGGACTTCTTCAAGCGTTACGTCGATCCGACGACGGTCGCGGCAGTCATCGTCGAGCCGATCCTTGGGGAGGGGGGCTTCATCATGCCGCCTCAGGAGTATTACCCGATCCTGAGCAGCATCTGCCGCAAGTACGGCATCCTGGTGATCGCCGACGAGGTGCAGACCGGCTTCGGCCGCAGCGGGAAGATGTTCGCCTGCGAGCACTGGGGGCTGGAACCGGACATCATCGTCACCTCCAAGTCGATCGCCGCCGGGCTGCCGCTGGCGGCGGTGACCGGCCGGGCCGAAATCATGGACGGGCCGATGGAAGGGGCGTTGGGCGGGACCTTCGGCGGGAACCCGGTCGCCTGTGCCGCCGCCCTGGCGTCGATCGAGATTCTCGAGACGCAGAACCTGGCGGAGCGCGCGGCGACCATCGGCCACCGGGTGCGCGACCGCTTCGAGGACCTGTGGAAGAAATGCGCCTTCGTCGGCAACGTGCGCGGGGCAGGCGCGATGCGCGCCGTCGAGTTCGTCAAGGACCGCACGACCAAGGAACCGGCGAAGGAACTGGTGAGCAAGATTGCCCGGTTGTGCTACGAACGCGGTCTCATCGTCCTGCACGCCGGTACCTACGGCAACGTCATCCGGACCCTGATGCCGCTGGTGATCACCGACGAGCAGCTCGAGGAAGGTCTCGACGTGTTCGAGGGGGCGGTGCTGGAGGTGGCGCAGACGATGCAGCCGGCCCCGGTGGAGACCCGCCTCCCGGCGCCGATCAGCCCGCCGACCGGCGGGCCGGTGTCCGGGGTCGTCTGAAACGTTCTCGCGGACGGAGGGGAGGGCGCAATGCTCCTGGAAGGGAAGAAGGGGCTCATCGTCGGGGTCGCGAACAAGCGCAGCATCGCCTGGTCGATCGCCGAGGCGCTGCATCGCGAGGGCGCCCGCCTGGCCTTCAACTACCAGGGGGAACGGCTCGAGGAGAACGTCCGGTCGCTGGCCGCCGGCCTCCAGGGATCGATCGTCCACCCGTGCGACGTGTCGCGCGACGAGGAGATCGATGCCCTGTTCGCCGCCGTCGGGAAGGAGTTCGGGCGGCTCGACATCCTGGTGCACTGCGTCGCCTTCGCCCCCAAGGAGGACCTCGAGAACGAGTTCCTCAAAACCAGCCGCGATGGCTTCCGCACGGCGCTCGACATCAGCGCCTACTCGCTGGTCGCCCTGGCGCGCCGGGCGGCGCCGCTCATGGAAGGGGGCGGTTCGATCGTCGCCCTGACCTACCTCGGGTCGGATCGGGTCATCCCCGGATACAACGTCATGGGGGTCGCCAAGGCGGCCCTCGAGTCGAGCGTCCGCTACCTCGCCCAGGATCTCGGGAAGAAGGAGATCCGGGTCAACGGCATTTCCTCGGGGCCGATCAGCACGCTGGCGTCCCGCGGCGTCCCCGGGTTCCTGAAGATGCTGCAGATCGTGCGCGAGCGATCGCCCCTGCCACGCAACACCGAGCCGGCGGAAGTCGGCGACGCCGCCTTGTTCCTCTGCTCGTCCCTGGCGCGCGGCGTGACCGGCGAAGTGCTGTTCGTGGACAACGGCTACCACATCATGGGGATGTGACCCTGCACATGCGCTCCGCCTGCCGGCCGCCTCCATTCGTTCCCCGCTCGTCCGCCCGTGCATGGCCGGCCTTCGTCTCGCTTGCCGTCCTCGCGACGGCGCTGTTCTCCGCCTGCCAGCGCGACCGCACCGGCGCCGACATCATCCGCGAAGGGGCGATCGCCTGGCTCCCGAAGGAATCGGTCGGCATCCTGGTCGTCGAGGTCCGGGGCCTGCGCGGCCTGAAGAGCGACATCCGCTGGATGGAGGAGGCCGAGTCGCTGGGACGTGAAGGCGGGCCGCTTTACGAGGTCCAGCAGCGCTTCGGTCTGGAGGCCTTCGCGGGGCTCGAACGGGTCGGACTGGCCATCGTCCCGGAGGTGAACAACCGCGTCGCTTACGGGGCGGTGACCGAAGGGCGCTTCGACGAGGCCAGGATGCGGTCCGCGCTGGGTCCCGGGGAGATCGTCGTGATCCGGGAGGCCCAGGGAGATGGCCCCGACTTCAGCGTGACCCTGCTGGCCGGGGGCCGCCTCGCCGTCGGACCGCGCGCCGTGCTCGAACGGATCCGCGCCAACGCCGGCCGCCCGGGAGCCGGGATCGACGCCAACGCGCGGCTCATGGAACGGCTTCGCGAGGTGCGACCCGGTGCGCAGGTCTGGGGGGCACTCGATACCCGCAGCCTGGCCGAACTGGCGGGTGGCTACGCCACGATGCGCGGACTCGACACCGCCACCACCCTGGCGTCGGCTTCGCAATTCTCGTCGCTGGTGTCGCTCGGGTTCCAGGGGAGGCTGGGGGAGACGGTGCAGATCGACCTGTTCGGCAAGGCCGACAGCGAGGCCCACGCCCGGTCGCTGTCCGACGCGGCTCGCGGGCTATTGGCCCTGGGCCGC
>JANNTZ010000001.1:0-7646 GCA_031394595.1 Acidobacteriota bacterium
ACCTCGGCTTCGTAGGCGTCCGCAGGCGGGCCGCCGAACGTTGCCTCCACCAGTGCCTCGACGACGGTGCCGAGTCCCGGAAGTTCCGGCGCCAGGACCGCCTGCTCCACCAAGCGCGCCGCCCGCTCCGGTTGCAGGATCGACTCGGCCAGGAACTCAAGCGCGCAGCTCAGACGAGCCCGCTGGACGAGGCCGACCGGGCGCACGGGTCGCTTCTGGTCTCCGACATCGAGCGCTTCCTGAAGCGTGACCGCGAACCGGTCCCCGGCCTTCAGCCCCTCGAGCCTCCTCCTGGAAGCCCCATCGGCATGTCGGATGCAGGGTGCCCCGTCGAGTGAGACTGCGATGACCAGGCGCCGCGGCCGCGCGGGCTACTTCCGGTCGATGGCGGCGGTCCAGGGGACGACGAGGGTCAGCGGCTGGGAGTTCTGGTCCACGATCGATGTGTTGACCAGGAAGCGGCGCGCGTCGGAGGACATGGCGAAAACATTGCCCGGACGCTGCGGCTGGATCTCGAAAAGTGTTTTCGACACCCCGACCTGGAAGTCCGTACCGGTAGGGTTGACGTCCACCGCCATCAGCTTGTTATCCGGCGCGAGATAGACGATCTCCTTCCCGTCGTGGCGCCAGTGGGGTTTCTCGCCACCGGCCGTGGAAATCTGCCACTTGCGCGAGGGCGTGGGGAAGGGGGTGACATAGACTTCAACCTTGGAGGACTCGTCCGACTCGTAGGCCATGAACCGACCGTCGGGGGACAGGATCCCGGCCTGTTCTGAGAACTGGCTTCGCAGGACCGGGGTTGGCTCTCCACCTCCGGACAGCGGCATGACCCAGAGGTCGGACTTGGTCACCGGATCGCCCCGGGAGACGAACAGCAGCGATCGGCCGTCGGGCGAGCACTGAGTGGGAAACTTGTCGCGCTCCGACTCCAGGAGTATCTCGTCCTCGCCCGTCCCCGCCACCGACTTGCGATAGAGGTTCCACCGGTTCTTTCCCTTACGGATCGACGAGAAGATCACTTGTTTGCCATCCGCGGTCCAGATTGGCCAGCCGTCGGGGCTCGGGTCGAAGGTGAACCGACTCCTGAGGCCGCGCGCCACATCGAAGATCCAGAGGTCGGGGGCCCCGACCCGCGGATCGATCAGGCTCACGGCGGCGCGCCCGCCGTCGGGCGAGAGTTCGACAACGAAGTACGGCGCCCGGTCTCCCAGAACACCGGCCGGCTTGCCGAAGCGGTCGAACCAGGTGAGCTCCGAACCGACGCCCGACTGACCCGTCTGGTAGATCAGAACGCCGTCCTGCGAAGCGCTGAACGTCATCTGTGAAAAGGAAAAGTCCACTTGGATCTCGTCGGCGACCGGGAAGGGATCGCCCTTGAATTCGAGGCTCCCCAAGTCGAACGGCTGGGCCATGAGAGTCGCTTCGCGGCCGTAGAGCAGATGCCCGCCGGAGTAGAGGGCGTTCGACTCGGTGTTGAGCAGGAACCGCTTCTCCTTCCCATCGAGCGACCCGATGCGGATGCCGTTGTGCTCGTCACGCTGGACGACGCGGGAGAAATAGAGGAACCGTTGTCCGTCCGGAAGGAACTGCGGCCAGCGGTGGGTGGTCTCGCCAAGGGCCTCGTCGAGCTGGGTCGCCGGCACGCTGGGACCGCCGGCCGCCGAAACCCGCAGCAGCGGCCCCGTCTGGTCCGGGGCGAACACAATGACTCCGTCCGGGCTCCACGCCGCACCACGGCCCGATGCGGCATCGGCGAGGGTCAGGGGCGGCCCGCCCGACGCGTCGATCTTCCGGAGCTTGCCGGAGGAGAAATAGCCAAGCATCCGGCCGTCGGGCGACCAGAACGGGCACGACGCCCCCTCGGTGCCGGTGAGCGGCAGCGCCTTGATGGAATCGAGCGGCCGCACGTAGAGCATCGTCGTGCCGTCGTCACGCCGGGCGACAAAAGCGATCCGGCTCCCGTCGGGTGAGACCGCCGGTGTCCCGAAGCCCGTGCCGACGAACTGGAAGGCCGCCTTCTCGGGCGGCGCGATGAAGGCGCGGATCACCCGCGGAGCGCCCGGGAGGAAGCGCCACAGCAGGGCCCCAAGCGCCACGCTCACCAGGAGAAGACCGAGGGTCGCGCCCTGCCAGAGTCGCAGCCCGAAGCGGCGTCGGGCGGCTACGGGCGCGGGGACACCGGCCTGCGACCCGCCCTCGGCGATGAAGCGCAACTGCAGCGCCACGTCGTGCATGGTCTGCCAGCGGTCCGCCGGCTCCTTCGCCATGCAGATGCGCACCAGCCGCTCGAGCGCCGGCGGAGTCATCGGCGCGACCTCCGCCATCGGCCGGGGCATCTCCTTGAGGATCGAAGCCATGAGACCGGCGCGGGTCTTCCCTTCGAAGGCGCGCCGGCCGGTCGACATCTCGTAGAGCAGCAGTCCGAAGGCGAAGATGTCGGTGCGGGCGTCGGCCGGGGCCCCCTCGATCTGCTCCGGCGCCATGTACTGGAAGGTGCCGACGATCGTCCCTTCCGCGGTCAAGGGGCTCGTGGCGGTCGGCGCGACGGTCAGCTTGTCGGCCGGCCGATCCGCCACCAGACTCTTGGCCAGGCCGAAGTCGAGCAGCTTCGCCCCGGACCGGGTGAGCATGACGTTTCCCGGCTTCAGGTCCCGGTGAATGAACCCGCGCCCGTGCGCCGCGTTGAGCGCGTCGGCAATCTGGATCGAGAAGCGCAGCAACTCCTCGATCGGCAGCGGCCCGCGATCCAGGCGGGCCGCGAGCGTTTCACCCTCCAGGTACTCCATGACCAGGTAGACCCGGTCTCCCTCCTGGCCAACGTCGTACAGGGCGCAGATGTGGGGATGGTTCAGGTTGGAGACCGCCCGTGCTTCGCGATCGAACCGCTCGCGCAGGTCCGCCCGGTCCGCGCCATCCTGGGGCAGGACCTTGATCGCCACTTTGCGGTCGAGGCGGGTGTCGCGCGCGCGGTACACCTCCCCCATTCCGCCTGCGCCGAGCGGGGCCTCGACTTCGTAGGGACCGAGCCTGGTTCCCGGTGGGATGGCCATGGATGGCCGGAAAGGGTATCCGATCAGGCGCCGCCCGGGGAAGGTCCGGCACGATGATCGAGCATCTCCAGCAGCGTCGCGATACGATCGCGGTACGTGTGTTTCGAGATGACAGTTTCACGACCCGTGGCGGCGATCCGGGCGCGGTCTTCCGGACGATCGAGGTAGAACCGCACCTTGCCGGCGAGGTCGTCCGGACCCTCGAAGCGCGCCAGGTGTCGTCCATCCTCGAACAGCGAGAACACGTCGGGCTGGCTGTCGACCATGGCGAAGGCCCCGCACGCCAGCGTCTCGTAGACCTTCGGGCTGGCCTGTCGGCACGGCGTGCGCCCATCCTGGAAGTGGGCGATCACCACAACCTCGGACGCGGCGTAGATCTTCGCCCACTCCGGGGGGGTGAGGTGCTGGCCGCGGACCCGCGGCCGCAGTGGATGGTCCCCGGGCAGGCGGTCCCAGCCGGGACCCCAGACCGCGAGGTCGAACCCTGCGAGGGATGACAATACATCGGCGCGGTTCGGGTAGTGCGAGCCCACGAAGGCGACCTGCGTCCCGAACCGTGAGCGGTCGTTGTCGTCGAGGGTGACCGGGTGGTGGTGCCGCGGAGCGCAACCGAACGGCAGCCAGCGCGCGCCGCGCACACCGCCGCGCTCCAGGAGGTCGACGGCCTCCGTTCCACCGCAGACCACGAGGTCATAATGCCGCGCCGCGCGCAGCACGGGTTCGAAGTCCGCGGGCGGGTCGATGGTCCACAACGCCGTGGTGACTCCGTCCCGGCGCAGGCTCTCGACCGTGTCGGGAAGGATGCGATGGCCCCCGGTCTCCACGAACAGGTCGGGACGGCTGTCGCGAGCCAGGCGCAGCAGGCGGCCATTGAGCCGCCGGAGATCGGCGCGCTCGAGCAGCGGGATCCGGCGCCGGATGCGTCCTGGAACGAGATAGCGGCGATTGTCGAAGCGGACCAGTCGGTGGCCCAGCTCCTCGATCGCTTCTTCGACGTACTCGGTGATCGTGGGGAAGCGAGGGTTGTGGTAACCCGAGAGCAGGACCTTCATCGGCGGCATGATATCCCGTGGTCGGGACCGATCCGGAAGTCTCGATCGGAAGGGACGATCAGGACGTCCACCTGCCGGTCGAAATCAGCAACCCCAATCGGCGCGAACGGTTCGCGCAGGGTGTGCGGGAGGACGTAGAGACGGCAATCGAAGGGGACCTGATCGATCACGTCCCTGATGGAATAGCGCCCGGGGTTGAATTCGATGATCAGGATCGGCCGGTGTTCCGCGAGGACGCCCCTGGCCCCCTTGAGGACCGACAGTTCGGCCCCCTCGACATCGATTTTGATCAGGTCGATGCGCCCGCCGAATCCAGCGGCCTGTTCATCGAGCGTTGTCACGGGGACCTCCAGCGGGGCGCCGCCATGGATCGTCCCCTTGCCGATATTGAAGTCCGCGAGGCATGGATCGAAGCCGATGCGGCCAGGTTTCTCCCACAGGCCGAAGTTCCTGGGGACGATATTCGAGACTCCGTTCTCCCTGATGTTCTGCAGGAGCCTGTCGTGGATCGTGCGGGAGGGTTCGTACGCGATGACCGTTCCCCAGGCTCCCACGCAGCGGGAGAGAACGAGCGAATGGATCCCCAGGTTGGCGCCGACGTCAATCGCCACGGATCCGGCACGCACGCAGCTGCGATATAGGGGGAAGTACGTCAGATTGTCGCTGAACCCGTAAAGGTAAATGACGCTCGAATTGGCATCGGAGGATCGGCATCGGAGCTTCAGGTCCTCGAAGCCGATGGGCGCGGCGCCGAGCTCGAGATCGTGCCCTTCACGGAAAAGTGCGAGCTGGGCCTGGTAGACGCAATCGATGAACAGCTCCGACCATCGTCTCCGCAGGGCGCCCCCCGGCGTCGCACCGTACCGGACCCGGGCGGCCTCCCGGATGCGCCGGTGGCTCTTCCGGTTCGGATGGTCGTAGGCGTCCGAGACCAGCCTCTGGAAGTGCCGCTTCATCGCCTTGCCGATCATTCGCCTGGCGGATGCGAGTGACACGATGTCGCGCTCCGATGCAGCCCCGGCGCCGACCGGCCGGAAAGGACCAAGGCGATCCGGACAATCCCTGCCGAATCTGTGACTTGCCCGGACCTGGCCGGGGCCCAATATTGGCTCCTGCTGCCGCTGCGGCAAGGCGGAGGTGTGGGGGCCGATGTCCCGGGTGCCGATGGAGGAGAGGATCCCCTCGGGGGGGGCTGCGGATCGCCGCGACGCCATCCGCGGCGCCATGTGGGGGGGCATCGAGTCGGTCACGCGGGCCAGCGTCGGCCTGGCGATCACTCCCCTCATCATCGCCGCGTTCGGTCTCGAGGGTCTCGGTCTGTGGGCGGCCTGCTGGTCCACGGCCCAGATGGCCGGACTGTTCGACCTCGGGATCGGCGCGATCTACTCGCGGTTCGCCGCCCAGGCGATCGCTCGCGACGATGCCGCGGCGCTGAACGGGACGATCGCCGCGGGGATGGGCTTCCATCTGATCGCGACTTCGGTCCTGGCCGGTGCGTCGATCCTCGCCCTGCCGTCGATCAACGGAGCGATCTCCCGCAACACGCCGTTTGCCGATGTGGCCCCGATGGTCCTTGGATGCGCGGTGGTCGCCGTGCTCCTGCGGCTGGTCCTCTCGGTCTTTCGCGGCGTGGTGGCCGGTGCGCAGAGACTCGACCTGCTCGGTCGCATCGGCGCGGGCGTGGCGGTGCTGGAGGGGATCGGCACCGCGACGATCCTTCTCTCCGGGGGAGGTCTGCGGGCCATGGCCCTGAACGCGCTCGGCGCTTCGATCCTGACCTCCCTGCTCGAAGGTGGCGCGGCCTTCCGTGTCTGCCCGCAGCTGCGCTTGCGGCCGTTCCGCGCCCGCCGGTCGGACTGGGGGGAGGTGCTCTCCTTCGGTCTCAAGGTCCAGGTGATCCGCGGAGCCGAGATTCTTGCCCGGCACGCGCCCCGCCTGGTGCTGGCTGCCGGACCCGGGCTTGCCGTGGCCGGCGCCTACGACCTGGGATCGCGCCTGGCGGCCGCCTTGACCACGGTGGGGACCGTGCCGCTGCCGGTCATCGCCCCGATGGCCAGCCGGCTCGAGGCCCAGAGCCTCGGTGAGAGGTTGCAGTCACTCATCCAGCGCTCGACCCGCTACGTGGCGCTCCTGGTCATCCCGCTGGCGACTCTGGTCATGTTGGATTCGGCCGGGATTCTGAGAGCATGGACGGGGCGGCTGGATTCGGCGGGGGCCGGCGCCACAGCGCAGCTTCTGACCCTGGCGGCGGTGCTGACTTTGCTGATCTCTCCCTTGCGACTGGCCCTGCGGGGAATGGGGTATGCCGGCCTCGAGGCGATCTCGGCGATGTCCTCCTCTCTCCTGCACCTGGTCCTGGCCCTGGCCCTGGCGGCCCGGTTCGGCGCCACGGGAGTCGCCTGGAGCGCCGTCGCCGCGTCGATCGTGGCGGCCGTGATCCTTGGGGTGGGGGCGCGACGCATCGACTCCGGCCGGTTCACGAGTTCCATCCGTCAGGCGACCGCGGCTTCCGTCCTCGCCGGGCTCGCGGCATTCGCTGCCGGATGGGGCTTCAGACTAGTGACCGGAGCGCCATTCGGGGGCGAAGTGGGGCGTCTGGCGGTCTGTACCTACCTCCTGGGCGAGACAGCGGTCGTCCTGGCCGTCTTCGTCCTGGTGGCCGCCGCCGCGGGCGGCATCCGGCGCGACGATCTCTCCCTGGCACGCGTGGCCGTGGGCGAAGCCTGAGTCGGCCGGGCCGGGCGGGTTTACAATTGTGCCCGGAGTGTAGAGAATAGCGCCGTGGCACACACACGACCCTCGGTCAACAAGCGCCTCCGCGAGATGCAGAAGCGGGAAAACCAGGCTGCGAAGGTGCAGCGCCGTGCCCGGCGTGCCGAAGAGAGAGGGCAGAAGCCCGACGGCCCGGGCGGCGAAGACCCCGACATCGCCGGCATCGTTCCCGGGCCCCAGCCGCCGCTCCGGGACGACGGGCTGACCAGGGACGAGAAGTAGCCAGGTCCCGAGAGGTCCGCCCGGACCGCTCATGATTTCCTTCTCCAGCATCGGCAAGCAGTACGGGAAGCAGATCCTCTTCGTCGAAGCGTACTTCCAGCTCAACCCCGGGGAAAAGGTCGGTCTCGTCGGCCCGAACGGCGCGGGCAAGACCACCGTTTTCCGGATGATCGTGGGCGAGGAGACGCCGGACGACGGCGAGGTGGCGGTTCCGAAGCGGCTGACCATCGGCTACTTCCGCCAGGACGTGGAGGAGATGGCGGGTCGCTCGGTGCTGGACGAGGCGATCGCCGGCAGCGGCCGGGTCGGCGATCTGCATCACGAACTGGAGTCGCTCCAGCACGCCCTGGCCGACCCGGCCCGGGCCGGCGATCTGGACACCATCCTGGCGCGCTTCGGCGAGGTGCAGGAGGACTACACCCACCTGGGGGGCTACGCGCTCGAGAGCCGGGCGCGCGAGGTGCTGCACGGGCTCGGGTTCGACGACGAGCGGATCGATGGCGACGTCGGCGCGCTGTCGGGCGGCTGGAAGATGCGCGTGGCGATGGCG
>JANNTZ010000004.1:0-1735 GCA_031394595.1 Acidobacteriota bacterium
AACATCGGCCTGATGAAGGCGGTGGACAAGTTCGAATACCGCCGCGGCTACAAGTTCTCGACCTACGCCACGTGGTGGATCCGCCAGGCGATCACGCGCTCGATCGCGGACCAGGCCAGGACGATCCGCATCCCGGTGCACATGATCGAGGCCGTCAGCAAGATGAACCGCATCTCGCGCCAGTTCCAGCAGGAGACCGGCAAGGAGCCCGATCCCGCGCAGCTCGCCGAGAAGATGGAGATGACGGAGGAGAAAATCCGCCGGATCCTCAAGATCACCAAGGAGCCGATCTCGATGGAGACGCCGGTCGGCGACGACGAGGACGCGCATGTGGGGGACTTCATCGTGGACCAGTCCACCGTCGCGCCCGACAAGGCGGCGGTCTACGCCAGCCTGCGCGGCGCCACCCGGAACATGCTCGACAAGCTCACGCCGCGCGAGGCCAAGGTGCTGCGCATGCGCTTCGGCATCGAGATGAGCACCGACCACACGCTGGAAGAGGTCGGCAAGCAGTTCGACGTCACCCGCGAGCGCATCCGGCAGATCGAGGCCAAGGCGCTGCGCAAGCTCCGCCACCCCTCACACTCGCAGCAGCTGATCGGCTTCCTCGAACCGGACTGCTAGCCGGACCGCGCACCGCCTGATCCGCCGGACTGACGGCGGCATTTCACTGGAATGCTAAGATGAGGCCACTTTCCCAGCTGCGAGGAGGTGGCTCATGACGCTGAAGCTCAACCACGTGCATCTGAAAACCCGGGACCCGGACAAGACGGCGAAGTTTTACGTGGAGACGCTCGGCGCCACGATCGTCAGCCAGTCGCCTAACGGCAGCTATCGGCTGGATCTGCATGGCCTGTCTCTCAACGTCTCGAAGTTTCTCGACAACCAGACCCGCAAGCAGATGTATGGCATGGAGCACATCGCCATCGACACCGACGAGCTCGATGTCCTGGTGGAAAAGCTGAAAGGCCAGGGCATCAACATCCTGGAGCAAACCGTCGTGTCCGGCGGCCGGCGGGTGTGCTTCTTCGAGGGGCCGGACGGCGTACAGCTCGAATTCATCGAAATGAAGGCCTAGCGAAAAAATCCGCCGTTCGGCGGATTGAATGGAGATACCAATGACAGATACGAAGGCAGTGGCTCCAGGTTGTCTGACGGGCGTCCGGGTACTGGACTTTACGCAGTTCGAAGCGGGCACGTCCTGCACGCAGGTCATGGCATGGCTCGGTGCCGACGTGGTGAAGGTGGAGAATCCGGAGGGCGGAGACCCCGGGCGCCGGGCCGGCGCCACGAAACCGCACCGGGATGATCCCTATTTCCTGAACTACAACTCCAACAAGCGCTCGATCGCCCTCAATCTGAAATCCCCGCGCGGGCTCGAGGTCGTCAAGGAGCTGGCGCGCAAGGCGGACGTCTTCATGGAGAATTTCGCGCCCGGTGCCATCGAGCGCCTGGGCCTGGGCTACGACGTCCTGAGCCAGCTCAATCCGGGCATCATCTACGGGCAGGTAAAAGGCTTCGGCGAGGGCAGTCCGTACGAGAAGAATCTCGCCTTCGACATGATCGCCCAGGCCTGCGGGGGCACCATGAGCGTCACCGGGCAGCCCGACGGACCGCCCGCCAAGCCGGGAACGACGCTGGGCGATACGGGGACCGGGTTGCTGATGCTGACCAGCATCCTGGCGTCCCTCTACAAGCGCAAGGAAACCGGCAAGGGAGTGCACCTCCAGGTGGC
>JANNTZ010000019.1:0-1928 GCA_031394595.1 Acidobacteriota bacterium
GTCGTCCGCAGGGTGAAGCCCCCGGCCCCGTCGCCCCGCCAGATCTGCGCGCTGTCCGATCCGTAGTTCACGACCACCAGGTCGGGCCGGCCGTCGGCCTCGAAATCGGCCGCGAGGATCGCCTCCGGCTGCGTGCCGACGACGATCGCCCGCGGCGCGATGAAGCGTCCCTTGCCGTCCCCGTCCAGCACCGCAACGGTGTTCTGCGTCGGGTTGGCGGTCGCTGCGTCGATCCGGCCGTCGCCGTTCCAGTCACCGACCGCCATGGCCGACGGGATCGCCGCCACGGCGCTGCGGAGGAGCGCGCCGTACCCGCCGATCCCGTCGCCGAGCCGCGCCGCCAGGTCCTGGCTGCGCTTGTTGGCGACGACAAAATCGCGGTGCCCATCGTTATCGAGGTCCACGAACGCAGCCGCCGAGGGGACCGACGAGGCGGCCAGCGCTCCGACGCGCCGCAGCGTCCCGTCACCGAAACCTTTGACCAGATCGAGGCTGTCGGATCCGTTGCTGACCACGACGACATCAAAGTTGCCGTCGCCGTCGTAGTCGACCACCAGCGCAGCGACCGGATAGGCACCCACCGGGATGTCACGTCGCGACTTGAGGGAGGACTGGGCAGCGGCGGGCGTGGCGTGGAAAAGCGCGACGATGATGGCCAGGCAGACTACACGCACACCGCGATTGGCGGCGGTGCTTGCATTGCCCCCCTCTCCCATGGGCACGAGCAAACAGACTCCCCGCTCTCTGAGAATTGGCCCGAGGCGTCACTGGCGATCCGGGAGCATAAGGCCCCGCAATGACACGGTCCGGGTCGAGGGGTTATTACCGCCAACCTGCAGGAAGTCAAGCAGAAACGGCCGCGCGCCGATCCGGCGAACCGAGGACCGGGGCCATCCGGCGGAACATGCTCCTGTGACCTGATCCGACCTGATTCTGAAAACCTGAGAGCATCAGTCAAAGGGATTGGTCGAGACGACCGCAGGGTCGCACCGACCCTCCGGGCACCCGGCCGTGGACAGTTCCCGTCGGGCCGTGGCATCATCCCCGGGCAAAGTCTGCCGCCGTTCAAGGCCGCCGGAGTGGCGAAACTGGTAGACGCACGGGACTCAAAATCCCGCGGGCGCAAGCCCATGTCGGTTCGATTCCGACCTCCGGCACCAGTCTCCTGACTACAGGACCCGCGCGCGGGTCTCGGGCAGCAGCCAGACCCAGGCGCCGGCCGCCAGGGCGAAGCCGGCGGCGAGGGCGATACCGTTGATCAGCGCTTCGCCGCCCGCGGCGACCACCAGCAGCGGCGCCAGGAACTGGATGCCGCGCGACACGTTCATGCAGATCCCCGAGGCGGTGTTGCGCACGCGGGTCGGGAAGATCTCGGCGTAAAGCGGGCCGTAGTTCGACCAGGTCCCGGTGCCGACACCGGCGATGAAGACGAAGAACAGGATCAACTCCGGCCGGTGGCGGATGGCCCCCTGGAAGAGAGTCACCATCGATACGCCGATCGCCATGATGGCGCAGAACAGGCTGAACGAACGGCGTCTCCCCCAGCGATCGGAGCAGAGACCATAGAGGACGTAGCCGGAGAGCGACCCCGCCACAAATACCAGCGTCCAGGCGCCGGTCGCCTGGATCCTCAGGTTCCACTGGCGACCGAGATATTCCGGCAGCCAGGAAAAGGTGAGCCAGTAGTTCGCCATGTTGAACAGGGTGAGGACGAAGGCGATCGCGAACATCCGCCGGACGTCGGGGGCGAACAGATCGGCGAGGGTCGCCCGATCGGGGGCTGCGCCACGCGCGACCAGGGCCCGGTAATCCTGCCAGACGTCCGACTCGGGAAGGGTCCGGATGATCAGCGGCACGAGCAGGACCGGGAGCGTGGAGATCCAGAAGCCGGCGCGCCAGCCGATCTCCGGCGCGATCTGCGTCGCCAG
>JANNTZ010000023.1:0-1695 GCA_031394595.1 Acidobacteriota bacterium
CGCACGATCGCGCTGGCCATCATTCAAAAATAGCTCGCGCGTTTCCGGTTCTTCTCGAATCTGAACACCCTGTCCGGTGCTCAGGCGCGTCGCACATTCCAAGCTCCCTTGGCCCGGTGTGATAATCCCTTCGGCCAACAACAACAAGGGGCCTCGACCAAGCTCCCTGCCGATCAGGATCTCCCAGGTCGGGCCGTCGGTGGCGATAACGGCCAGCAGGTCGCTTCTGCCATCGACATCGAAGCGGATGCTCGGCTGCCCAGGAACGCCGGGAGCGGGGCAGACCGGCTCGTTGGGGGCAAGCAGCAGGCTCGTGATGTCTCCCTGCACCCCCACCGGTGTCGTGGGAAGTGGAATCGGTGTGAAGCCGCCGGCGCCGTCTCCGGCGAGCACGGTGACCCGGTCGTCGGTGAAATTCCCCGGATCGACCCGCTCCGCCACGGCCAGGGAGAGAGGCAGCTCGGTATCGCACTGCGGGATGGACGGGGGCGGACCAAAGAGGCATCTCAGGCGGAAACGCCCGGCGAGCGCGGCCGAGGGCGTGGAGAATCCGGTCAGCGGTGAAGCGAGGTTTTCGTGCAGCCTCCCCGAGCCGTCACCGGCCAGAAGTGTCACTTCTCCCGCAGCCGGATTCACCCCAATCAGATCGACCGGAGCCACGGCGCAGAGGTTGCCCAGGTTGTCGCCGTCAAGATCGAATTGATCGGTGTTGAAGGTCGAGGGACAGTTGTCGATAGCGGCGCGCAGCACGCAGACATTTCCGACGCCGTCGGCGTTGTTGTCCTCCTGCCCGGGGTTGTAGAGCGCCGGGCAATTGTCGAGCGCGAGGGTCACCAGGTCGAAATCGGGAACGCCGTCGAGGTCGGTGTCGATGGGCAGGTCCAGAACGCCGTCGTCATCCGTGTCCACGCCCACTTCGCAGGCGTCGCCGACGGTGTTGGGGCCGGCATCGGCCTGGTCGAGATTGGCCAGCGTCGGGCAATTGTCGAACCCGTTCGCAAAGGTGTCCCCGTCGAAGTCAAAGCCACCGGCCACCGCGGTCAGGGCATTCGGATCGTAGTCGGGCTTCAGATCGAAATCGCCATCCAGGACCGCGCAAGCCGGGCTCAGCACCTGGCAGTGGTCGCCGATGCCGTTGCCGTCGCTGTCGCACTGCTGGGTCGCCGGGTCAAGAGTGCCCGGGAGCCCGGGGGCGCAGGTGAGCGGAGCCAACGTCGCGCTGATGCACTCGATCGTGACCCGGCAGGCGACATCGCTGACCCTGCACAGGGGCGGGTTGAACGTCGTGGGGCAGTTATCCACCAGGTTCAACACCCCGTCGCGGTCGTAGTCGTCGATGGTGTCCACCAGGCTGGAGGCCTGCAGGCTGGTGAAGCCGCTGCCGATCGGGAGGGTCTCGCCTTCCTCCAGAGTTCCAAAGACCCCGTTGGTGACCACAGTGACGAGGCCGTCGGTCGGGTCGAATATCGCCATGTCCGGTCTGCCGTCCTGCCGAAGGTCGGCGACCACAAGACTCGCAGCGTCGACGCCGGGTGTTGCGCCGGAGGCGAAGGGACCCTCGAGGGTGAGGGTCGGGATGGCCCGGAACGCGCCGTCGCCGAGGCCCGACAGCACGTCCAGACGCGCCTGCTGGCGCTGCAACAGGACGATGTCGGCGCTGACAAGGTTATCGGCCCCGAAAATGGCCATGGCCGA
>JANNTZ010000029.1:0-5980 GCA_031394595.1 Acidobacteriota bacterium
AGGGCCGGCGTCGCCGACGCTGCCGCGAAGGCCGGATCGGCCACCGCGGTGACCGCGGTCGGGGATCTCGACGACCCGATCGCCCTGCAGGCAATCCACGCCGCGATCGACCGGGGTGCCCGGGTGGTCGCCATCGCCCGCACCGACGCCCAGGCGGCGCGTCTGATGCGGGACGATTCCATCTCGGGACGGCTTCTCGGAGCGGTCAGCCTCGAGTCGCTCAAGCGCGGGTCGCGATTCGAGTGGCCCGACCGGATGCCCGATTTCGACCATGACCCGACCCGCTACGAGCACTACGAAAACCTCAGCCTGAAGCCGCTGGCCGCCGCCGTCGGCCGCCTGCTGCGGGCCCCCGGCGATCTGCGCGGTCAGCCCGACCTGGTGGTGGCCCGCGCCACCGAGGACACGCTGGCGGCCGACCTGTTCATGGTCAAGCCGTTCACCGGCGCCGTGGTGTTCGTCGAGTCGGTGCGCCGCGCCTACACGATGTACGCCCCGCAGGTCTGGATGCGGCAGCGACGGGTCCTGTTCCCGACTTTCGAAATCATCGGCAGTCACATGGGGAACCCGCAGCAGGGACGCGAGGTGATCGACCTGATCGCTCAGGGGCTGCTGCGTCTGCCGGAACCGGCGGTGTACGAGGCCGGCCGGGCACCCGAGGCATTCCAGGCGATGCACGACAACAGCCGCACGGGGACATTCGTCGTCCACCTGTCATCGCCGGGCCGGGGCCTGACCACGGAACGCGAAGTGGACATCGCCAACGGCACCGAGTTCCGCGACGAGAAGTATGTCTCGGTCCGGCTCGATGCCGTGCGCGGCCTGCAAGGGACTTCGGGGACGCACATCGCCCGGGTGACGCTGCGGGGTGAGGGTGGCCGGCCCCCGGCACTGGCCCGCGACGCGGTCTACCAGATCGGCGACACCTTCGCGCGCCTGGAGCGCGACCCGCGGGTCGCCGCCGTCGTCCTGACCGGCGAGGGGAGCGTCGCCTTCCTGGCGGGGCAGGACCTGCGGCAGCTCTACGACGAGGTCGAGGACCGCGAGGCGGCGCTGGCGATCGCCCGCGACGCGCAACGCATCTTCGACGCGGTCGAGGCGTTCCCAAGACCGGTGATCGCGGTCCTCAACGGCGTCGCCCTCGGCGGCGGTCACGAACTGTTCATGAGCGCCCACTACCGGATCGCGCCGCGCGCACCGCGGGCGCGGATCGGGCAGCCGGAGATCGTCCTCGGGATCATCCCCGGTTTCGCCGGCACGCAGCGGCTGACGCGTCTGCTGATCGACAGGCTCGGTCTCGAGCGGGGGGTGCGCGAGGCGATCGAGATGATCCTCAACGGCCGGCACTACGAGGTGGAGGAAGCGCTGGCACTCGGACTTCTCGAAGAGGCGGTGGACGCTGGAGCGCTGCAGCGGGCCCACGCGCTGGCGGCCGATCACGCGCGCGGTGCGGAGGGGCGGCTGGAGGCGGCGCGGGTGGCACGGCGCGCGGCGCGCGAGACATGGCGCCGGCCAGTGGCGCTGCCGGCAGGCTTCCTCGACGGCGACGCGCGGATCGAACTGCTGCTGCGGCAGGCGGCCGATCCGGGGATCGGACGTCTGGCGCCCGCGCTGCGGGCGGTGGAGGCGGTGATCGAGGGGCTGCGCGGCGGGTTCGAGGCCGGCTGCCGCCGCGAGGCGGAACTGTTCGCCGCGCTGGCGGTCGACGAACGCTACGGCCGCAGGGGGATGAGGGCGTTCCTGGATCGGCGCGAGCCGGCGCCGTTGCCGCCGCGCCGCACCGAGGACCTGTCGGGGGATGGGGAGTGATCGCGCAGCGATGGGATGGGGAGTGAACACACAAATGAGGGGGATCGAGTCGTGAAGGAGGTGACGGACATGAGCGGCGGGGCGACCCTGGGGACGAAGGTCTTCCACCTGTTCGATCCGAATCAGTTCCGCGGCAAGGTGGTCGTGGTCACCGGCGCGGGGCGGGGGACCGGCGCCGGCGGCATCGGTTACAACGCGGCGCTGCAGTTCGGGCGCGCCGGCGCCCGGCTGGGAATCATCGGCCGCACTGTCGAGACGCTCGATCGGACGGAGGCCGACCTGCGCGCCCTCGGGGCTGAGGTGGTGGCCGAGATCGGCGATGTCAGCGACCCGGAAGCCCTCGATCGGCTGTTCGAGACGGTCGACCGGGCCTGGGGCCGGATCGATGTGCTGATCAACAACGCCGGCGTGTCGGGCGAGGTCCGGGCCCTGGCGCGTATCCCGTCGCGTGCCTTCCGCTACGCCTTCGATGTCCACCTGCACACCATGACCACCACCCGTCTGGCGGCCCGGATGATGCGCCGGCAGGGGATCGCGGGGACCATCCTCAACGTCGGGACCTATTTCACCTCACCGCACCGGCAGATCCCGCGGCCCTACCCGTTCCGCACGCCGTACACCGGCGCGCAAGCCTGGAAACTGGAGCACAGCCGGGTCAGCGCCTGGGAGCTGGCCAAGGACAACATCCGCGTCGTCGCCCTCAACCTCGGCCCGGTCGAGGGGGGAAGAATCGACGCCATCGTCTACCCGCTCGGCGCGATGGAGCGCGGGTTGTGGGGACGCGAGGTGGCGGGCGCCGACATCCGGCGCAAGACCGAGGAGATGCACCCGGCCGGCCGCTTCCTGACGCAGGACCAGGCGGCGCGCTCGATCCTGGCCCTGGTGTCCAACGAACTGCGGGACTCGGCCAATGGCACGGTGGTGGAGCTGGCCGGCGGGGTCGATTACCGGGTGCCGCCGCAGGTGGCGCCACCGTTCATCGGGGGACGGCTGCCCGAACTGGCCGGGCGCCGGGCCCTCATCCTGGGCCGCCCGACCGCCGACCAGGCGGCGGCGCTGACGCTGGCGTTCACCGCCTGCGGGGCGCGCGTCGTCATCGGCACGCCGGACGCGGAACAGTTCCTGCGTGGCGACCTGGCTGCCGGCCGCCGGCCGGAGGAGTACAGCGACGGACAGAAGCAGATCCTGGGGCGCGTGCAGGCCGTGAACCTCGCGATCGAGGACGAGACGGCGGTGGCGCGTTTCTTCGCAACTCTCGCCGCCGACGGCGAGGGGACGATCGACATGGTGGTCGTGTGCACCGGCGACTCCGGGCCGGTCGGCGCCTTCGCCGACCTCGACCGCGCCGCCGAGGACGCGCTCAAGGCGCGCTTCGCGTTCGAGCCGGCGGTGCTGCTGCGTCACGCGACGGCGTTGCTCCTGGCGCAGGGAAACCGGCGGGCCCGGATCAAGGACGAGCGGTTCCTGGAGCTCGGCCCGTTCCTGGCGCTGCTCGAGCGACAGCGCGGGGTCGCGGGGCGCGACGGCGGACTGCAGCGGATCGCCGGCGGCTGGACCGCGGAGGAGGAGGCGACTCTGCAGGCGGGTGCGCGCCGGTCCTTCGGCGGTGTCGTGGTGATCGGGCCGGCGGCCGATCCGGAAGCGGCCGATGGGGCGCCGGCGACCGGTGTCCTGCGCGCCGGGCTCCAGGCGATGCTGACCTCGGCGGCGATGGAAATGACCAGCGCCCGTTCCAGCATCCGCATCAATACGATCTTCCCCGGCAGCGACGCCGCGACGGCCGATACGTCGCGTTCGGCGCGGCTGGCGGTGCTGCTGGCCGGCGACGATCGCACCAGGATCTCCGGCATGGTGTACCACCCCGATGAGCGCAACGCCGGAATGGCGGAGACCGGCGCCCTGGCCGGCCGGACGGCGGTGGTCACCGGCGGTGGGCGGAACCTCGGGCAGGCGATCGCGCTGCGTCTGGCGCGCGACGGCGCGCGGGTGGTGCTGAGCGGCCGCGGGCGGGCCGACCTCGACCTGACGGCGCGCACATTGCGCGCCCTTGGCAGCGACAGCGTGGTGGTCGGGGCCGACATCAGTTTCCCCGGCGACCGGCTCCGGATCCTCGAGGCGGCGCGGTCGTTCAACGGCCACGGCGAGAAGAGCGGCGTCGATCTGTGGGTCAACAACGCCGGCATCGGTGGGACGTTCGCGGCGCTGCCGGAGATCGAGCTCGATGGCGAGGCGCGCTGGCATCACACCCTGGCGGTCGATTTCACCGGCGCGTGGCTCGGCATGGTGCGCGCCATCGTCGACATGCGGCGACGCGGTGTCGCGGGCGGCGTGGTCAACGTCAGCACCTTCTACGCCGACCAGCCCTACGTGTTCCGCCTGCCATACACCGTTCCCAAGGTCCTCCTCAAGACCTGCGCCGGACTGCTGGCCGATCGGCTGCGGCCCTACGGCTTGTTCATCGCCGACATCCAGCCGAGCCTGGTGGACGGCCCGCGTTTCCAGTGGGTGGCGAAGAACTACGCCGATCACTTCAAGCGTTATGGCGTCGCCGATCCGGACTCGAACCCTGCCGTGCGTGACTGGTTCCGCCGGCTCGTCCCGGAGCGCGCGCCGCGCGCCACCGACGTCGCCGATGCCGTGGCGTTCGCCGCGCAGCGTGGTCTGACCGGTTCGGGGATGGGGATCGCCGTCTCCACGCTGCCGAGCGGACCCGTCTTCCCGGGAACGAGGACGTTGGAGGCAGGCGGCATCCTCGACGAAGCGCCGCGCAGCGGTGCCCTGCCGCGTCCCGGCCGGACCGCGGTGATCATTGCCACGGCCCGGCGCCGCTCCGAGATCGATCGGGTCGGCGCGCTCGCCGCCTGGTGCCTGGAGCAGGGAACCGAGCGCGTCCTGGTGGCGGGGGATGACGCCACGCTGTCACGGCTTGCCCGCCGGCTCTCGGAACGGGCCAGCGAGTCGCCGTGGTGGAACTTGCCGATCGCGGGGACGGGGGAGGGCCGCCTTGAGATCCGCACCGCCGACCCGGCGTCGCCGGCCTCCCTTGCCGAGTTGTTCGAGCGGGTCGGTACCGCCGACACGATCATCCACGCCCCCGGCGACCCCGGGGCGCGCGAAGCGTTCGTCCTCTTTCCGGCGGACGCCGATCTCGCCGATCTCAGCGGCTCGGCGATCGAATCGCGCTACCACGATCACCAGCGGGCGCTGTCACTGTTCCTCGAACGCCGGGTCACTGCCTCGCTCCTGGTGGCGCGCCAGGCGGCCCGATCGCTGGCCGCCTCGGGGGCGTTCCTGGTGGCGCGCCGGCGGCCGACGACACCGGAGGCGGCGCTGGCCGCGGCCGCTGAGCAGCAGATCGTCCGCACCGCCGACGAGGAATTCCGTCTCCTCGGCCGCGGTCTTTGCGCCCGCTGGACCACGCGGCGGCCGCCACTCGGTCGCCGCCTGGCGGCGGTGCGCGCGGCGGCATCGGCCTGAAGCGCAGAGCCCGGTCGCCGGGCGCCACCGCATAAATAATTCAACAAAAATGCTGTTGGCACAATGCGCGTTTCACCGTAGATCAGATCTGTCGGCGCGGGATGTCGCAGATGTTCCGGTTCCGCGTGTTGATTTCGATCCGCGACGGATCCCCGACGCCCGTCGCCTCGCCGCCGGCCCCGCCGCGCCGTTCGTTGAACCGAGTGCCGTCCCGTCGCTTCGCCGCGAGGAGGAAGGCATGGATCTCATCGACCTGCTGCGGACCGCAATTGCAGGGGGCCGGCTGGGGGAGCCGTTCAGCGCGACCGAAGCGGCGCACGCCGTCGCCCACGGAGATTGGCCGCTCGCCCGGGTGCAGAGTTACCTGGTGCGTTATTGCCAGGGGAACCTCGCGGCGGGGATCGTCCGGTTCGAACGCACCGCCTTCGGCCGCTACCGACTGCTGACCGACGGCCCGCGCCGGCTCCATCTGGCGGACGGGCGCCGGCGCGGCGGCACACCGCGCGAACTGTCACGCACGGCCCCGCACCCTCCGGGCGACCCCGAGTCCTGACCCGCCTGACGCCCGCGACGGCCCGCCCACTCCGTCACCCGCGGGACCGCGCAGCGGGGCGGGCGGCCGCCAACAGGCCCCCCGCCCCCCGAACGGGGGGGGGTTGGAAAGAAACCACCGCACCCGACCCCCCAAACGGCC
>JANNTZ010000059.1:0-9749 GCA_031394595.1 Acidobacteriota bacterium
CCGCTGGAATCGAACCCCGTCTCGACCGCGCGCTGCGGATCAACGGCCGCGCCGTCATGTTCCTGAACTGGAAGGCGATCCTGATCGAGGAGCGGGGGGATCGCGATCGGGCCGAAGCCCTGTTGCAGTCGGCCCTCGACACCCACCCGGACCATGGCGGGACGGTGGCGAATCTCGGCGCCTTTTACCTGCGGCGGAACCTGCCCGCGAAGGCCGCGCCCCTGCTCCGGCGGTCCGTGACGCTCGAACCGGGGAACGTCGAAGCGCGGGTCAATCTCGGGACCGCCCTGGCGATGGGCGGGGATCTGGCCGCCGCCATCGCCGCATGGGAAGAGGCGGCCCGGCGTGGAGTCAGGACGGTCGACCTGTTCAACGCCCTGGCGCGCGCCCACCATGACCGGGGGGACGACGCGGCCGCCGTGGAGTGGCTGAAACGATCCCTCGATCTCGACCCCGGCCAGGAGGATGTCCGGCAGACCTTGATGCAGGTGGAACCGAAGCCTTAACGTTGCGGGGACGCTTGACCCTGCCGGCGCGGTTCCATATCTTTCACGTCGTGGCCTTCGTCAGAAACCGGTTCCTGCTCACTGCCCTGGTGGTCTCCCTGGCCGCCTCGTTCGTCGGGCCGGGGAGCCTGTCCGACCAGCCGGCCCCCACGTCGCCGCGCGACGGCCGGCCGGTCCCGCCGCGCCGCAGCGGCGAGGATGACGGGTTCTCGGTCCTGCTGTCCCGGCCACGCGACCCTTACCTCGTGGGACGCCAGGCGATCGCGGTCGAACCGAGCCTTCCGTCGGGCGACGTCATCGCGCAGGTCGATTTTTTCGTCGATGACCGGCTGGTGGCGACCGATCTGGCGGCGCCGTTTGCGACCGAGGTCGATTTCAGCCAGGAGATCCGGCGCCACACCATCCTGGTCCGCGCCGTGACCCGCGCCGGCCGGCGCGCGGCGGTGTCGTACATTTCCCGCTCCGCCAGCCTGAGCCAGGACGCCACCCAACCGATCGCCAGTGTCCCGGTGCGGGTGTCCGACACCGCGGGTCTGGGGGTCGCGGACATGTCGGTCAGCGATTTCTCCCTGACCGAGAACGGGGTCCGGCAGCCGATCATCCACTTCGATCGCGATCCCGGTCCCCTGTCGATCCACTTCCTGCTGCACACTCCCGGCGCCGGGCCGGCGGCGCACGGCGCCCTGATCCGTTACGCCGCGGCAATCGCCACCACGATGCCCGCCTATCACGCCTTCGCCTTCGGCGAAGCCGGCGCGGCACCGCCGGCCGCGGGGCGGGGGATGGCCCGCGGCGTACCGCCCGCCGAACGATCGGCGGAGATGAAGAAGGACACCCCGCCGGTTCGGACCGAGCCGTTCCTTTTCGACCGGGCGGCCCTGACCGGACGCCTGGCGTCCGTGGCCGACGTCGGGAACGGCCGGCCCCGCGCGCTCGATCTGGCGCTCTCGGAAGCGGCGGCCGGACTGAAACCGCGCCCTCGCGGGCGGGTCCTGATCCTGTTGCTGGCGCACCCACCGCTCGCGGCCGGGCCCCCGGCCCCGGAGGTCGATCCGTCGGGCGCGCCGCCTTCCAATCGATTGATCGTCGACGCGGCGCTCGGAGCGGCACTGGAAGAAGTGAGGAAGTCAGGGGCGGCGGTCTGCGTGGTCGAACTGAGCGACGGGTCCCCGACAGATCCGGTCCTGGAGGAACTTGCCGCGGACACCGGCGGCGCCATGCTGGCGGCCCGGACCCCGGAGGAACTGGGGATGGCTGTCGACCGTCTCGCCGACCTGCTTCTGGACCGCTACCTGATCAGTTTTGCCCCGTCCCATCCGGAGCGGGGTGGCTGGCGGCGGATCGAGATCGCGACACGCCGGGCCGACCTCGTCCTCGTGGCCCGCCGCGGGGTCTACGTGGACGCGGTCCCGTGAGCGATCACGAGGCGACCGGCGTTCAGCCACACTCTCCAGACGCCGCCTCGCCGGTCGGCGCCCCCCCCGTCGGCTCGTTGAGGGGGCGCCGCACGACCTGGCTGGCCGCCTCGACTTCGCCCCCCTGCCAGTTGATCGCCCGGCACTCCGCCAGCACTTCGCAGCGAACGCATTCTTTCATTTTCTTCAGGCTGGCGATGACGGTGCCGAAACAATCCTTGGTAATTCGTGGCAAGGCAGCCTCTCGGGTCGGGGCCGTATCCCGGTGCGACATCGGGGGGCGCGGCCCGGTCATAATCTATTGACAGGCGTGGGTTTGTCAACTTGAAGCATCCCCGGCCCGGGTTTGAAATGAACCGGTGGCTCCACTATACTCTCGACGGTTCACACCTTCCCGGAGGCGCGGCGAGGCCCGTTTCCGGCGGCCCGGATGGAAGGCCCGGTTCATCACCTATGGGTCGACGTGGATGGCGGCTCGCGGGTCTCCTGGCGATTGCCTGCGCTCTGACCGGCGCCTCGGGCGATCAGACCTCCCTCAAGGAAGACATGAAATTCGCCGCCAAGGCCGCCTCCCAGGGGCTCTGGCGTGAGGCGCTGTTCCGCTGGGAGCGGCAGCTGAAGGCCCACCCCGACAACGCCAGGCTTCACAACAACATCGCCGTGGCGAGCGAGGGTCTGGGCGATTACGCCCGCGCCCGCCGCGAGTACGACCAGGCGCGGCGACTCGCCTCCGAAAGCAAGGAGATCCGCACGAATCACGAGGCCCTCAAGGAGCTGTGCCGGATCCTCAAGGTCTGCCCGGCCGACGAGCCGGCAGCCACCCCGGACGCCCCGGGAGGCGGCCCTGCGTAGATTCGCCGCCGGTCTGCTGATCGGCGCTGCCATGGGCGCCACCCCCGCCGCGGCCGGCGAGGTCATCCGGGTCACCATCGATATCCCGATCCCGGCCCGTCTGGACATGACCGGTATCGAGCGTGTCCTGGTCACCCGCTTCCTGGTCGAAGAGGAGTCCAAGGACTTGGATCTCAGTCGCGAACTGGTGACCCTCCTCCGCCGGGAGCTGGCCAAGAAAACCCGCCTGGAGATCCTGGATGTCGAGCCGCCGTCGCTCCCGGAGCAGCCGCTCGCGGATCTCCTGGCCAACAGCGGGTTCTGGCGGCGGCTCGCCGAGACCCACAATGCCGACCTGGTGATCTCCGGCCGCGCCGCGTTCAAGAGCTCCGATCGGTCCGGCTTCGTCGAGCAGGACGAGATTTCGCCGACCACCGGCCAGCGGGTGCGCCGCACGCGCTACGTCGAACGCGAGGGGTTCTCGCTCGACCTCAGCCTGTTCTTCCTCCGCGGCCGCACCGGGCGGCTGGTGTACGAGGACGAGATCACCGGCGAGCGGACAATCACGGGGGGCGGCACCGATTCGCTGTCGGTGCTGTATAACCTGTTCGAGCAGTTCGAGACGGACGTGATCGGCATCGTCATCTCCAAGACGAAGCCCGAGCAGCGCTACCTGTTCGCGGAGTGAACGGCCGGCGCCCGACGTTCGACCTTCAAGGAGAAGGCCCATGATGAAGCGGATGATCGCGCTGGCCGGCGCGGCCGCCCTGCTGCTGCCCCTCGCGATCTCGCCCGTCCTGGGGTTCGGCAAGAACAAGATCGCCTACCAGCGGTTCGACTGGCACATCTACAAGTCGCCGCATTTCGACGTCTACTACTACCCCGAGGAGGAGAACCTCCTCGACGACATGGTCTCGTACGCCGAGAGCCAGTACATGCGGCTGTCGCAGATCCTCGACCACGAGATCAAGTTCCGCATCCCGCTCATCTATTACAAGACGCATGTCGAGTTCGAGCAGACGAACGTCATCCTCGAGTTCATCCCCGAGGCGGTCGGCGCATTCGCCGAGCCGATCGAGAACCGCATGGTCCTGCCGGCCGACCTGCCCCCCGACAAGCTGTACGAACTGGTCGGCCACGAGCTGACGCACATCTTCGAATACAGCCTGCTGTACCAGGAGTCGCTGTCGCGCGCCTACCGATCGAACGCGCCGGGGTGGCTCATGGAGGGGCTGGCAAGCCATCTCGCCGAGGACGAGGACACCATCGACCGGATGGTGCTGCGCGACGCCGTGGTGTCCGGGTTCATCCCGCCGATCACCCGGCTGCAGGTCCTCAACTTCCTGACCTACCGGTACGGGCATGCGGTGTTCGATTTCATCGTCGAGCGCTACGGCACCGAAGGGCTGCGCAACTTTCTGTGGGAGTTCCGCAAGAGCCTGATGTCGAACAACATCCAGAAGTCGATCCAGGATGCCTTCGGCATCGATGGGAATGAGTTCGACCGGCAGTTCCGGAAATACCTGCAAAAGAAATACCTCCCCATCCTCATCGACAACAAGGAGCCGGAGGACTACGGCCGCGAGCTCGGCAAGGACCCGAAGCGATCCGACATCGACACCGAGTACTACACCTTCGGGCCGGCGCTGTCGCCCTCGGGGGAGTTGATCGCCGTGATGACCACGCGCTGGCGCGACCTCGACATCGCCATCGTGTCGGCGAAGGACGGCAAGGTCTTCCGCAATCTGACCAAGGGGTTCACCAACAAGTACGAGTACCCGGTGCTGGGGGCATTCCAGGGCAAGAAGGACCTGACCTGGTCGCCCGACGGCGACAAGGTGGCGTTCTTCGCCCGGCGCGAGGACGAGCGGGTGCTGATGATCTACCACGCGCTGCGCGGCAAGCTGCAGCGCGCCGTCAGCATCCCCGAGGTGGACGACGAGCATTCCCCGGCCTGGGGGCCGGATGGGCGGACGATCGCCTTCGAGGCGTACCAGAACGGCCAGGTCGACATCTTCCTCCACGATCTCGAGGACGGGAAGACCACCAACCTGACGCAGGACGAGTCGTTCGACCACAACCCATCCTGGTCTCCGGACGGCGCGCAGATCCTTTACAACCGCCGGATCAACGACTCGGTCAAGGTGTTCCTGGTGGAGGTCGGCGACCCGTCCCGCAAGGTCCAGCTGACGTTCGGTGAGGGCCTCGACCTGCAGCCATCGTTCGCGCGCGACGCCCGATCGGTCTATTACACCTCGGACGCGCCCACCGGGATCTTCAACCTGCACTCCCTCGATCTCGAGAGCGGCGACATCCGGCGCCTGACCAACGTCATCGGCGGCGTTTTCTCGCCGCTCGAGCTGCCGGAAAAGGAAGGCGAAAAGTCGCTGATCTTTACGTCCTACAGCCAGGGGCTCTTCCGTCTGTTCCGGATGAAAGAGGGGGAGCCGGAGGCGATCGAGCGGCCCGCCGATCAGGCGCGCGAGCCGGTCGATCCGGTCCCCTTCCAGCCGCCCCTGCGCCTGACCCTGGACGACCCGAACAAGTTCCACTACGACAAGCTGAAGTTCCACATCGAGAGTGCCCCCACGGTGCTGATCGGGGTCGCCGACGACGGCACCGTGCTCAGCAACGCGCAGATCATGCTGGCGGACCTGCTGGGGGACCATCGTTTGTTGTTCAACTTCCAGTCGGTTTCGACCTTTTCGAACTTCTACTTCGGTTACTACAACCTCAAGAACCGCTGGCAGTGGAGCGCCTTCGCCACCGACTACCGGGACTTCTATCTCTCGAGCTCGGTCGGCGGGGCGTCACAGCGGGCCCAGCAGGCGAGCAGCTTCACCGGCGGCGGGGCCGGGATCTCCTTCCCGATCAACCGGTACTACCGGGTCGGGGCCCAGGCGTCCTATTGGGAAAGATCGACCACCCGGCCGAACCAGGACTTCAGCGTGCCCGGAGGCGTCGCCTACGTTGAGTTCCAGGAGAGCTATCCGCTTCTCGGCTGGGACTTCAACGGCGACACGACGCGATTCAAGTCATTCGGCCCGTACCACGGCAAGCGTTTCCAGCTCAGCCAGCAGTGGGCGCCGGTGGTGAGCACCGGCGGCGGGTACTCCAACGATGCGACCGGCTCGTTCGTCGAGACGGCATTCGACTTCCGCGCCTACGGGGCGGCCACCTCCCGATCGCTGTTCGCGCTCCGCATGCTCGGTCTGGTCAGCAACGGTAACGGGTACCGGGTCTACTCGGTGGGCGGCCTGAACCAGCTGCGTGGCTACGAATACCGGGAGTTCTACGGGAACAACGTCGGGCTGATGAACATCGAGTTCCGCTTCCCGCTTGTCGACGCCCTCACCTTCCCGATCGGCGTCATCCGGGACATCCGGGCGTTCTTCTTCTGCGACATAGGGACCGCCTGGCTGCCCGGGGACACGTTCTATCACTCCTGGTACGGGGCCCGGCTCACCGACCCCGGGATCACCGGTTTCGTCTTCCCCGGCCAGCCCCGATCCTTCGACTTCTGGGATTCGGAGAACAACAAGCTGGGGGATGGCCGCGTGTCGTACGGCTTCGGATGGAACTTCTATCTCGGACCGTTCCAGCTCACGTGGTCCTTCGCGCGCAACATGGAGAACACCCTGGAGGTGTACGACTCGACGAACGGCCGGTTCCGGATCGACGACCCGACCCGCCCGACCGGCACCGTGACGTCGTTCTACATCGCCCGCGACTTCTGAGGCCGGCGTCTCACCCGAGTCCGGCGTGTCACCCGATCCCGAGCGCCGTGGCGTTCCTCTCCACCCTGCCGTCGAAGGTGAGGACTTCGAGGTCCGCAAAGGTCATCGTGAAGGCCAGTGCCGTCGCCAGGTGAATCGCGTCGAGGGTACGGAGCGGCTCGACAGGGAACGGCCGGGCGGCGCGGCGCAGGATCTCCTGGGAGATTTCCATGCTCATCCACCCCGACGCGGCGCGCTCGAGCACGCCTCGAAGCCGCTGGCCATCGCCGCCGCGGATGAGTCCGCTGGTCTCCGCCCGCACCAGGGCCCTTTCCGCTTCCGAAAAGGTGAGTGACGAAGACACCACGACCTCGGCCGCATCCACGCGCTCCTGCACAGACGCGGAGCGCTGTTCCGCGAACAGCCATGCCAGGAGGGCCGAGGTCTCCAGATAGACGACCTTCACCCGGCCCCCTCGTGCCGGTCTTCGTCGATGAGCCGGGAGGCGGTGCCTTCCGGCAAGCGCACGGGGGACGCCGGGAGCGGCGACTTCTTGCGCTTCGGGGGTCGCACGACGCCCGACTGGATCCACTCCGCCAGGATCGGATTGACCGACTCCGGAAGCGTGTAGGTCGCCGTCGGTTCATGGAGCTCGGCGACCACGGCATTCCGGTCGGAAACCAGGATGCGCGTCCCACGCCGGACGTCGCGCAGGTGGGCGCTGAGGTTGTTCTTGAGATCCTTGATGCCGACTATCTTGATTTGTGACATGCCGGTAAAGTAGCCCCTGGTGGCTACTTTGTCAAACCGGGGGCCTGACGATATACCCGGACAGACTCCTAGTCCACCACCGCGCGGCGGAGCGACAGGGCGGCTCCCACCAGGCCGAGGACGGCGCCGCTGAGGGCGAGTGCCGCGCCGGCGGCCGGCGGCAGGAACGACCCGGCGGCGATCGACAGGAACGGGTTGGACCGGTAGAGCGCCGATCGCTCGAGCAGGTGGTGGGTCAGGATGAGCCCGCCGATGGCGATCAGACCGCCGAACAGTCCCTGGACGGCGGCTCCCAGAAGGAACGGCCCGCGGATGAAGCCGGCGGTCGCGCCAACCAGCTTCATCACTTCGATCTCCTCGCCACGCGCCACCACGGTCAGCCGGACGACGGCAGCGACGGTGACCAGCGCTGCGAACGCCAGCAGCAACCCCAGCGCGTATCCGCCGCGGCGCACCAGGGCCACCAGCGCGCCGAGCCGCTGCACCCAGCCGGGGTCGTAGCGGACCTCCTCGACCCCCGGCGCCCGCCGGTACATCGCCGCCAGGTTCTCGAGACTCGGGACGTCGCGATACCCCTCGTGCAGTTCCAGCTCGAACGAGGCCGGGAACGGCGTGTCGCCGAGTTCTCCCGGCAGGTCCTTCAGCGCCGGGAAGGTCCGGCGGAAACGCGCCGCCGCGTCGCCAGGGGACAGGTGATGGAGGGCGGCGACCGACGGGTCGGACCGCAGCTCGCGCCACAACGATTCCACCTGTTCGGGGGTGGCATCGTCCCGGAAATAGATCTGCACCTGGGTCTCGCGTCCCAGCGCCTCCACGAAGCGGTGCAGGTTGAGCGCCAGGATCCCGAACAGGCCGACGACGTAGAGCGACACGCCGATCGACACGGCGGCGAGCAGACTCAGCCCGGGGTTGCGCCACAGGCCGTCGCGGGCTTCCCGCACGCAGTGCCGGACGATCGAGAGGCGTGCCATCGGCGTCAGTGGGCCGGACCGGCGACCAGCCGGCCATGCTCGAGGGTGATCACCCGCCGGCCCATCTGGCGGATGGTCTCGCGGTCGTGGGTGGCGATCATGACGGTCGTCCCGTGGGCGTTGATGTCCTTGAACAGCCCCATGATCTCGAGCCCCAGTTCGGGATCGAGGTTGCCGGTCGGTTCGTCGGCCAGCAGGATGAGCGGCCGGTTGACCAGGGCCCGGGCGATCGCCATCCGCTGCTGCTCGCCACCGGACACCTGCTCCGGGTAGTTGTGCAGCCGGTGGCTGAGACCGAGCATCTCCAGCATCTCGTAGGTGCGGGCCCGCTGGTCGCGGGGCGACAGCCCGACCACCTGGGTCGCGTACTGGATATTCTCGAAGACCGTTTTGCGGGGCAGCAGTTTGAAGTCCTGGAAGACGACCCCGATCTGCCGCCGCAGGTACGGGATGCGCCCCGCCGGCATCGACGCGAGACTCTGCTGGTTGACGATCACCTGGCCGGAGCTGGGGACCTCGTCGCGAAACAGGAGCCGCAGGAGCGTCGTCTTCCCGGCGCCGCTGGCGCCGGTGAGGAACACGAACTCCCCTTTCTCGATGGTCAGGTTGATGTCGCTGAGGGCAACGATGCCGCGGGCGTACTTCTTGGTGACGTGGAAGAGCTGGATCAAGGCCGGTCCAGGCGGTCTTTCAGCAATCGGTTGACCAGCGCCGGGTTCGCCTTGCCCCCGGTCTCCTTGATCACCTGGCCGACGAAGTAGCCCAGGAGGGCGGTCTTGCCGGCGCGGTACTTCTGATGCTGGTCGGGATTGGCCGTGACGACCGCTTCGATGGCCGCCGCGATCACCCCCTCATCGCTGACCTGGACCAGTCCCTGTTCCTTGACGACTTCTTCCGGGTCGCGGCCGGTTGGATAGATCGCCTCGAAGACGTCCTTGGCGATCTTGCCCGAGATCACGCCGTCATTCACCAGCCGGACCAGCTTCCCCAGGTTCCCGGGCCGCAGGGCGATCACCTTGATATCCGTCTTCCCCTCGTTCAGTTTTCGCAGCACTTCGGTGGTGATCCAGTTGGCCGCGCCCTTCGGATCGCCCGAACCGGTTGCGGTCGCCTCGAAGTACGTGGCGAGGTTCTCGCTACCGGTCAGCGTTGCCGCGATCTGCGGCGCCAGGCCGTACTGCGACACGAACCGTTCGCGCCGCGTCACCAGCATCTCCGATGGCAGGGCACGCTTCGCCTCGTCGATCCAGGCTGCATCCACGACCAGCGGCTGGAGGTCGGGCTCCGGGAAGTAGCGGTAGTCGTGCGCCTCCTCCTTGGAACGCATCGCACAGGTCTTGTCCTCGTTCGGATCGTACAGACGGGTCTCCTGGACGATCCGTTCCCCCGCATCCAGCGCCTTCGTCTGACGGGCGATTTCGTGCTCCAGGGCCCGCTGCACGAAGCGGAACGAGTTGAGGTTCTTGAGCTCGGCCTTGGTGCCGAAGGCCGCCTGCCCCTTCGGCCGCAGCGACACGTTGGCGTCGCAGCGCAGCGACC
>JANNTZ010000062.1:0-32358 GCA_031394595.1 Acidobacteriota bacterium
GGAGGAGTTCCGGGTTCCGGTCGCCGCCTACCACGTCTCCGGCGAGTACGCCATGATCGCGGCGGCGGCGCGCAACAATTGGATCGAGCGCGATCGTATCGTCCTGGAGTCGTTGACCGCCATCCGGCGCGCCGGAGCCGATCTGATCGGCACCTACTGCGCCAAGGAAGCGGCGCGCCTGCTCCGGAAGGGCTGACAGCGGCGCCTCGCGCATCGGCGAAATCACCATGACGACATCCCACGAATTGTTCGAAGCGGCCTGCCGGCTGATGCCGGGCGGGGTCAACTCTCCCGTGCGGGCGTTCCGGGCGGTCGGCGGCGAGCCGCGCTTCTTCGCGCGCGCCAAGGGGAGCCGGCTGTTCGACGTCGAGGGGAACGAGTACATCGACTACGTCTGCTCCTGGGGGCCGATGATCCTGGGGCACGCCCACCCGGACATCGTCCGCGCGATCCAGGAGGCGGCGCAGGACGGGACTTCGTTCGGCGCCCCCAGCCCCCACGAAGTCGAGTTGGCCCGCCTGGTCGTCGAGATGGTCCCCGGCATCGAGAAGGTCCGGATGGTCAACTCGGGGACCGAGGCGAGCCTGTCGGCGATCCGGCTGGCGCGCGGCTTCACCGGTCGCGACCTGGTGGTCAAGATGGACGGCTGTTACCACGGCCACGTGGACGCCCTGCTGGTCAAGGCCGGTTCGGGGGTGGCGACGCTGGGGATCCCCGGCACGCCGGGGATCCCGGCGCGGGTCGCGGAACAGACGATCGTCCTGCCCTACAACGACCTCGACGCCTTCGCCACGCTGGTGAAGGACCGCGGCAAGGAGATCGCCTGCGTCATCGTCGAGCCGGTGGCGGCGAACATGGGGGTGGTCGCGCCGCGCAAGGGATATCTCGAGGGGCTGCGGGAGATCACCGCCCGCAGCGGCATCCTGTTGATCTTCGACGAGGTGATCACCGGCTTCCGACTGGCACCGGGCGGGGCGCAGCAACGCTACGGCATCACGCCCGACCTGACCACGCTCGGCAAGATCCTCGGCGGCGGGATGCCGATCGGGGCCTACGGCGGTCGCGCCGACATCATGGCGCGGGTAGCACCGGAAGGGGACATCTACCAGGCGGGGACGCTTGCCGGCAACCCGGTGGCGATGCGCGCCGGCATCGCCATGCTGAAGGCGCTGCGCGATCCCGGTTTGTACGACCGCCTGGAGGCGCAGTCGGCGCGCCTGGCGCAGGGGCTGCAGGCGGCGGCGGCGGAGGCGAAGGTCACAGCCCACGTCGCCCGAGTCGGATCGCTGCTGACCTTGTTTTTCCTGGACCGCGAACCGACCGGCTGGACGACCGCCGCACCGGCCGACACGGCGCGCTTCGGGCGCTTCTTCCAGAACATGCTGCAACGAGGCCTGTACCTGCCGCCCTCGCAGTTCGAGGCTTGGTTCGTGTCGGCGGCGCACACCGATGCCGACCTCGATCGTACACTTGCCGCCGCCCGCGAGTCGCTGCGCGGACTGCACTGACCATGCCGGAATACATCTTCACCATGCAGGACCTGCGCAAGACCGTCCCGCCGAAACGGGAGATCCTGCGCGGCATCTGGCTGTCGTTCTACTTCGGCGCCAAGATCGGCGTCCTCGGCCTGAACGGCTCCGGCAAGAGCAGCCTGCTGCGGATCATGGCCGGCGAGGACCACGAGTTCAACGGCGAGGCGTACCCGGCTAAGGGGATCAAGGTCGGCTTCCTGCCGCAGGAGCCGCGCCTGGACCCGGAGAAAACGGTCCTCGGCAATGTCGAGGAGGGAGTCGCCACCACCAGGGCGATCCTCGACCGCTACAACGCCATCGGCGAGAAATTGGCCGAGCCGATGGGGCCGGAGGAGATGGAGAAACTCCTCGACGAGCAGTCGCGGCTCCAGGACAAAATCGAAGCCGCCGGCGCCTGGGACCTCGACCGGACCCTCGAGATCGCCATGGACGCGCTGCGCTGCCCGCCACCCGACGCCGACGTGAAGGCGATCTCCGGCGGCGAGCGGCGCCGGGTCGCCCTCTGCCGGTTGCTGCTGCAGCGCCCCGATCTGCTGCTCCTCGACGAGCCGACCAACCACCTCGACGCCGAGTCGGTCGCCTGGCTGGAGCGCTTCCTGAAGGAGTACCCCGGGACGGTGGTGGCGGTGACCCACGACCGCTACTTCCTCGACAACGTCGCCGGCTGGATCCTCGAACTCGACCGCGGCGCCGGCATCCCCTGGGAGGGGAACTATTCCTCCTGGCTCGACCAGAAAAGAACCCGCCTGGCGCAGGAGGAGAAGCAGGTGACCGCTCGCCAGCGGACTCTGGAGCGCGAGCTGGAATGGGTGCGCATGGCGCCGCGCGCCCGCCACGCCAAGAGCAAGGCGCGGTTGCAGGCCTACGATCGCCTGGTCGCCGAGGAGATGGAGCGGGTCCCCGAGGCGGTCGAGATCTTCATCACCCCGGGACCGCGTCTCGGCGATGTGGTGATCGAGGCCGACAACCTGCGCAAGGGATACGGCGATCGGCTGCTGATCGACGACCTGTCGTTCAAGCTGCCGAAGGGCGGCATCGTCGGTGTCATCGGACCGAACGGCGCCGGTAAGACGACCCTGTTCCGGATGATCACCGGCCAGGAAAAGCCGGATGCCGGGACGCTGCGGGTCGGCGAGACGGTGCATCTGGCCTACGTGGATCAGAACCGCGATGTGCTGAAGGACGACCACACGGTCTGGGAGGCGATCAGCGACAAGCAAGAGGTGATCGCACTCGGCAAGCGCACCGTCGCGTCACGGTCCTACGTCGCCTCGTTCAACTTCAAGGGGCCCGACCAGCAGAAGCGATTGAAGGAGCTGTCCGGCGGGGAGCGCAACCGGGTCCACCTGGCGCGCATGCTCAAGACCGAGGCCAACGTGCTGCTCCTCGACGAGCCGACCAACGACCTCGACGTCGACACGCTGCGGGCGCTCGAGGAGGCGCTGTTGAACTTCTCCGGCTGCGTCGTGGTGATCAGCCATGACCGCTGGTTCCTCGACCGGATCGCCACCCACATCCTGGCGTTCGAGGGGGACAGCCGGGTCGTCTGGTTCGAGGGGAACTACCAGGACTACCATGAGGACCTGCGCCGCCGTCTCGGCACCGAGGCCGACCAGCCGCACCGGATCAAGTACCGGAAGCTGACGCAGGGATGAAAAAAGGGGGCCCGTCCGGGCCCCCGTGAGGTCAAATTCGGAAATCGTCTACTGCGTCGGTGTCGCTCCTCCCAGGACCGCCGCCACCACCATGACGGCGCAGCCGGCCAGCTGGATGAAGAACGACTTCTTGCATTCCTGCCAGTGCATGAACAGGAACACCAGGCCCACCGGGGCCAGGAGCAGCACGCCGATGCCCCAACCGACGCTGACCTTGAAGGCGGCCACGATCATCATGATCGCGCCCACCAGCACGGCCACCGCGCCGGCGACCAACAATCCACCCATTGCCATCGCCATCGTCTGTTCCTCCTCGCGGCCCCACGGGACCTTCGCGTGCAAGCTGGGACCGGATAATGAAACAGGCAAGATGGTGACGGATCTGTAACCGGCGGCCCGGCTCAGAGTCTTTCCAGCGGGGCGAAACGGGCCATGAACTTCTTCGACCCGTAGATCGAGAACGACACGGTGACCTTCAGACGGTCGCCGGCCCCCTCGACGCCGATGACCGTGCCGGCGCCGAATTCCGGGTGGCGCAGGCGCATCCCGAGCGTGTACGGCCCGTCCGTCGGCCCATCGGTCTGCGGCTCGACGTCATAGGGGAGATCGGTTGTCACGCCCCCGGTGCCGCGTGGAGCATCCCGTCGGATCTCCCTCTCGAGCCGCCTCTGGTCGAAGGCGGCCGCGGCGGCGCTGATGCGCGCGGCAAACGGGTCCTCGAGGTCGCGCACCCGGACCAGGTGCTGCGGGACCTCCTCCAGGAACCGGGACGCCTCGGTCGGCGCCGGCTCGCCGTACTGCCGGCGGCGGATCGCCCGCGACAGGAACAGCCGCCGCATGGCGCGGGTCATGCCGACGTAGAGCAGCCGGCGCTCCTCCTCGATGTCCTCGTGCTGCCCGGCCGATCGGGCGTGCGGGAAGATGTTCTCTTCCAGTCCGACGATGAACACCACCGGGAACTCCAGCCCCTTGGCGGAATGCAGCGTCATCAACCGCAGGCCGGTCGATCCCTGGACGTTTTCGGTCTCCGACAGCAGGGCGGTCCGGTCGAGGAACGCCTGCAGCCCGTCCTCGAGCCCATCGTAGATGTTGACGGCGCTCGCCAGTTCCTCGAGGTTCTCGATTCGCGACCGGGCGTCGCCGGGGGACGATTTCTCCAGATACTCGTCGAACTTGGTGCGCTCGATGATCATCCGGACCAGGCGCGAGGGTGGCCGGTCCCGGGACTCGGCCCGCAGGTCGTGCAGCAGATCGAGGAAGACGCGCAGCGCCTTGGAGGCGCGGCCGGAGACCACCCCGAGATCGAGGGTCTTGCGGATCGCCTCCTCGAACGAACCCCCGTCCTTGCGGGCCACGTCATCGATCGCGTCGATCGTCATGCGTCCGATGTCGCGTGCCGGGGTGTTGATGACGCGCCGCAGGCTGACGTCGTCGCGCGGGTTGATGACGGCGCGCAGATAGGCCACCAGGTCCTTGATTTCGCGCCGGTCGTAGAACCGGGTGCCGCCGACGATGATGTAGGGGACGCCGGCCCGCGCCAGCGCCTCCTCGAAGGTGCGCGACTGGGCGTTGGTCCGGTAGAGCACCGCCATCTCGTCGAGGCCGAAGTCGCGCCGCAACCCCTGGGCCGCCGCGATGACCCGCTCCGCCTCGTGCCGCTCGTCCAGCGCCACCAGGACCTCGATCGGATCCCCCTGGGCCGCTTCCGACCAGAGCGCCTTGTCGATCCGGTCGCGGTTGTGGCGGATGACCCCGGTCGCCGCCTCCAGGATCGAGCCGGTCGACCGGTAGTTCTGCTCCAGCTTGATGGTGTGCGTTCCGGGAAAGTCCTCGGCGAACGACAGGATGTTGCCGATCTCCGCGAACCGGAAGCGGTAGATCGACTGGTCGGGATCGCCGACCGCGCAGACATTGCCGTGCACCGCCGCCAGGTGCCGGATCAGCCGGTACTGCGGCTTGTTGGTGTCCTGGTACTCGTCCACCATCAGGTAACGGACCCCCGTGGCGACCTGGCGCGCCAGCTCGGGGTCCTTGCCGAGCAGCAGCAGCACGTGGCCGATCAGATCGTCGAAGTCCATCGCGTTGCAGGCCTTCAGGCGGTCCTGGTACTGGACGTAGACCTTCGCCACCAGGTCGTCCTGCACGCTCTCGCGGGCCCGCTCGAACGCCTCGGCGTCGAGCCCCAGACTCTTGGCGCTGCTGATCCGATTGCGGAACAGCCGGACCGGGAACGCCTTGTCGTCGATCTGCTGCTCGCGCAGACAGTCCTTGAGCAGCGCCGTCTGGTCCGCTTCGTCGTAGATCAGGAAGTCGCGGCCGAACCCGAGCCGGTCGGCGTAACGCCGCAACAGCCGCAGGCAATACGAGTGGAAGGTGGAGACCTGCGCCCCGCCCCGGTCGGCGCCGACCAGCCGCTCGACCCGCCCCTTCATCTCGCCGGCGGCCTTGTTGGTGAAAGTGACCGCGACCACTTCGTGGGGCGCCGCCAGTTCGCGCCCCAGGATGTACGCCAGGCGGTGGACGATGACCCGCGTCTTCCCCGACCCGGCCCCCGCGACAATCAGGAGCGGCCCGTCGGTGTGCTCCACCGCCTCCCGCTGCCGCGGGTTGAGCGACTCCAGCAGATGTTCCATGACGCGGATTATCGCACGGAGCCGCGGGCGAATCCGGCCGCCCGGGCGGACGCGGACGCCGCGGCTCTGGTGCGGCTACTCGACCGTGACGCTCTTGGCGAGATTCCGGGGCTGGTCCACGTCGCAGCCACGGCGCAGGGCGATGTGGTAAGCGAGAAGCTGGAGCGGGACGACGGCGAGGATCGGCGTCAGCAGGTCGGTGGTCTTCGGCACGACGACGACGTGCTCCATCCGGCGCAGCGCCTCTTCGTGTCCTTCCTGGGTGATGGCGATGATGGCGCCGTCGCGGGCCTTCGCCTCCTCGATGTTGGCCATCATCTTGTCGAAGAGACTGTCGCCGAACACCAGCGACACGATCGGCAGGTTGCGGTCGATGAGCGCGATGGGGCCATGCTTCATCTCGCCGGCGGGGTATCCCTCGGCGTGGATATACGAGATCTCCTTCAGCTTCAGCGCCCCCTCCAGCGCGATCGGGTAGTTGATCCCGCGACCGATGTAGAGGAAGTCGGGGGCCCGGAAGTAGTCCTTGGCGATCTCCTCGATCTGCGGGTCCTTCGCAAGCACCTGCTCGATCTGCGTCGGGACGTGGAGGAGCCCCTTGATGTGCTCCTTCGACTCTTCGGGGGTCAGCGTGCCGCGCTGCAGCCCGAGGTGGAGCGCCAGCAGGTAAAGGGCGGTGAGCTGACAGGTGAACGCCTTGGTGGAGGCGACCCCGATCTCCGGGCCGGCGTGGGTGTAGATGACCCCCTGCGCCTCGCGCGTGATCATCGACCCGACCACGTTGCAGATGGCGACTGTCTTGAGCCCCTTGCGCCGCGCCTCGCGCTGCGCCGCCAGCGTGTCGGCGGTCTCGCCCGACTGGCTGATCACCAGCACCAGGTCCTTGGGGTCGAGGATCGGATTGCGATAGCGGAACTCCGACCCGATGTCCACCTCCACCGGCAGGCGCGCCAGCCGCTCGATCATGAATTTGCCGACCAGGGCGGCGTGCCAGGACGTCCCGCAGGCGACGATGTGGAGTTTCCGGCAGTCGCGTAGCTGCTGGTCGGTGATCTCCATCTCGTCGAGGAAGATACCGCCGCTGTCCTGCGACACCCGGCCGAGCAGGGTGTCGCGGATGGCGCGCGGCTGCTCGTAGATCTCCTTGAGCATGAAATGCTTGAACCCGGCCTTCTCGGCCATGATCGGGTCCCAGGTGATGCGTTGCACCTGCTTGGAGACGGCGCGGCCGTCGTGGTCGGTGATGATCACGCCCTGGTCGGTTACCACGCAGATCTCGCGGTCGTCGAGGAAAAACACGTCGCGCGTGTGATGCAGGATCGCCGGGATGTCGGAGGCGACGAAGAACTCGTCCTTGCCCAGGCCGATGACAAGCGGCGGCCCGTAGCGGGTGGCGACGATATTCCGGCTGTCACGGGACGACACGACCGCAAAGGCGTAGGAGCCCTGCAGACGCTGCACGGTGCGCCGGACGCCGTCCTCGAGCGACACGCCGCCTGGTTTCCTAATCTCCTCGATGAGGTGGGCGATGACTTCGGTGTCGGTCTCGGTCTTGAACGTGTGGCCGGAGCCCTGCAGCTCGCGCTTCAGTTCCTTGTAGTTCTCGATGATGCCGTTGTGGACGACGACCAGCGACCCGGTGCAATCGCGGTGCGGGTGAGCGTTCTCCTCGGTCGGGCGGCCGTGGGTCGCCCAGCGGGTGTGCCCGATCCCGAACGTCCCTTCCAGGTTGACGAGGCGGAGGTTGTCCTCGAGGTCGCGCAGCTTGCCGGCGCTCCGGACCACCTGGATGTCGGACCCGTTGATGACCGCGATGCCGGCCGAGTCGTAGCCGCGGTACTCGAGCCGGCGCAGTCCGTCGACGAGGACGCTGCTGACCTTCTTGTGACCGATGTAGCCAACGATACCGCACATGATGTCATCAATATATGCGGTGTCGCGCCGCCGGCCAAGTCCCGGCGCAGCCGGCCGGCCGCAATCTAGGTCTTCCGGGAACCGCCGTCCTTATTGTTGCGGGCCGCCGGGCCGAAGCGCTTGACCCAGTCTTCCTTGACGACCTGCGGGGCTCGCGACACCGCGAGCGCGTTGGCGGGCACGTCCTTGGTGATCGTCGAACCGGCGCCGATGAACGCCCCTTTGCGGATCCGCACCGGTGCCACCAGCTGCGTGTCGCTGCCGATGAACACCTCGTCCTCGATGATGGTCCGGTGCTTCGCGACGCCATCGAAGTTGCAGGTGATTGTCCCCGCGCCGACGTTGACGTTCCGGCCGATCTCGGTGTCGCCGAGGTAGGCGTGGTGGTTCGCCTTGCTGCCGCGTCCCAGCCGGGTCTTCTTGGTCTCCACGAAATTGCCGACGTGCGCTTCGTCGTCGAGGTACGACTCGGGGCGCAGGTGTGCGAACGGCCCGACCCGGCAGTTACGGCCGATGCGCGCCGCGGCGATGACGCAGTAGGAGAGGATCGCGGTGCCGTCGCCGATGACGGAACCTTCGATCCGGCAGCCGGCGCCGATCCGCGCCTCCCGTCCGACGACGGTCTCGCCCAGCACCATCACCCCCGGCTCGATCACCGTGTCCGGTCCGATCCGGACGTCCACGTCGATGTAGGTGGTCTCCGGATCGAGAATGGTGACCCCCTCCCGCATCAGGGTTTCCGCCTTGCGGCGGTGGAGGACACGGGCGGCGGCGGCGAGCTCCTGCCGATCGTTGACACCGAGTACCTCGGTCGGGTTCGGATGCCGCCACGCTGCGATCTTGTGCCCGTCGTGCTTGAGGATCTCGACCAGGTCGGTCAGGTAGATCTCGCCCTGCATATTGTCGGCCCGCGCCCGCCGCAGCGGCTTCCAGAGGTTGGCCGTGTCCACGCAATAGATGCCGCAGTTGATCTCCTGGGTGGCGCGCTCCTCCGGCGTGGCGTCGGTCTCCTCCACGATGCGCGACACGTCGCCGCCGTAGTTGCGGATGACCCGGCCATAACCACGCGGGTCGGGAACGACCGTCGTCAGGATGCTGAGCGGCGCGCGCGTCTGGCGGTGGAACTCGATGAACCCGCGGATCGTTTCGGGTCGCAGCGCCGGGAGATCGCCGTTGAGAATCAGGAGGTCGCCCTGCTGGCCGGCGAGCTGCCGCTCGGCGCAGAGAACCGCGTGACCGGTTCCCTTCTGATCCTGCTGGTAGGCGAATCCGATCCGCTTGTCGCCGTCGCCGATCGCCTGCCGCACCTCGTCGGCCTGGTTGCCGATGACGACCACCGTGCGGACGACGTTGGCGGCGCGCGCCGCCTCGATCACGTGACGCACCATCGGGCGCCCCGCGAGGGGGTGGACCAGCTTGGAAGCTCGCGACTGCATCCGCTTGCCCACGCCCGCCGCCAGGACCAGGGCGCTGACCTCGCGTTTCCGCGCGGGAGCGACCACGCGCCCCGCTGGGCGCACGTCCCCCATCGGCCGGAGTTCGGACGCGGTCGGCGCCGAGGATCGCGCGCCGGCCGGACTGTTGCCGGCGGCGGACGCCGTATTCGCGGTCCGGGCGATCGTGCTGCGCAATCCTGTCGGCAGACCGGGAGGAGGCGGTTGCGGCGTGAACGTCCGGATCAGGGGGCCGGCAGGCGGTGCGGGCATCGGTGGCGTCGCCGCCCTGTGCGGCCGGGTCGGGCGGGCGGCACGGGACTTCGGACGTGCTTTCCGGGTAGCCTTGGGGCGGGGGCGCTTCTTCCTGCTTGTCATGGTCGGGCCTGCGCCGGGGGGGGGGCTACATCTCCTCGGGGTGGACCAGGTTCGCGAAATCGTCCTCTTCGCGCAACGGCTCGAAATCAGGATCGTTGCGGGCGTAAATCCGGTTCGTCGCGTTGAGCTCGATGGCCGTCTTGAGATATTCGAGCGCCTGACGCCGCTCTCCCTTGAGAGCCAGGGTCGAGGCCATGACGTAGTGGATCTTCTCGTCCTTCGGGGTGGCCTGGAGCGCCTTCTCGAAGCACTTCATCGCCTCGTCATACTCGGCTTCGTTGGTCTTGATCACCCCGAGGTAGAAATGATCCTCGGGCTTGCGGGGGTGAAACTCGGGCTTCTCGGTCATGTCGTCGCAGATGCGGATGTAGATGCGCGACCGATCGAGGATCTCGCGTTCCTGCGGGTAGCCGTCCAGAACGGCCCGGAAATGCGTCCGGGCCTCGGAATAATTCTGCTTCCGGAGCAGCTGGATGCCGCGCTCGTATTCCTTGAGCGCTTTCTCCTGGATCATCCAGGTATTCTTCCGGGCGATCGCCGGGGTCTTCGAGACCTTCTTCGCGGGTGCCTTCCTCATGGTCGGTGTCCGTCCCTGCCGGTGCTCGGTGGAGTGGTCGCGGCTCTGGCCGCGGCGGTTGAATGAGCGCAATCGGCGTCCAAAATGTTGTGCGAAATGGAGATGCTAACAGATGCTATCTTTCCCGTCAACGATCGGGGGAGGGGAGGTGAGACGGGAGGTGGGGATTCAGCGCTGCTATATCGGGCTGGGATCGAACGTGGGAGACCGGCAGGGAAACCTCGATCGGGCCATCCAGGAGCTTGGGAGGGCCGGTCTCAGGGTCGTCGCCCGCTCCTGTGTCTACCGCGCCGATCCAGTGGAAGTCATTGACCAGGAAGAGTTTTTCAATCAGGTCGTGGCGGCCGAGACCGACCACCCGGCCCGCCGGATCCTGGAAATCTGCCTCGAAGTCGAGCTGCGGATGGGCCGGGTCCGGACCCGGGACAAGGGTCCCCGGAACATCGATTTGGACCTCCTGCTGGCCGGGGAGGAGGTCAGGACCTCGTCCGGGCTGACGGTTCCCCACCCCCGGATGCACCTGCGGCGCTTCGTCCTGGTCCCATTGGCAGAGATTGCGCCGGAGGAGCTCCACCCGGTCCTCGGCCGGACCGTCGCCGATCTCCTGCGTGACTGCCCCGATCGATCCCGGGTCGCCCCGATCGCGTGATTGCATGCCCGGCGGGCCGGCGACTATAATGCCGGGCTCGCGATCCGGTCCCACGCACTCGCTCGGGTTTCAGGCGGATGCACTTCAAATTCATCGCGGTCGAAGGCCCCATCGGCGTCGGCAAGACGAGCCTCGTCGATCTGCTCTCGCAACGCTACGAGGCCCGCAAGGTCCTCGAGCAGGTCGAGAACCCATTCCTGCACGACTTCTACCAGGACCGGGCCGGGGCGGCGTTCCAGTGCCAGCTCTTCTTCCTGCTCAACCGATTCCGGCAGCAGCAGGAGCTGGCCCAGGGGTCGCTGTTCAACAAGGCGGTCATCTGCGACTACATCTTCGCCAAGGACAAAGTGTTCGCCTACTTGAACCTCGACAACTCGGAGCTCATGTTGTACGAGAAGCTCTACGGTGTGCTCGAGGAACAGGTGCCGCACCCCGACCTGGTGGTTTACCTGCAGGCGCGCGACGAGGTGCTGATGGAACGGATCCGCAGCCGTCGGCGCGACTACGAAAGAGAGATTTCGGAGAAATACGTCGCCGAGCTGAACCGGGCGTACAATTACTTCTTCTTTCACTACAACCGGACGCCGCTCCTGGTCATTGACACGTCCGACATCGACTTCGTGAAGAGCCAGGCCGACCAGGACGAGTTGTTCCGGCAGATTGAAACGATGCAGCGCGGGGTGCAGTACTACATCCCGCTCGGATCCACGCAGGGACCGGGACTGGTCAGGTCGTAGACCGTCCCCGCGCGCATCGCGCCAGAGTGTCCGTTTCCCCCGACCGGTCAACGTCCGGCGGGGAGAAGGAGGACCGATGCAACCGACCGGTAGCACGCCGGGATCCCCCGGCGCTCCCGTCCGCAAAGTCACCGTTCCCGATCTCCGCGCCGCCCGGGCCGGCGGCCGCCGGCTCGTCATGCTCACGGCGTACGACTACCCGACTGCCCGCATCCTCGATGAGGCGGGAGTGGAGATCCTGCTGGTCGGGGACAGCCTCGCCAACAATGTGCTCGGCTACGACAGCACGCTGCCGGTCACCATGGAGGAGATGCTGCACCACACCCGGGCGGTGGTGCGCGGCACCCGCCGCGCGCTGGTCGTCGCCGACATGCCGTACCTGTCGTACCACACCGGGCGGCGGGACGCGATCCGGAACGCCGGCCGGTTCCTGAAGGAAGCCGGGGCGGCCGCCGTCAAGATCGAAGGGGGGAGCCGCCGCGCCGGCCTGGTGCGGGCCCTGATCGACGCCGAGATCCCGGTGATGGGCCACATCGGCCTGACGCCCCAGTCGGTCCACCTGATGGGCGGCTATCGGGTGCAGGGGAAGCGCCGGGACGAGGTTGAGGCGATGGTGGAAGACGCCCGGGTCCTCGAGGACGCGGGCATTTTCGCCCTGGTCCTGGAGGGGATGCCCGAGACGGCGGGGCTGGCGGTCACCGATGCGGTGACGGTGCCGACCATCGGCATCGGCGCCGGACGGCACTGTACCGGCCAGGTCCTGGTATTCCACGACCTCGTCGGCTTCGGGGCAGGCCCGGCGCCGCGCTTCGCGCGCCGCTACGCCGATCTCAACGAGGTCATCGGAACGGCCGCCCGCCGGTTCATCCAGGACGTTCGGGACGGCGGGTTTCCCTCCGAGGAGGAGATCTACACCTCGCCCGTCAGCGCGGATCGCCCCGCGACGGATCCAGCACCCGCGCCGAATCGGGCCGCCGGCACGCGGCCCACGATCGGGCGCGTCGTCAAGGGCGGGCGCGCCTGAGAGTGGCGGGCGGGTCGGCATGGACATCCTGACCGCGGTCGCCGACATGCGGGCGCGCGCCCGGCAGGCCCGCGCCGCCGGGCGTCGCATCGGCCTCGTCCCGACCATGGGCGCCCTGCACGCCGGTCACCTGGCGCTCGCAACCCGGGCGCGCGCCGAATGCGACGTCGTCGTCCTGTCGATCTTCGTCAACCCCCTGCAATTCGGCCCCACCGAAGATCTGGCGTCGTACCCGCGGTCCCCCGAACGCGACGCGGCACTGGCCCGCGAAGCCGGCGTGGACATCCTCTGGCTTCCGGAGACCGACGAGATCCATCCACCCGGTCACCTTACCCGGGTCGAGGTCGTCGCGATGCAGGATGTGCTGTGCGGGCGAACCCGCCCCGGGCATTTTAACGGGGTCACCACGGTGGTGGCGAAACTGCTGGCGGTGGTCCGGCCCGACGCCGCCTACTTCGGCGAGAAGGACGGCCAGCAGCTCCGGATCATCCGGCGCATGGCGCGCGACCTGCAGGACGAGGTCCGGATCGTCGCCTGCCCGACGGTGCGCGAGCCCGACGGCCTGGCGTTGTCGTCCCGCAACTTCTACCTCACCCCGGAGGAGCGGCGCGCCGCTCCGGTCCTGTTCCGCGCCCTGCGCGCCGTCGCCGATGCGTACGGCGCCGGCGACACCGCCGCCCGCGGCATGGTGGATCGGCTGCGGGCGACGATCGCCGCCGAGCCGCTGGCGGACCTCGAGTACGCGGAGGCGGTGGACGGTGACACCCTCGATCCGGTGGTGAGGCTCCGCCCCGGAGTCCTGATCGCCGTGGCCGCCCGCTTCGGGCGCGCCCGCCTGATCGACAACATCACGCTCTGATCGACGGGATCGGCCGGGATCAGACCGGCCCGGAAAGGGCGACCAGGTCCTGCTGCAGGTGGCGGAAGACCATGCGGGCGCGGGCCTCGGTCTGCGCCATGCCGGGCGTGGTGTCGATCAGGTAGTGGGCGACCCGGGCCTTCTCGGCGGCGTCCATCTGGGCGGCGATGCGGACCCGGGCGTCGGCCTCGGACAACAGGTCGCGGCGCAGGATCCGATCGATCTGCACCTGCGGGGAGCACTGCACCACGACCACCCGGTGATAGTCGCGATAGAAGCCGGTTTCGATCAGCAGCGCGGCATTGGTGACCGCGATCCGTCCCTGTCCCGTGTCGGCCAGCAGAGCGACGAAGCGTGCCTCCTCGGCGCGGATCAGCGGGTGGAGGATCGACTCGAGGGTGGCGCGGCGTTCGGGATCGGTGAACACCACCGCGCCCAGGCGGACCCGGTCGATGGTGCCGTCCGCTGCCAGGATGTCCCTCCCGAAGGCCGCGACCACGGGGCCATATCCGGGGGCCTCCTTCTCGAGCAGGCGACGGGCGATGAAGTCGGCGTCCAGGACGCTCGCCCCGAGGCCGGCGAAGATCCGGGCAACGGTGGACTTGCCGGTTGCGATGCCGCCGGTCAGGCCGACGCGCAGGACGAAGGGACGGCCCGGGCGGGCCCCGGGGTCCTCGGGAGAAGCGCCGGGAGGGAGCGCGTGGGAGTGGTCGTGCGTGTCGTGGCGATGGGTCATGAGGGCGGGCGTCGCCGCCGCGCCGCCTGCACGGTGTTCCTGAGAAGGCAGGCGATGGTCAGCGGTCCCACGCCTCCGGGCACCGGCGTCAGCCAGCCGGCCCGGTCGGCGCCTTCCACGGGGTGGACGTCGCCGACCAGCGTGTAGCCGCGATCGCGCACCGTGCGGACACGGGGGGAATCGGCGCCGAAAATTGAGGCCGCTACGGCCGGGTCGGCGACCCGGTTGATGCCGACATCGATCACCACGGCCCCGGGCCGGATGTGATCGCCGCGGATGAAGGCGGGTCGGCCGATCGCCGCCACCAGGATGTCGGCCTGCCGGGTGACCGCCCCGAGGTCCGGCGTCCGCGAGTGGCACACGGTCACGGTCGCGTCGCGCGCCAGCAGCAGGAACGCGAGAGGGCGGCCGACGATCTCGCTTCGCCCGACCACGACCGCCCGCTGCCCGGCGATCGGCAGACCCGATCGGTCGAGGATCTCGAGGATCCCGGCCGGCGTGCACGGGACCGGGGCCTCGAGCCGCTGGAACAACCGGCCGGCGTTCAGGGGGTGAAGCCCATCCACGTCCTTGATCGGGTCGATGGCCTGCAGGATCGGCAGCCGGTCCAGGCTCTGCGGCAACGGGAGCTGCACCAGGATGCCGTCCACGTCCAGGTCGGCGGACAGCATCCGCACCCGTTCCAGGACCAGGTCCTGGGCGATCGTGGCGTTCAGCCGGACCTCGTCGGATCGCAGCCCCGCCTCGCGGCAGGCGGCGATCTTGTTGCGGACGTAGACCTGCGAGGCCGGGTCGTCGCCCACCAGGACGGCGACCAGACGCGGCGCCGCGCCGTGCCGGTCACGGAACGCCGCCACGTCGCGCGCCACCTCGGCGCGGATCGCGGCCGCCACCGCGGTGCCGTCGAGCAGACGCGCGCTCATGCCGTCATCCCGCCACCAGGCGGCGATGGAAGAGGAACGACAGGCTGTGGGTCTCGGCGCCGATCTGCAGGAACGAGAAGACCACCCGGATCTCCTTCCATTTCTCGGGCAGCGTGCCGAAGACGATCAGCCGCTCCATCGCGCCCTGGGCCCGCACCTGGGTGCTGCTGTCGAATATCACCCGGGTCACGCCGTGCACGATCCAGTCGGGATCGTCAGCCTTGGCGTGCAGCGCCAGCCGGTACAGGTCGGTCATGTCGATCGGGTACTGCTGCTCGCCGCCGTCGATCACCAGCAGGATGTTCCCCGGCTGCAGAGACAGGTCCTCGTCGGCGCCGTTCTCGATCCGCACCCGGAAGGCGTGGAACGCTTCGGGCCGGCCGGGGCCGACGGTGAACAGGTCGCTCTGCTCGGGCGCGGCGGCCTTCACGAAGGCGGCCCGCGCCGGCGGCTCGAGGTACTCCACGATGACGGTCAACCCTTTCAGGTGCGACTGGCTTAACGCTGGGGGGAAGGGGGCGGCGATCGGCTGCTTCGACCACGGGCCGGCCAGGATATGGTAGGTCTTCGGCGGCTTGGTGGCGGCGAGGATCACTCCGGCGGAGTCCACCGCGCCGGAGAAAATCAGGGCGCCGGACATCACGCAGGCGATCACCGCCGGTCGGATCATGGCCAGTACGTTAGCACACCCGAACAGGGGGCAGAATACGCGGGGAAGGCCGGAAAGTAAGGACCGCGCGGGAGGACCCGCGCCGATCAGTGGTTGGTCTCGACGATCTTCGGGGACACCTTGATGATGAAGACCTCTTCGCTGCCGTCCGGGTTGATCTTGACCACCCGGTGGAGGAGGACACGCTTGTTGTCCTTCACGGCGACGATGGTGTTGACGAAGATGTCGTCGGCGAGCGGTTCGTCGGTGGATTCCTGAGACACGCGCGGCCTGAGCGGCTTGACGTTCCAACCTTCGAGCTTCATCGGTGATTCCTCCTGCCCGGTGCTGCGCCTGAACCCGAGAACCTACGGTTTATATACTGAAAGCATGGGGCCGAGTCAAGGACGCGTATCGCAACCGGCCCGTCGGGTTCCCGCCGGCGGGCTCCCGATCACGGCTCTGATATACTTGCCGCCGTCCCCCGGGAGGTCCTCCCTATGACCAAGGCGGTGATCGTCAGCGCCTGCCGGACCCCCATCGGCAGATTTCTCGGTTCCCTCAAATCCCACCCTGCCACCGATCTCGGCGCCCTCGTGGTGCAGGAAGCGGTGCGCCGCGCCGGTCTTTCGGGCGGACATGTGGACGAAGTCATCATGGGGAATGTCCTGTCGGCCGGTCTCGGCCAGAACCCCGCCCGTCAGGCGGCGATCCGGGGTGGGCTGCCGGTGACCGTCCCTGCCTTCACCCTGAACAAGGTCTGCGGGTCGGGGCTCAAGGCGGTGATGCTGGCGGCCCAGGCGGTGCGCGCCGGTGACCACGAGGTGGTGGTGGCCGGTGGGATGGAGTCGATGAGCAATGCGCCGTATCTCCTGACCAGCGGCCGCGAGGGGTACCGGCTCGGACACGGGGAAATCGTCGATTCGATGGTCCGCGATGGCCTGTGGGACGTCTACGAAAACTTCCACATGGGCTGTTGCGGCGAGGCGGTGGCGACCCAATACGGCATCTCCCGGCAGGCGCAGGACGAATACGCTCTCGGCAGCCATCACAAGGCGATCGCAGCGATCGACGCCGGCCGCTTCAAGGCCGAGATCGTCCCGGTCCCGCTCCCCCAGAAGAAGGGGCCGCCGGTGATGTTCGACACCGACGAAGGACCGCGCCGGGACACCTCGATGGAGGCGCTGGCCCGCCTCAAGGCAGCGTTCCAGGAGGGCGGGACGGTGACTGCCGGCAACGCGCCAGGGGTGAACGATGGCGCGGCGGCGACAGTGGTGATGTCGGAAGAACGGGCCCGACGCGCCGGGGCCAGACCGCTGGCCGAGGTCGTGGCTTCGGCCTCAAGCGGCATCGAACCGAAGATGGTGATGATGGCCCCCGTCGAGGCGGTCCGGAAGGTCTTGCGCAAGGCGGGGTGGACCGTCGACGAGGTGGATCTCTTCGAACTGAATGAAGCCTTCGCGGTGCAGTCGGTCGCGTTGATGAAAGAACTGGGGCTGCGGGCCGATCGGGTCAATGTCAACGGTGGCGCCGTGGCGCTCGGCCATCCGATCGGCTGCAGCGGGGCGCGGGTGCTGACGACGCTCCTGCACGCCATGGCCGAACGCAAGGCAAAGAAGGGAGTCGCGGCGCTCTGCCTCGGGGGCGGGAACGCCGTGGCGATGGCGATCCGGACGGCCTGAGACCGGCCGGCGGCGCCCGGTCAACGGAGCCGGGACAAGCGCGAGGCGGACGATGGGAATCGAGACGGTCGCGACACTTGGTGTGGTCGGCAGCGGGCAGATGGGGCGTGGGATCGCCCAGGTCGGCGCCCAGGCCGGCTGCCAGGTGCTGATGCACGACCGCGAGGACGGCATCGTGCGCGGCGCGATCGACGGCATCGCGGGCCTCCTGAAGCGGCAGGTCGAGAAAGGAAAGATGGCAAGGCCCGACGCCGACGCGGTGGTCGCCCGGCTGCGGCCGACCACCGACCTCGGCCACTTCGCCGCCTGCGACTTCGTCGTCGAGGCGGTCAACGAGTCGTTCGCCCTCAAGTCCGACATCTTCGGCAACCTCGACCGGATCTGCCGGCCGGAGGTCATCCTGGCGAGCAACACCTCGTCGCTGCCGATCACCCGGATCGCGGCGGCCACGCGGCGCCCGGACCGGGTCATCGGCATGCATTTCATGAACCCGGTGCCGGTCATGGCGCTGGTCGAGATCGTCGCGGGGCAGGCGACGGCGGGCGCGACGATCGAGGCGACGCGGGCGCTGGCGCTGAAGATGGGGAAGACCCCGGTGGTGGCGCAGGACTATCCCGGCTTCATCAGCAACCGCGTCCTGATGCCGATGATCAACGAAGCGATCTTCGCCCTTTTCGAAGGGGTCGGGACGCGCGACGACATCGACACGGTGATGACGCTCGGGATGCGCCACCCGATGGGACCGCTGACCCTGGCCGACTTCATCGGTCTCGACACCTGCCTGGCGATCCTGGAGATCCTCCACGACGGCTTCGGCGACCCGAAGTACCGCCCCTGCCCGCTGCTCCGCCGCATGGTGGACGCGGGGCAACTCGGGAAGAAGACCGGTCGGGGCTTCTACGAGTACGGCCCGACGGGGGAGCGGTGCAGCTAGAACCAGGACCCGAAGAGCCGGGCAGGCGCCGGGCGCGATCGCGGACACCCGCGCCGGCGCCGGATCTCGAGGCGCTGATCGGGCGTCTCCTCAGGTCCGAGAAATTCGGCGACGATGTCGCGCACGTGAAGTTGCTGCCGCCGGCCCCCGCCCTGTTCGCCGACCTCGGGCGCCCGCTGCCGCCGGCGATCGCCGGCGCCCTCCGGGATCTGCGGTTGGATCGGCTCTACAGCCACCAGGCGGAGGCGATCGACCGGGCGCGCGCCGGCGAGGATGTCCTGGTCGTCACGCCCACCGCCAGCGGCAAGAGTCTCGTCTATCTCCTGCCGACCTTCGAGACCATCCTGTCGCGTCCCGGGGCGCGGGCCCTCTACCTGTTCCCGTACAAGGCGCTGGCCCAGGACCAGATGCAGGGGATCGAGGAGCTGAGCGGCGCCGTCGGGCGTCACGGCGGGCTGATCGCAGGCGCCGGCAGTCTGCCGGGGACCGGCGGCCGCCGTCTCCGGGCGGAGATCTACGACGGCGACACCCCCGACGCGCGGCGCCGGAAAATCAAGGCCGACCTCCCCGACATCCTGGTCACCAACCCCGACATGCTGCATCTCGGGATGCTGGCGCATCACGAGAATTGGAGCGGGTTGTTCGCGAACCTGGCGTGGGTCGTGGTGGACGAACTGCATGTCTACCGCGGGCTGTTCGGTTCGCACATGCACCACATCCTGCGCCGGCTGCAGCGCATCGCGGCGCACCACGGCTCGACGCCGCGCTTCATCGCCTCCTCGGCGACGGTCGCCAACCCCGGCGGGCTCGGCGAGGCGCTCGTCGGCAGGCCGTTCGCCGTCGTGGACCGGAGCGGCGCGCCGCGCGCGGCGCGGCACATCCTGATGCTCAACCCGGGCACCAGCCCCTACACCGCGGCGGCGGCGGTCATGGCCTGGGCGCTCGATGCCGGCTTCCGGACCATCGCCTTCACCAAGGCACGCCGGATCACCGAGCTCCTGCACACCTGGCTGCTGCAGACCGCGCCGCGCTATCGGAGCGTGGTGAGCGCCTACCGGTCCGGTTACCTGCCGGAGGAGCGGCGCGCCATCGAGCGCCGGCTGTTCGAGGGTTCGCTGCGGGGGGTGATCGCCACCAGCGCCCTGGAGCTCGGCGTCGACATCGGCGGCCTCGATGTCTGCATCCTGGTCGGCTACCCGGGGAGCATGGTGTCGTCGTGGCAGCGGATCGGCCGCGTCGGGCGCGCCGACCGGCCGTCGCTGACCGTCCTCATCGCCATGCCGGACGCGCTCGACCAGTACTTCATGACCCACCCGGAGGAGTTTTACGGCCGCGGCTTCGAGGAAGTGGTCTTCGACCCGGCGAATGCTGTCATCGCCCGCGAGCACCTGCAGTGCGCCGCCGCCGAATTGCCGATCGCGGAGGAGACCGATCGGCCCCTCTACGGGGAATCGGTGTTCGGCCTGGTCGGCGATCTGGAGCGTTCGGGGGCTCTGGCACGCGCCGCCGACGGGAGCCGCTGGTTCAGCCTGCGGCGCCGGCCGCAACGCGACGTCTCGCTGCGGTCGATCGGCGCCACCTACACCATCGTGGACGAGGACGCCGACCGCGTCATCGGCAGCATCGACGGAGTGCGGGCCTTTCACGAGACGCACACCGGGGCGGTCTACCTGCACCACGGCCAGCAGTACCTGGTGCGGGATCTCTCGGTCGAGGACCGCCGCGTGCGTGTCGTGCCGGTGGACGTCGAGTACTACACTGAAGTGCGTGGCGAGAAGGAGACCGAAGTGCTGGAGGTCCTGGAAACGGCGGTCCACGGTCCGCTGTCGGCGGCGCTGGGGCGGATCAAGGTCACCGAGCAGATCACCGGCTACGAGAAGCGCCGGGTGGCCGGTCGCGACCGCCTGGGGATGTTCGATCTCGTCCTGCCGCCGATCACCTTCGAGACGGTCGGGCTCTGGATCGCCCTGCCGGCGGCGCTGCGCGACACGGTCGTCGAACGCGCCTGGCACTTCATGGGCGGCATCCACGCGGCCGAGCACGCGATGATCGGTCTCTTCCCGTTGCTCGCCATCTGCGACCGCGGGGACATCGGCGGCATCTCGTATCCGCAGCACCCGCAGATCGACGGCCCCGCGATCTTCATCTATGACGGCCACCCCGGCGGGATCGGCCTCGCGGCGCGCGGTTTCAAGGCGATCCGCGAACTGGTCGGGAAGACCGCCGACCTGATCGCCGCCTGCCGGTGCGAGATTGGCTGCCCGTCGTGCATCCAGTCGCCCAAGTGCGGCAACGGCAACAACCCCCTCGACAAGGAAGCAGCGCGGTTCATCCTCGAGGTCCTCGCCGGCCGGCAGGTCCTGGCGGGGGCGGTGGCCCCATCGCCGCTGCCGCGAAAGCTGGCGCCGCAGCCCGGCGCGACGACTCCGGTTCGCGCGCCGGCGATCCACGTCATGGGATCGGGCGGCGAGGGCGAGCCGCTGCCGGCGATCCGCAAGCGGGGTGGCGAGGGCGGACAGTCGACGAGCGAGATCGTCCTGTTCTTCGACCTGGAGACCCAGAAGAGCGCCGAGGAGGTCGGCGGCTGGGGGAACATCGGCGCCATGAAGCTGGCCCTGGCGGTGACCTTCAACCCGGCTACCGCCGCCTTCACGACCTACCATGAAAAGGACGTCCAGGCGCTGCTGCTCGACCTGGTGATGGCCGACAAGGTCATCGGCTACAACATCGAGCGCTTCGACCTGCAGGTCCTGCAGGCCTACAGCGATCGGCCCCTGGCCCGGGTCCGCACCTTCGACATGCTGACCGACATCTATCGCAAGCTCGGCTTCCGTCTGAAACTGGGCGATCTCGCCGAGACGACCCTCGGGGTCGGGAAGAGCGCCGACGGGCTGCAATCGCTGCAGTGGTGGAAGGAAGGGCGGGTCGACCTCATCGAGCAGTACTGCCGCCGCGATGTCGAGGTGACCCGCGATGTCTACGGCTTCGGCCGCACCAACGGCTATGTCCTGTACCGCGACCGGGACGGACGCCCGGTCCGGCTGCCGGTCGTTTGGAAGTGAGCGCCCCCTCGGGCGCCCCGCCGACCGCCACCACGACGGTATCGGCCGTCCCCTTGCGACCGCTGTTGCAGGACGTCTACCTCCAGGACCTCGTCGAAGGGCTCTACGGCGTGTACGTGCAACGGCTGCGCGATGACCCCGCGCGGGAGATCCTCGTGGCCTATCTGCGGGCGGAGTCCGACCGCCGCCTCCGGATCACCCGCTTTCTCGAAGCTCACGGTATCCGGCCCGGGATCCGGGTGCGCCGGCTGTTTGCCGGCGCCGGGGGGCTGTATGGCCGGGCGACAGCCTGGCTCGGCACCCGCGTCATGCTGCGGATCGCCGCTTCGTCCACGCGGCGCGCCAGCCGTGGCGCCTGCGCCGCCCTGGGCCGGGCGGCAACGCCCGATCTCCTCTATTTCGCCAGCCTGCGCACCCGTAACGTCAGCGATCTCCTGCAAGACCTCGATCAGCGTCTGATCGACACGGCGCCCCGGACAGGCTCCTAAGCCAGGACCGCCCGTGTCCCGGATTCGGTCGCCTCGACGATCCGCGCGCGCAGGAACCGGTTCGCGAGCGGGCCGGGGTCACGACCCTCGAGATCCAGCGTCAGGTCGATGAAGTTGTCGGTCAGGGCCCGCAGCATCCCGTCGCCACGATCCCCGCGCAGCGTCAGGACGATCCGATCGCGTCCCACGAACGACCGGCGGAAGCGGACCGACAGCTCGCGACCCAGGTCGCGCAACCGGGCGCTGCGATCGCGTACGACGGCAGGCTGGACGATGCCCGGAAGCGACGCCGCGGGGGTTCCGGGGCGCGGTGACCACGAGAAGACGTGCAGGTAGTTGATCCCGGCCGACTCGATGAACCTGCAGGTCGCCTCGAATTCGGCGTTGCTCTCGCCCGGGAAGCCGACGATGACGTCGGCGCCCAGGCCGATGTCGGGCAGGGCGCCACGCAGTACCTGCATCACCCGGAGATAGTCGGCGGTCCGGTAGTTGCGGCGCATGCGGGAGAGGACGGTGTCGGCGCCGGACTGCAGCGGCACCTGCAGGTGCGGGGCCACCGCCCCGCCGGAGGCGGCGAGGAAAGCAACCAAATCGTCGGTCACGGTCTTCGGTTCGAGCGAGTTCAGCCGGAGCCGGCCGGCTCCGGGGACGGCGACGGCGCGACGCAGCAGGTCGAGAAGCGACACCGGAGGATCGAGGTCGCGGCCGTAGTCGCCGGTGTTGACCCCGGTCAGGACGATCTCCCGGAACCCGGCGCCGATCAGCTGCGAGAGGCGGTCGATCGCGGCGTGCGGCGGGACGCTCCGGCTCCCGCCGCGGACCTGCGGGATGACGCAGTAGGAACAGCGCAGGTCGCAACCGTCCTGGATCTTCAGGAAGGCGCGGGTCCGATCCGTGATCTCCGCGTCCGCGTCGCAGACGGCGGTGGCGCCGAGGACCCCGAGGTCCCGCGTCCCGGCGCCGGAGGGCAGCCCAAGGGCGGCCGCGGCGATCGCCGGAATCCGGTCGGCCTGTTCCGACAGCGGCACGAGGTGATCCAGACCGGGAACGGACCGCAGCGCCTCAGGATCCCGGGTCGCGTAGCAGCCGGTGGCGATGATCGTCGCCACGGGGTTGGCCCGGCGCAAGCGGCGCGCGATTTGCCGCGCCTCGCGGTCGGCCAGATGGGTGACCGTGCAGGTGTTCAGCACCACCAGGTCGGCTGCCGCGTCTTCCCCGGCCCTGGCCATGCCGAGCGCGCGCAGCCGCGACTCGATCCCCGCCGAGTCGGCCTGGTTCAGCTTGCAGCCAAGGGTGACGAAGCGATACGTCGGCCGGGACATGACGCGACTCCGCGTCGCCGGATCAGGCGCGTGACGAACCCTCGATCTTGAGGGCGCGGTTTTTCTCTTCGACCTTTGCGGCCATCGCAGCCTTGTAAGCGTGGAGACGGCGGCGCAAGTCCGGATCGGCGGTCGCCAGGATCTGGGCCGCCAGGATGGCGGCGTTCTGGGCTCCCGACTTGCCGATTGCGACGGTCGCCACCGGCACCCCGCCCGGCATCTGGACGGTGGACAGCAGCGCGTCGAGCCCCTGCAACGCCGAGGAGGGCAGCGGCACGCCGATGACCGGCAGCGTGGTGTGGGCGGCGACGACCCCGGCGAGATGCGCCGCGTGACCCGCGCCCAGGATCACGACGCCGATGCCCCGATCCTCGGCCTCCCTGGCAAGACGCGCGGTCGTGTCCGGGGTGCGGTGGGCCGATGTGACATCGACTTCGAAGGGGATGCCGAACTCGCGCAGGACCTTGAGCGCCTCTTCCATGATCGGCAGGTCGCTGTCGCTGCCCATGGCGACCCAGACCTTGAGTCGGCCCGGGGTCTTGGGGCCCGGCCGCGATGCAGGTTTTCTGGCCACGATCTCCCTCCCTGTCCGGACGTTCCGGGGCTGTGGAGAGCGGGGATTGTAGCAGAGAGACCGGCTGGGACGGCTAGACGGTGGAGGCGCGGGCCGAGCGGATCGGCTCCTCGCACTCGCAACGGTCGAGGTGGCGGTTGCAGGCGAAGCAGTAGCCGTGATGGGCGAAGAAGTCGACCATCTCATCCTGCCACGCGTCCACGAACCCGACCTTCTCGAAATCGGACATGCCGCTCAGATCGAGCAGCAGTCGGATGTTCTCCCGGGATCGGTTGTAGGTGCTGAGGAGTTCGAAGATCCTGCCGCTCTCGCCGGTGGGTCCGGTCATCGGTCGTCTCCTGGACGCTGACAATGTACCACCAGCGCCCCGGCCCGGCAGCGGTATCTCCCGCCCTCCTGCGGGCCGCGTGCAGCATGGGGCCTGCGGGGTCAGTCCTTGCGGGTCACTGCCTCGAGAGCGTCCTTGGCGATGTCGGACCGGAAATGCCGGCCGTCGTACTCGATCGCCCGGGCGGCGGCGTAGCAACGATCCGTCGCCTCCGAGAAGGTCCCGCCGATGGCGGTCACCGTCAGGACCCGCCCCCCGGCGGTGACGTACTTCCCGTCCTTGACGGCGGTCCCGGCGTGGAACACTTCGACGCCATCCATCGCCTCCACCTGGTCGAGGCCGGAAATCGCGCGATCTTTCTCGGGTTCGCCCGGGTAGCCACGCGCCGCCAGCACGACGCACGCGGCGCGCGATTTCAGCCAGTCGATCCGTGCCTCCTCCAGCCCGCCGCCCAAGGTGGCCTGCAGCAGGGGGATCAGATCGCTCTTCATGCGGACACAGATGAGCTGGGCTTCCGGATCCCCGAAGCGGGCGTTGTATTCCAGGACCTTCGGCCCCTTCTTCGTGAGCATCAAGCCGACGTAGAGGATGCCGCGGTAGGGCCGCCCCTCCTTGGCCATCCCGGCGATCGTCGGTACCAGGATGTCGTCGAGGACCGCCCTGAAGGTCTCGGCATCCACGTGGACCGACGGCGAGTAGCCGCCCATCCCGCCGGTGTTCGGGCCGGTGTCGCCGTCGCCAACGCGCTTGTAGTCCTGGCAGGTGACCAGCGGCAGGACGCGCTCTCCGTCCGACAGCGCGAAGAACGATGCCTCGTGCCCTTCCAGGAACTCCTCGATGACCAGGTGGTCGCCGGCGACCCCGAAGCGCCTCTCCACCATCATCGTCTCGATCGCCGCCTCCGCCTCCTCCTTGTCGGCGGCCACCACGACCCCCTTCCCGGCGGCCAGTCCGTCCGCTTTCAGAACGACCGGGTAGTCCTTGCGTTTCTTCAGGACCGCCCGGGCCTCGCCGGCGGAGCCGACGACGTCGAATTTCGCCGTCGGGATCTTGTGCTTCTTCATGAACTCCTTGGCGAAGGCCTTGCTGGACTCGATCATCGCGGCGGCCTGCGTGGCACCGAAGATCGGCAGACCGCGCTTCTGGAACTCGTCCACGATGCCGAGCGTGAGCGGCAGCTCGGGTCCGACGAGAGTCAGGTCGATTTTGATCTTCGCGGCGAAGTCGGCCATCTCGACGATCGAGGAGGGATCGATCGGCACGCGGTCGCAGACCCGGGCCATCCCGGGGCTGCCGGGGGCGCAATAGAGATCCTGGACCTGGGGACTCCGCCGGACCTTCCAGGCGAGAGCGTGCTCGCGTGCACCGCTGCCGACGATGAGGACTTTCATGTGCGGCGGCGGATTATTCCACAGCGGTTGCCAGACCGCAAGGACACTGGTAGCTACGGTATCATCCAAGGATGGCGGCCGCTTGGAAATACCCCCGGTGCCTGCTCGACTGCGCGTGCCGTCCCGCCGGGAAGGAGTGACCCGGCGTGCACGCACCCCTCCGGGCGCATTTCGACGCGGTCCTCGGTTTCTTCTGGAAGTCCGCGCCGGTCGCGGCGACGGTCGCGGGCATCCACGATCATGACCACCTGCTGGCCGATCTGGATCCGGGAGCGATCGAGGACCGGCGCCTGACGTTCGGCCGGCAGCGCGCGGAGCTGCGCCGGATCGTGGACGACGCCCCCGAACTCACGGCGGACGATCGGCTCGACGCCCTGGTGCTCGATCAGGGACTGCAGGTCGAGGAGCGGCTGATCGCCGACCACCGGGCGGCGTTCCGGGACCCGGCGCATCCCCTCGACGAGTTCCTTTACGGGGTTTACTGCCTCCTGCAGCGCGAGTTCGCGCCACTTCCGGATCGCGCCGCCAGCGCGGCGCGCCGCCTCCTCGAGGTCCCGCGCCTGCTGGACGCGGCGCGCCGCAACCTGGGGGACGGGCGGGAGATCCCGCCCGAATGGCTGGATGGGGCGTTGCAGCAGATCGGCGGCAGCCGCGCGTTTCTGGCCGGCCTGCACGACAGCCTCCTGCCGATCGCCGGGTCGGCCGCGCCGGATCTGCGCCGCGGTCTCGGTGGGGCGGCGGCGGCGCTCGACGAGTTCGAAGGCTGCCTGCGGGGGCCGGTCGGCGCGGCGGCGGCCGGTCGATTCGTCGCCGGCCGGGATTTCTTCGAGTTCCTGCTCCGGATCCAGCACGGGATCCTGGAAGATGCGGAGTCCCTGAGACGCTTCGGCGAGGAGCTCGTCGCCCTGACGCACGAACGGCTGGACGAAGCGGTCGGCCGCCTGGCCCCGGGGCGCACCTGGCGCGCCTGTCTCGACGAGTGGAAGGCGGACCATCCCGACGAGGCGGGGTTTCTCGACGAGCATCGACGCGAGGTCGCGCGGGCGCGCGCCTTCGTGGTCGAACGCGGCTTGGTGACGCTGCCGCCTGACGAGCGGCTCGACGTCCTGGCGACCCCGGAGTTCCAACGGGCGCTCTGCCCGTTCGCCGCCTACCTGCAGCCGGGGCCGTTCGAGCCGCGGCAGCACGGGGCGCTCTGGGTGACGCCCCCGTCGGCCCACGCCGACCCCGCCGATCGTGAGCGGATCCTGCGCGACCACCTGCGCGCGTCGATCCCGGGGACGATCGCCCACGAGGCCTATCCGGGCCACCACGTGCAACTGAGCATCGTCGGCGGCGTCCCGTCGAAGGTGCGGCGCTGGTTCTCCACGCCGGTCTTCATCGAGGGGTGGGGGTTCTACTGCGAGGAGCTGATGGCTGAAGAGGGGTTCTGCGTCGACCCCCGGAGCCGGGTCCTGCAGTTGAAGGACCAGTTGTGGCGCGCCTGCCGCGTCGTCATCGATGTCGGCCTGCATACCGGCGATCTGCCCCGCGAGGCGGCGGTGCGGATGCTTTGCGAGGTGGCCGGGATCGAGGAGCCGAACGCCCGGGGCGAAGTCCTCCGTTACACCCGCAACCCGACGCAGCCGCTGTCCTACGCCGTGGGGAAGCGCGCCATCCTCGCCCTGCGGGAGGATTGCCGCCGGGCCTGGGGACCCCGCTTCACCCTGCGTGCCTTCCACGACCGGCTGTTGTCGTTCGGTTCGCTGCCGCTGGCGCTGATCCGCGGGCCGCTTCTCGCCGCCGGCCCCTGAACCGCGGGGCCGGATCTCAGCGGCCGCCGGTGGCGGCGGCGACCGGCGGGCGGGGTGGGGGCTTCTCGCCGTAATAGCGGTGCAGACCGTCGAACAGCGCGTCGGCCACCTGCTGCCGGTAAGCCGGCTGGGCGATCTGCCGGCTGTCGGCCGGATTGTTGAGGTTGCTCACCTCGACCAGGACCTGGACCGGCACCTCGCTGCATCGCAACACCGCCGGCACCCAGGATCGGCCGCGCCGGACGATCCGCTCGCGTACCGGTCCGTGCGGGTGGACCGCAACCTCGTGCTGCCGGAAGGCGCCCACCAGGCTGCGCGCGAACTGCCTTGACAGCCCCTCCGACCGCCGGCGTTCCTGCGGGGTGAACGACACGTACGGCTGCTCCCGCACCTCGCGGTGGCGGGTGTAGATCGCCCCCTGGTAGCCGTACCGCCCGCGCCGGAACTCCTCGCCGGCGATGTAGACCATCGCACCCCCGAGCGAGGGATGGCGTGCGTCGGCGTGCAGGCTGATGAAAACGATCTTCAAGGGGTCGTACCCCTCGGCGATCAAGCGCCGCGCATAAGCGTTGGTCAGGTACCAGCGCAGGTTGACGCTGGCGGTGCCGGCCCGCAGCGGGAACGGAGGATCGGTCAATAAGACTTCGGCCTGGCTGCGGCGCAGCCGGGTCAAGTCCTGCACCGCGTACCCTTCCTTGCGGTCCTTGATGGTCGTCAGCACGCGCGCCCCGGTGTTCTTCTCCAGCCGCGCCTTAATCCGGCAGAGGATGTCGTAGACGTAGTCGTGCTCCCAGACGCCGTTGTGGGCGGCGCCCCGGTCCTGGCCGCCATGACCGGCGTCGAGGATCACCGCGATCCCGTTCAGGTTGCGGCTCTGCACCGGGTTGGTCTCGCGCGCCACCGCCGCCGTGTGCTTCTCCCAGGCCAGGCGGCGCGCGTCATCGCGTGGCAGGTACTCGGGCAGCAGCGACTCCAGCGGGATGCGGATCGCGTAGCGGATCGGGATGTCGGTGACATCGCGCACCCCGCTGCGATCCGCGATGGCCGCGGCGAGTTCGTTGACCTCCTGCGCGTCGATGCGGCCGGTGAAGCGCATGACGACGGCAGAGTAGAGCGCCTCGCCGCGCTTGAGGTGGTAGAGGGCGTAGCGTCCCTGAACGTCACTGTCGTAGGTCAGGTCTTCGGCTCCCTCGGCCACCGGCGGCGGCACGGCCGATCCGGGCGGTGGCGCCGGGGCGTCGGAGACAGTTCCGCCGGCAGGCGAATCGGCCTCGGACGGGACCTCGGCAAAATCGTCGGTCGTCCCGTCGCCACCGGCGGCGTCGGATTGCGGTTCGGTTGCGGCATCACCGCGCGTCGCGGTCTTCGCTGCCTGGCGGGCGAACGGCGGCTGCAGCAGGTCGCCAGGGATCGCGATCTCCCGTCCCGCCCGCGGGCTGAGATCGACCATGCCGTTTCGCTCCGCGATCGCCTGGAAGTTCTCGCCGCGACCGGTGTACCAGAGGGCCAGGGACCACAGGCTCTCGTCGGTCGCGGCCACGCGGCCCTGCCCGACGGCGTGAATCCACTCCCCGTCCCGCGGCCCGTCGCCGGGGAACAGGTCGGCGAGGGTCCGGCCCCGGGCGCGGTCGTTGAGGTGCACGAACGGGATCTCGAGAACGGCCCCCGGGACCGGCTCGCGGTCATGGTTGAGCGCCTTCAGCAGCGCCGTGTTGCCGGGCTCGGCCAGGTGATCGCGCGCCAGGGACTCGAGGGTGTCGCGCGGCCCGATTGCGACCGCCAGGAACAGGTGCCGGCCGTCGCGCAGGACCGCTCCCGGGCCGGGCCGTACCGTGGAAGACGCCGACGTCCGGGAGTCGGGCGATCCGGCGGCCTGCGAAGAACCCGCACCGCCGGCGGCCACGGTGTCGAGCCGCAGCGCCGGTGTCGGGGTTTCGTCCGGGCGCCTCGTCGCCATGGTGGCAGCCGGCGCAGCAGTCGGCGCAGCGACCGGGGCGGCGGTCGTGGGCGGGAGAACCAAGGCGATCGGCAGCCCGGCCGCCAGCAGGATCAGGGGCGTGGTAAACCGGCGCGCGGTCCTCAAGGGGCCGGCGCCAAGGCCGGGGGACGGTGGGCGCCGCGGAAGCCGAGTTCCCCCTCGAGCGCCGCGGCGACCCGCAGCACCATTTCCTCGTCGAAGCGGCGCCCGACGATCTGCAGGCCAATGGGGAGCCGGTCCTTGGTCAGGCCACACGGGATCGAAATGCCGGGCAGACCGGCCAGGTTCAGGGTCACCGTGAAGATGTCCGAAAGGTACATCGCCAGCGGGTCGTCGACTTTGTCGCCGAACCGGAAGGCGGCGGTCGGGCTGGTCGGCGTGACGATGACATCCACGTTTTCAAAGGCGCGGTCGAAGTCCTGCCGCAGCAGCGTGCGGACTTTCTGCGCCTTCAGGTAATAGGCGTCGTAGTACCCCGACGACAGCACGTAGGTCCCGAGCATGATGCGCCGCTTCACCTCGGCGCCGAACCCCTCGGTGCGGGTGCCTACGTAGAGACCCGGGAGGTCGGCCGGCGCCGGCGTCCGGTGGCCGTAACGGACCCCGTCGTAGCGCGCCAGGTTGCTGCTCGCCTCGGCGGTGGCGACGATGTAGTAGGCCGGGATGGCGTACTCGGTGTGCGGCAGGGTGATCTCGGCGAGGCTGGCGCCCGCCTTCCCGGCGATCTGCAAGGCCCCGCGCACCGCGGCGTCGACTTCGGGGTCGAGGCCGGTCGGGAAGTACTCCCGCGGCACGCCGATCCGCAGACCGAGCAGACCGCGATCCAGGACGGCGGCATAGTCGGGCACCGGCCGGGGCGCGGACGTCGAGTCGAGCGGGTCGTGGCCGGCGATGACCTGGAGAACACGGGCCACGTCCTCGACGGTGCGCCCGAACGGGCCGACCTGGTCGAGCGACGAGGCGAAGGCGACCAGCCCGTAGCGCGACACCCGGCCGTAGGTCGGCTTGAGCGCCGGGATGCCGCAGAAGGCGGCCGGCTGGCGGATCGATCCGCCGGTGTCGGTGCCGAGCGAGGCGGCCGCTTCGTCGGCGGCGACGCAGGCAGCCGAACCGCCGCTCGACCCGCCCGGGACGCATCCGAGATCCCAGGGGTTGCGGGTCTTCTCGTAGGCCGAGTTCTCGGTGGACGATCCCATCGCGAACTCGTCCATGTTGGTCTTGCCGACGATGACCGCGCCCGCCGCCCGCAGACGCGCCACGCAGGTGGCGTCGAAGCCGGGCACGAACTTCTCCAGGATGCGCGATCCGCAGGTCGTGGGCGTGCCGCGCGTGCAGAGGACGTCCTTGACGGCGATCGGCACGCCCGCCAGCGGCCCGGCCCCGCGGCCCTCGCGCCGGGCCCGGTCCACCCGGGCCGCGTCCTCCAGCGCCGCCGCATCGAGCACCGCGCGGAAGGCCTGGACGCGCGGATCGACGGCCCGGATCCGGTCGAGATAGGCCCGGCAGATGTCGGTGGCGCTCGCCTCGCCGGTGGTGACCAGCGTCCGGATCTCTCCGACGGTGCGGTCGGTGAAGGCGATCATCCGAGGACCCGCGGCACCTTGAACAGACCGCGGGCCGCCTCGGGGGCGTTGGCCAGCGCCTCGCCCTGCGGGATCGACTCCGCCACCTTGTCGTCGCGGAGCGCGTGCGCGCCACCGTCGACATGAAACGTCGGCTCGATGTGCGCCGTGTCGAGACGATCGAGCTGGGCGACATGGTCGAGGATGGCGTTGAACTGGCGGCTGAAACGCTCGATCTCCGTTTCGGAGAATTCGAGGTTGGCGAGCCTCGCGATGTGCCGGATCTGGTCCTTGCCGATGGCCACCGGAGCCTCCACGCGACGGGCCGGCAATTATACCCGAGGCGGTTGTGATAGCCTCTAGCTCATGCGCCGCGCGCGTCCGTGGACGATGCGGACGATCCCGTTTCTCGTCACCGTTCTGATCGGCGCGGCCGACGTCACGCCGGCTGCGGATCCCCGGCCGCCGGCCGCGAAACCGGCCCCGTCACCGCGGGAAGCTGCCGCGACCGTCTCCTCCGCCATGGAAGCAGCTCCGAAAGGCGCGGCCCGCATCCTGGTCGAGACCCTCGCGGTGGATCGCCGCGGCACTTGGACGATCGGCAGCGACGAGGCCGAGATCTTCCCCGGCAGCGATGCCATCCTGGAGAAATCGGCGACCCTCATCGGACGCCAGCAGCCCGAGCGGCGCGAGATGGTCCAGGTGACGGCGCATTTCACGCCGGTCATCAGAGCGGACGGCGTGTGCGCCCTGCGCATCGACAGCGAAGTCCGGGCCGTGGTGTCCGGTCAGGCGACCGGCCGGCCGCCTGCCGATCGCCGGTCGGCGGTGGTGGAGATTCAGCCGGACAAGGAGCGCTACCTCGAGGCCTACACCTCCTCCGCCACCGGGGCGCGTCTTGGGTTCAAGGTCCGGTGCGCGGCGGCCGCCGGTCCCACGACCTCAACCGCGTCGATGCCGGATGTGTCGGCGATCACGTTCGTGGACTTCGATCTCGACATCGCGCGCGGTCAGGGTGAGGATCCGGTCGAGCCGCTCAAGAGCAATCGGCTGCGCGCGATCCTCGGCCGGGAGGCCGAAAACCTTTTCGCCTTCAACTTCCCGCTTCCCGAGGGGGACCGGGGCGACAAGCGCTACCGGCGCGAGCACGTCGAACTCAACCTCCTGCCCGAGGTGATCTCGGAGGGAAGGATCCAGGTCCGGGTCGTCCTCAAAGGCCAGGTTGCGACGGTCTCGGGCGACGGATCGACCATCTCCCACCCCTTCGAGAGGGAGGACACCGCCGTCCTCTCCTCGGGCGGCGCGCACCCGATCGACCTCGAAGTCGTCTCAGGCGGCAATGACGAGGGCTGGACCCGGGTCCGCTACCGTCTCCTGATCACCGGCCGATTCTGACCCGGGCGCCTGAACCCGCCCGGAACCCCCCAAAGCGTCAGACGTGGAGCCCCCGGTCCGGCAGATGGAGGTTTTCCCGGCGGCTTGTGGCGGGCGGCAGCGCGGCGCGGCGACCTCGAGCCGCGCTATGCGCGTTGGATGGGCGCCCCG
>JANNTZ010000430.1:0-15856 GCA_031394595.1 Acidobacteriota bacterium
GCCCGCGTCCCCGCACGCCGCGGGCGTGCTATAGTCATCGCCGTTTTCCGCCATGTGGGGCGTTAGCTCAGCTGGGAGAGCGCAAGGCTGGCAGTCTTGAGGTCGGGGGTTCGATCCCCCCACGCTCCACCACTCCGCTCCCGCGCCAGCCGCACCAAAGACACGCCGACCGTCGTCTCAAGCCGCCCAAGTACAGGAAGAAGATCGAGCAGGAGTGACTGCTAGCGTTCGCGGCGGGGGGCGACCGACCGGCCGCCGCCGACGGCGGCGGCGCGCGGCTTGACCCGCTCGCGGCGCCGCTGGGCGCGCTCGCGGACCCGGGCCTTGCGGGCTTCGCTCGGGATCGCTTCGGGGCGCGCCACCACGATGGTTCGCAGGGCCGCTTCGAGGACCTCGGACACCTCGCGCACGAACACAAACTTGAGCTGCTTACGAATGTGCGCCGGGATGTCGACCAGGTCTTTCTCGTTGCGGGCCGGCATGAGCACCGTCTCGATGCCGGCGCGGCGCGCCGCCAGGATCTTCTCCTTGATGCCGCCGACCGGCAGCACCCGCCCGCGCAGGGTAATCTCGCCGGTCATCGCCAGGTCGTGGCGGATCGGGCGCTGCGACATGAGCGACGCCAGGGCCACGGCCAGGGTGACCCCCGCCGAGGGGCCATCCTTGGGGATCCCCCCCGCCGGGACGTGGATGTGGATGTCGAACTTCTCGAAGGCATCCTCGTCGATCTCCAGATCGCGGGCGTGCGCCTTGACGTAGGAGAAGGCCGCCTGCGCCGACTCCTTCATGACGTCGCCCAGCTGTCCGGTGATGGCGATCCCGCCGTTCCCCTTCATGCGGGTCGCCTCGATGAACAGGATGTCTCCACCGGCGGAGGTCCAGGCGAGGCCGGTCGCCACCCCGACTTCGTCGACGCGCTCCGCCACCTCCGGGATGAAGATCACCGGGCCGAGGAACTCCTGGATGTCGGCGGCGTCCACGGCGCGCGGCTTGGTCCGACCCGAGGCGACCTCCTTGGCGACCTTGCGGCAGATGGTGGCGATTTGCTGCTCCAGGCGGCGCAGACCGGCGTCCATGGTATAGCCGCGGATGATCTCGCTGAGCGCCGCTTCGGTCAGGGTCAGATTCTCCTTGGTGAGACCGTGGGCGTCGACCTGGCGCGGGATCAGGTATTGCTTGGCGATATCGAGCTTCTCCTCCTCGACGTAGCCCGACAGGTGCAGGATCTCCATGCGGTCGCGCAGCGGCTCGGGGATGGTGTCGAGCCGGTTGGCGGTGGTGATGAACATCACCCGCGACAGGTCGAACGGCAAGTCGAGGTAAAGGTCGGCGAACCCCGAGTTCTGCTCCGGATCGAGGACCTCGAGCAGCGCCGACGCCGGGTCGCCCCGGAAGTCCGAACCGATCTTGTCGACCTCGTCGATCATGAACAGCGGGTTCTTCGACCCGGCGCGCCGCAGGCTCTGGATGATCTTCCCGGGCATCGCGCCGACGTAGGTGCGGCGGTGGCCCCGGATCTCGGCCTCGTCGCGCATCCCGCCGACGCTCATGCGCACGAACTTCCGTCCCATCGACTCGGCGATCGACCGCCCCAGGGAGGTCTTGCCGGTGCCAGGCGGCCCGTAGAAGCAGAGGATCGGGCTCTTCATGTCCTTCTTCAACTGGTGCACCGCCAGGAACTCGAGGATCCGGTCCTTGACCTTCTCCAGGTCGTAATGGTCGCGGTCCAGGATGCGGGCGGCGTCCTTCAGGTCGATGCGGTCGGGAGTCAGCACGCTCCAGGGGAGGGTGGCGAGCCAGTCGAGGTAGGTGGTGATGACGTTGTACTCGGCCGAGGCCGGGTTGACCAGCTCCAGCCGTGACAGCTCCTTCTCGGCTTCCTTGCGCGCCTCCTCCGGCAGCCCCGCCTTGTCGATCTTCTCGCGCAGCTCGCGCACCTGGTTGGCGCTCTCGCTCTCCTCGCCCAGCTCCTTCTTGATGACCTTGAGCTGCTCGCGCAGGAAGAACTCGCGCTGCGCCTTGCGAATCTCGTCCTCGGTCTGCTCCTTGATCTCCTGGCCGGCCTTCGCGAGACCGATCGATTTCTCGATCAGCCGGATCGCGACCTTGAGCCGATACAGCGGCTCGATAGTCGTCAAGATCTCCTTCTTCTCCTCGAGCTCGAAGTTCAGGTGGTTGGCAACCTGGTCGGCCAGGTTCCCGGGGCCGGTGAGATTGTTCTTGATCAGGTTGAGGATCTCGCCGGGAACGCGCGCGTCAAGCTGGATGAGGTTCTCCAGCAGGTGCAGCGCGTTGCCCATCAGCATGTTCGCCTGCATCGATTCATCTTCGCGTTCGTCGATGCAGACCACCTGGGCCCGCAGGTAGGGGTCCGACTGGACATAGGTGCCGATCCGGAACCGGCGCAGACCGAGCAGGATGATCTGCACGGTGTTGCCCGAGACGTTGATCTTGTTGACCAGCCGGGCCGCCACGCCGATGGTGGACAGTTCCTCGATCGGCGGAACGTCGATGGAGGACGACTTCTGGACCACCAGGCCGATGATCGACTCCGGCTCCATGTCACGGATGAGGTTGAGATTCTTCTTCCGGACGACCTGGAGGTTGACGACCATCTGGGGGAAGACAACGGTGCTGGCGAGCGGGATAATCGGCAGCTCGCCCGGGATGTCGCAGACCAGCAGCTCCGGCCTGACCGGCTTGACCATGGCCGTCCTCTCGGCGACCCGATCGGTCCGGTCGGTCTTCTCGGGCTTGTCGGTCTTTCTCGACCCGCTGTTCATCGTGTGCTCTCCGCGCCCCGGGGCGCCCGACGCTCAGTCAACGCGGCGCCCCTCGGGGAAGAAGCGGTAGGCGAGGATCTTGTAGACCAGCTTCGCCGTCAGGAAATCCGGCGCCACGTCGTCCGCCATCGGCCGGAGCTCGTTGACGTCGAACCCGACCAACCGCTTTCTCCGGGCCAGTTCCCGGATGAACCGCAGCGTCGGGTACCACCCGGGGCCGCCCGGCTCCGGGGTCCCGGTGGCCGGCATGATCGCCGGATCGAAGTAATCGACGTCGACAGTAAGGTATATCTCGTCGGTCAGCCGGTCAACCGCTTCCAGGGCCCGCTCCGGCCGGTGGATGAACTCGTCGGCCGAAATCACCGTCAGACGGGCCTCCCGGATGAAGTCCCGCTCCTCCTTGCAGATGCTGCGGATGCCGACTTGGAGGGTCGGGACCCGTCCGGCAAAGCGCCGCATGACGCAGGCGTGGTTATAGGGGGACCCCTCGAAGGTGTCCCGCAGGTCCCCGTGGGCGTCGAGCTGGACAATCGACAGACGGGGATATTTCGCCTCGTAGGCCCGGATGGCGCCGATCGACACGCTGTGCTCGCCGCCGAAGACCACCGGCATCTTCCCCATGGCGAGGTACGAGGCGACCACCTCCTGGACCTTGCCGGCCATCACCTCGGGCGGGTCGTCGTTGCCGCTGACCGCCGGGGCGGTGTGGATGCCGACGACGTACGGCTCGGCGTCCAGCTCGTCGTCGTACAACTCCATGTGGGTGGAGGCCTCGATGATGGCCCGCGGGCCGTCCGCCGTCCCCTTCATGTAGGAAGCGGTGCGGTCGTAGGGGACCGGAACGATGACGATCCGGGCGGTGTCGAGAGCGGCGTAGCGCGGCTCGAGCGCGCCGAACCCGGGCGCGATGTGGGACTCGCTCATGGGCGCTCCGGTCAGGGGATGAGAACGGCGGCCGTCACGACGGTCGTCCAGCGGCCGCGCTTGTCTCCGACGGCCGACTGCACCGTGTTCATGGTGCGGTAGATCTGGCCGCTGATCTTCCAGATTTCCTTGCGCTCGTCGTAGGAAGTCTCCGGGTCGAACTCGACGCCGTGGATGGTCGCCAGCATCTGGGCCGCCAGGTCCTCGGCATAGTCCCCGGCGACCGTGTCGGTCTGGCCGCAGGAGTGGTGCTCGCTGAGGTAGCCGTGGGCCCCCTGCTTTTTCGGGATGGCGATGCCGATCGACGAGGCGATCAGCCGGTGCGGCTCGTTGGTCTCCGACTGGCTCATGACGCAGAAGACGATCTCCCCGGCCCGCAGGTACTTCAGTCCCTGGGCCTTGGGGATGATCTTGCAGCCGGGCGGGAAGATGCTGCTCACCCGGACGATGTTGAAGTGCGCAATGCCGGCGTCACGCAGCGCCATCTCGAACGAGTTGAGTTTCTCGCGGTGCCGACCCACGCCCTTGGTGAGGAACATCTTCTTGGATACGAACATCCGGCAGCCCTCGCTTCTGTGAACGGTGGACGATGCGCCCCACGCGGCATTCCCGGCGCGAGCGCATTAATACACAAAGGGTTCGGGGGGGTCAACAGAAAACCGCTGGCGGGCCGCAGCGCGTCGTCGCTCCGCGCTCGCTCGCGCAGGCCGCGGGGCGCCCATCCAGCGTGCGTGGCGCGGCTCGAGGTCGCGACGCCGCGCTGCGCCCCGCCACCTGCGCCCGGGGGACCTCCGGGTGCCACGCAGTCCATGCTGGCCTGAGTCCGGACGCCTGCCGAGCTCCATTCGATTACCCAGGCCGGAGGTGGTCTTCCATTGAGGCTTTGGCAGGGTCCCTGGGCTGAGACGCCGCGCCCTGCGACCGCGGGGGCCAGCGGAAGCGAGCGGAGTACCCGCGATTTCTGCGGGTCGCGAGCGCAGCGAGAGGCGTAGCCTCGGAGCCGTCCCCCGCGGGCGCAGGGCGCGGCGTCCCACACTGGGGAACCTCAGCGGGCCGCATGCGTTGACAGTCCGGGCGCCGCCCGCTAACATCCGCGGGACGCCGAGGGGGACGTGCCCGATCGCGACCCGACCCGCAATCTGCAGGACGAACTGAACCTCATCCTTGCGAACCCGGCCCTGCGTGGTGCCCGACTCACGGAGGCGGTGGGGGGCACTCTGTCGCGCCGTTGCGCCGACCCCTACCGCACCGTGCTGCAGTGCGCCGCGTCGATCGATTTGCCGGAGGCGCAGGCGCGTGCCGCGATGACGGCGATCGAACAGCAGCGCTCCGACATGGAGGCCCTCCTCGGGCGCGATCCCGGTTTCCCGGTGGCCGCCCTGACCTGGCTGCACGAGGTGGAGAACCGGTTGCCCAACCCCGGTTTCCGCGGCGCGGGAGGGGCGGCGCTCACCACGGGGGGATCCGGAACACCGGCGGCGATCGTCCTGGATCTTCCCGAGGAGGAGGAGGCCCGTCGCGGCGAGCGCTACAATCGGCCGTTCTCGTGCGTGATGCTGGCGCCGGACGAGGCCGCGGCGGCAGGGAGGGATGCGCTCGTGTCGGCGGCGTCGCGCGTCCGTGAATCCGCCCGCGACGTTGACCAGACGCGGGCGACCCCGGACGCAATCCGCGTGGTCCTGCCGTGCACGGCCGGGGAAGGCGCGCGGGTCGCGGCCGAAAGGTGGCGCCGGGTCCTGTGCGGCGCCACCGGGCTGGGTTGGAGCGCCGGGGTCGCGTCGAGCCCGCGGCCGGTGCGCGAGGCTCACACGGTGGCCGCGCTGGCCGGGGAGGCGATGCGGAGCGCGCGTCTGGCCGGCGGAGATCGCACCGCCGCGTACCGTCCCGAGAAGCGCGCCCACGCGCGGCGGCCGGTCGGGACCTGGCTGGCCGGCGAGTTGCGGGTGGACGAGCGGGGCACCCCGGCGGTGATCGAGGATCTGTCGCTCGGTGGCGCGCTCCTGGGGACCTCCGAGGCCCTGGTGGCGGGTTCGGACGTCATGCTGGCGGTGCGCGACACCTCGGTGCGGCCGCGAACGGTGGTCATGGCATCGCGGATCGAGCGGTGCGCGGCGGGAACGGGGGCGTCGGCGACGCGGTGGCGCACCGCGGTCGCCTTCCGTGGCGATGCCGAGGCGCGGCAGCATCTCGCCAGGCTGATCGCCGATCTGCCCGTGGGACCGCCGGCGGATCGGGCAGGGACGTCGTGATCACCCTCGAGGAGGCCACCCGCTACAAGGAGGAACTGGTCGGCATTCTGCAGGAGGACGCCCACAACGAGGAGCGGATCCTCAAACGCCTGGACCAGATCCGGACCCAGAGCGGTATCCAGGCGTATGCCGCCCTCCTGCTGATCCTCACCGGCTTGGCCTTCGAGGAGTCCGAGGCGCGCCGCCACTGGGAATCGATCCTGCAGCACCGCCGCGCCCTCACGCAGAAGCTGCAGCGGGACGTCGGCCTCCGCGTCGCGGTGCTCGATTATTTCGTCAACGTCAACCGCCAGCTGACCAACCCGCGTCTCATCGACCTGGAGCTCGCCGACCGGCAGGAGGCCTCCTCGCCGGTCGACTCGCTCACGGGGTTGTGGAACGCCCGGCAGTTCCTGTCGGCGCTGCAGAAAGAGACACGGCGCGCCAAGCGCTATGGCCTCGATCTGTGCGTCCTGTACCTCGACGTGGACAACTTCCGGGAGATCAACGAACGACATGGCGACCTGGTGGGGGACATTCTGCTGCGGGAAGTCGCCATCCTTCTGAAAAACAAGATCCGCGACATCGACATGGCGGCGCGGCTCGCCGGCGAGGAGTTCGGGCTGATCCTGCCGGAGACCGATCGGATGGGGGCCTACCTGGTCGCCGAGCGCATCCGACGCGAGATGGAGCGTCATTTCATGCGGCGTGACATCGACGGCCGCCCGATCGCCATGACGGTGACCATCGGGCTGGCGCAGTACCCGGAGGATGCCGCGCTGGCCGACCACATGGTCCGGCGGTCGGAGGAGGCGATGCACCAGGCGAAGGCGCGGGGCGCCAACACGGTCGGGGTGTTCTATCGCGAGCGACGCAACTTCATCCGTTACGACCTGGACGGCAGCCAGGTCCGGATCCGCGTCGCCGCCGCGGGCCAGACACCCGGTGAGGAGAAGGGAGGGTCGCAGCCGCGCAACATCAGCAGCAGCGGCCTGCTGTTCGAGAGCGACGAGGTCTACGAAATCGGCGCCGAAGTGATGATCCACTGCGAAGACAGCCGCGGCCAGGCGCGCATCACCCTCAAGGGGCGGGTCGTCCGGGTCGAGGAACTGGAAGGGCAGCCCGGAAAGCACGAAGTCGGGATCGCCTTCCTCCTCGAGTGGGAACACCAGGAGTCGCAGATTACCGACTTCCTGCGCCGGGGCGGGCTGGCCGCGGGCTAGGAGCCTGTCTGGGTATTCCGTGGGGCCGCGCGCATGGGGCTTGCGAGGTTGATGCAAGGAGTGCCGAGGCGGCGATGGGGATCCATCGCCAACGAGGCGCGACGCCGCAGGCGCCCGCAACCCCCATGCGCCCGCAGGGTTCGGGCGGCGTGGCGCCGTCCGCGTCGTTGCCGCTTCTCCGCGATGGAACCCCATCGCGTCGTTGCGGTGCCTCGCGTCCGACGCCACGGCGCTCCGAACGCGGCCCGACGCAATACCCAGGCAGGCTCCTAGGACTCGTCCGGGGAAAAGCCGTGCTCGTCCTTGGGATCGATACCGCCACCACCACCGCAGGTCTCGCCCTGGCGCGACCGGGAAGCATCGTCCGCGAGGAATCCCTCTCGGAACGGGCGCACGCCCGGGACCTTCTGATCCGCCTGGAGGGGGTGCTCACCGCGACCGACCTGACGGTGCGTGATCTGCGCGGCATCGGCGTGACCCTGGGGCCCGGGTCGTTCATCGGGGTCCGGATCGGGATGGCGACGGCCAAGGGGCTGGCCTACGCCCTCGACGTGCCGCTGGTCGGCCTGTCAACCCTCGAAGCGCTCGCCCATGCGGCGTTGCGGGCCGCGCGGACCCTGCCTCACGGTGTCCTGGCGGTCCTCGACGCGGGGCGGGGTGAAGTCTACGCCGCCCGGTTCCGTTTCGCGGGTGCGGTCCCGGAGCGGATCGATGAGGACCGTTCCTGGCGGCCCGCCGATCTTCTCCGGGCGCTGCCGGCCGACATGCCGGTCATCGGGAACGGGGCCAGGACGCTGGCGCCGGAGGCGGCCGCGACCGGCCGCGGGCTCGAGGTCGTCCATTCCGGTCCGCCGCTGGCCGCGGTGGTGGCGCTGCACGCCGCCGGGACGATCCGACCCGGCCAGGCGTACCGGCCCGGCACGCTGCGCCCGAACTACATCCGCCCCTTCGACGCGGAGGCGGCGGGGGCACAGCCACGGAAGGTGTGAGGTGGGGGGCGCTGTCTCGATCGAGCCGATGACCCTGGAGGACATCCCCCAGGTGATCGAGATCGAAGATCGTTCCTTCCCGAACCCGTGGAGCGCGTCCTCATTCCGCTACGAAATCGTCGAGAACCCCTACGCGTCCCTGTTCGTGGCCCGTTCGACGGCCAGCCGGCCGGTGGTCGTCGCTTTTGCCTGCGTCTGGGTGATCGACCAGGAGATCAAGGTCAACAACATCGCGGTACACCCGCGCTGGCGGGGCCACGGCGTCGGCGCGCGCCTGCTCCAGTTCCTGATCGAGTTTGGCGCCGGGCAGGGTTGCCGGGAGATCAGCCTCGAAGTCCGCCCCAGCAACGCAGCGGCCATCCGGATGTACCGCAGCGCCGGGCTCGTCCAGGTTGGCCGCCGCAAGCAGTACTACAGCGATACCAGGGAGGACGCGATCGTGATGGCGCGGCCGATTGAGCCCCGGCGGCCGGCCTGAGGAGGCGGGGCGTTTGCTTGCAGGTCCGGTGAGGGGAATGGTAGACTTTCGTGTAATGCGTCAACAGCGCATGCCCGCAATCGGTTCATCGTCGGAACCCTGAGGAGGCCGAGCCGATGTCACGGATTCATGACGAGATGAGGCGGACCCTGGCGGAGAAGGACGCGGATTACCGGCGGCTCTTGTCCGAGCACGCCACGTGTGACTCCCGGCTCCAGGAGCTCCAGGGCAAGGCCGACCTCACCGAGATGGAGCGGATGGAGAGCGTCAACATCAAGAAACAGAAACTGATCCTCAAGGACCGGATGGAGGCCATCCTCCGCCAGTACGTGGAACGCGAGACCGGGGCCGGCGTCCCCTGATGGGGTGTGGGGTCGGGGTCGCAACAGGGACCGCGGACGGCGCGTGTGTCGGCGGGGAGGTGGAACGTGCCGGTGGCAGCGGAGGCGATCCCGTTCCTGGCTGGGCTCGCGGGCGCGGGCCTTCTGCTGGGAATCATGGCTGGCCCCTGGGTCGCGATCCCCGCGATCCTGCTCTTCCTCTTCGTTGCCTATTTCTTCCGCGACCCGGAACGTTCCATCCCGCAGGGTCCCGGGCTGGTCGTCTCCCCGGCCGACGGTCGTGTGACCGACGTGGAGTCCGGCCCTGAAGGGTCGCGGGTATCGATTTTTCTGTCGGTGTTCGACGTGCACATCAACCGCGCTCCGATCGCAGGAACCGTGCGGGCCCGGCAGTACACCCCCGGCCGTTTTCTTCCTGCCTGGGACCCGCGGGTCGCCCGTGAGAACGAGAGGAACCACCTGGTGATCGAGGCGACTGACGGGATCTACGGCGTGACCCAGATCGCCGGGATCCTGGCGCGCCGGATCGTCTGCCGGAAGTTCGAGGGCGACCGTCTGGAGCGGGGAGAGCGGATCGGGCTGATCCGGTTCGGTTCGCGTACCGACCTGCACCTGCCGCCCGGCATCCTCCCGCAGGTTCGCGTCGGTGACCGCGTCCGGGGAGGGCTGACCGTCCTCGGGAGGCCGGCCGCCGCCGGGGTCGCCACCGCAGCGGCCGGGCGGCGATGAAGAGCCGGGTGCAGTTCCGGCGGGGGGCGTACCTGATCCCCAGCCTGTTCACCACCGCCAACCTGTTCTTCGGGTACCTCGCGATGGTACGCAGCCTCCAGGGGGAGTTCGAGTGGGCCGCGGTGTTGGTCTTCATCGCCGCCATCCTCGACCGGATCGACGGCTGGGTGGCCCGGCTGACCGGCACCACCAGCGACTTCGGGGTCCAGTTCGATTCATTGGCCGACCTCATCTCTTTCGGCATGGCCCCCGCGCTTCTGGCCTACCTGTGGGCGCTCGACTCGCTCCCCAAGCCCTGGTCGCTGGCACCGTTCCTTTACCTGGCGGCGGGCGCCGCCCGCCTGGCACGGTTCAACATCCAGGCGGCGGTCCAGGACCGGCGCTATTTTATCGGCCTGCCGATCCCCGCGGCTGCCTGCGCCGTCGTCGCGACGGTGTTCTACAGCCCGGCCAAGGTGACCGATCCGGTGGCGGGAGGCCTGGTCGCGGTGTTCGTGGCCGTCCTGGCCATCCTGATGGTCGGCAAAGGGCGCTACCGATCCTTCAAGGACATCGACCTGAGGTCCCGCACGCGGTGGGTCGTGGTCACCGGTGTGGCGCTGGCCTATTTCATCGTGGCGGCCTCACCGCAGATCGTCGGCGTGATGCTGAGTTTCGGCTACCTGGTCTCCGGGCTGGTGCCGCGGGCCTGGAGAGGGGGGCGGCCGGAGCCACACGCGGCCCCGGCAGGGGGGCACGATGCGCGCCCGTGAGGACACGCGCGATGGCCGCCCGGCCCACATCGCGCTGTTCGACGCGACGACACTCGTGGCCAAGGGGGTGAAGGAGCAACTGGTGACGCGCGGCTTCCCGACCGCCTCCGTGCGCCTGTTCACGTCGAGTGACGACCCGGAGGCGAACCTGTCGGAGTTCGACGGCGAAGCGATGCTGGTCGGTCAGCCGGACGTCGATGCCCTGTGGAACCTCGACATCGCCTTTCTGTGCGGCACGCCGGAGGAGGGCGCCCGGTATCTCGAATGGCCCCGGCAGGCCGGTTTCACCGCGATCGATTTGACGACCGCATCGCGCGGCGACAACCGAGTCCCAATCGTCAACGCCGCGGTCAACCCCGGGACGGTCGAATCATGGACCGGCCTGATCGCCGCCCCGAGCCCGACGGCACAGATCCTCTCCAGCCTGATCGCGCCGATCCGCCGCGGGCCGGGTCTCGAGGCGGTGACCGCGGTCGTCTTCACGCCGGCTTTGGAGGCGGGGTCGCGCGGGGTCGATGAGCTCTATCAACAGACGGTGGCGGTCCTGAACTTTCACGATGCGCCGAAGGAGGTCTTCGGGCGGCAGCTGGCCTTCAACCTGTTCCCGGTCTCTCCGGCGGATGAGATCCCCGCTGCGCGGGGGACGCCGGTGGCTATCGAGGAGGAGGTCCGCCGGATCACCGGGGGCGACCATGAGCTCGCTGTGCAGACCATCGTGGCCCCGGTGTTTCACTGCCACGCGGCGGCGGTCCACGTCGTCCTGCCGGCCGGGCGCGGGCCGGAGGACTTGCTGGCGGCCCTCCGAACCGGCGAGGACCTGAAAGTTCCGGCGCGGGGCAGCGGAGTCACCCCGGTGGACCGGGCCGGCTCGGAGGAGGTGGCGGTCTCCGGGGTGCGCCCCTCGCCGATCGAAGGCGGCGCCTGGATCTGGGCCGTGGCCGACAACCTCACGGCCGGGACGGCGCGCAACGCGGTGCGCATCGCGGAGGAGCTCATGAACCGGAACCTGACGCGGAGGCCGGCATGAGGCTCCGGCGTGCCGGAGCGCTGATGGCGGTCCTGGCGGGAGTGGCGCTGCTTGCGCCGCCGGCCCCGGCGCAGGACCTTCGCCGGCCCGAGGAACAGCTGGCGGCGATCTACAGCCTCAGCGTGCAGTTGGAGATCGAGCAACGCCGCCTCGACGACGCACTGCAGCGGTATCACGACCATGGCCAGGCGCGCGACGAGCGCCGGGCCCGCCTGTCCCGGGCCTACGAAGAGATCGACGCCATGGTCGAGGGCCGGGTCGAATCCGACGCGGCCCAGATCGCGGCGCGCGAACAGGACATCGTGCAGCTCGAAGAGGAGGCCAGCGTCCAGGCGCGGGAAGGCCGTGAGATCCGCACCGTCATGCGCGAGGCGCATGAGCGGATCGCCATCCTTTCCGATCGCATCGCCGGTCTCCGCAAAACTCTCCCTTCGGACACCGAGTCGCTGACCGGCACCTGGGACGTGACCTACCTGCCGAGCGGCGACAAGGGGGCGTTCACGCTGCGTCAGTCGGGCACGCTGCTTGCCGGCGAGTACAGCTTCGATGGCGGCTGGAAGGGGAGCCTGCAGGGGACCTTTGTGAACGACAAGCTCCTGCTGCACCGCATCGACTCGAAGCTGGGCCGATCCTCGGATCTCGAAGGGACTCTCGCGCCGGACGGCAGGACGATCCGCGGGACCTGGAACAACTACATCCTGTCCGGCGGCCAGCCGGTCACCGGGTCGTGGGTCGGGCGCAAGCGCCAGGATCGCGGACCGGCCTGAGCCCGCCCGCAGTCCGCACGGCGGTCGTTCATGTGGGGTCGGCCGGCGCCGCTGCCAGTTCCGCCGGTCGGATCGCGAAGGGCAGGCGCCCCACCTCCACCGACCCGCCCGGGCCGGTTTCCTCGACCACCAGGACATAGTCGCCCGCCACCAGGTCGGAGGAGGCGAACTGCACGGTCCGGACGGCCGGGCCTCCCGCCTCGACATCGATCGCGCGGATCGCGATGCCGCCCGCGAGGATCCTGAGCCGCAGCGGTCCCGACGAGCCGGTGACGGTGCGGAAACCGCAGGCCAGCGGTTCCCCACGGGCGAAGGTGGTCCGCAACGCCGGGCCGAGACTGTGGGAATCGTGGACTCCGGCCACCTCCGTGATCGCCGGAGTGTCCCGCACTTCGATCCAGACACTCCGTTCCGCGAGCGAGTAGATCGACAGACCACCCACTGACTGCGGTCGGGGGGACTGCTCCGGCAATTCGGCGCGGGCCGCCCCGACCTCGCCCGTCGCCAGATCCGACAGCACGGCGGTGATCGACTGGGCCCGGGCCGGCAGGTGGACGCGCGCGAAGAGATTGGTTCCCAGTCGATCCATGGAGGTGACCGTGGGATCGACGCGGATCGTGACTTGCCGCGCCAGACGCAGCGTCTCCTCGGGACCGGCCAGCGCCACCATCCCCACGTTGAGTCGCCCCACCAGGTCCCCGGACTCGGGGAGCATCAGCAGGCGGCCCGGTGGAATGTGCAGCACGAGGTCGACCGTGCGGCCTGAAGGCTCGGGAGGTCCTGGAATGGCGACGAGCTCCAACTGCATCCCCGCGTAGAGGCCGGGCAGGAGGTGCGCCGCCTGGAGGGTCCGGCGCTGCATCTCCGCGGGCAGGAAGCGGGTGAATCCCCGGCGCCAGCGGACCCGCAGCCCGCTCCGCTTCACTTGCAGCTGGATGGAGTGGTAGAGCCCGTCCGGCGGTTCCTCGGGGGCATAGCCGATCACGTAGTACTCGCGGCTGCCATCCTCGACTTCCGTCAGGGCCCGGCCCAGGTCGTTGCTGCTGGTGGCGATCCCCCCGGTGTTGAGGGCGAGCGTCTCGAGAGCGTTGGATCTCCGGGATGACGCGGCGACGCCTCCGGCACGGCCGGCCGTGAGCCCTGAGGTCTGGACGCTGTGCAGTGTCACGCCGGCCCCCGAGGCTGCCTCGACAAGGTCGCGGAACTCCTCGCTGAGGGTGAATGCGAGCGTGGCATTCACCAGCGCCGCGGTGGCGGAAGACGGCAGCTCCATGAGGTCGAGATGCAGGCGTCCTGGGTTCTCCGGGATGCCGTCACCCAGGTAGACGATCCCCTTGTATCCGGGCCAGGGGGCGAGCGACTCGACGAGAGACTGGATCGCAGCGAGAACGTCGCCCATCACACGGTTTTCCTCAGCGGTCGCGCGCCGGAACAGGCCGGTGGATGAGGAGAGCGATGTCGCAAACGACTCTTGGAGTTCCCGGGTGCGGGCGGCCGATTCGGTGACGAACGTCGAATGCCGCCGAGGGTCCTTGAATGACTCGTCGAGGACGCGCCGCAGCGCCACCCGGTCGGTCGTGAAATCCTGGAGCAACTGGAGCCGGTGCCGGTAGGCCACGATCGCGATCTCGTCGGACGGTTGCAGGCCGTCCTCGAGAAAGCGGGCCGTTGCCCGGCGGGCCACCCCCAGCCCCTCGGGCGAAGAGGTCTCGTCGTCGAAGAACATCACGAACCGCCGGGCGAAACCCGGTCCAGGCGGCGCCGGTTGCGCCGGCGTGCCCTCGCCCGAGGCCGGTTCAGGGACGCCCGGGTCGCCGGGTGCCGGGGGGCGGGCCCGGGAAGCGACGCGGTGTTCGATCGAAGCGATCGGGCGGACATAACTGTCGATCTTCAGCACGAAATCCTCCGCGGTGAGGCCGCGGATCGGTTGATCGCGCCGGTCGGTGACGTAGGTTTCGATCAGGACAAGTTCGACGGTGCTGCGCTCGACCAGCGATGCGGGCGACGGTGGGCCACCGGTCGGGACCTCCCGGGATTCGGCCGGAACCTGCGGAGCGACGGGCGGGGGCGAAGGGTCGTCGGCGCGCGTTGCCGCCTCGGGAGCGAGAGCCATGTGGAGGATCAGGACCAGGGCGAGACGGGTGCGCATGGGACCTCCGGATCAAGTGCGCCCATTATGGGCCCGGTCGGCTCCGGTCGCCCAGGAAGGCGCGGGGCGCAAACCGCAAGCCCGGTAACGATGCGGGCGTGCCCATCCTGGTAACCGAGCGGAACTTGCCAGACTTTGGACATGGACCACCCGGTCAGGCTGGTACTCGGGGGTTCCCCCGGGCGCAGGTGGCGGGCCGCAGCGCGGCGTGGCGACCTCGAGCCGCGCCATGTGCGCTCCATCGGCGCCCCGTGGCCCGCGCGAGCGAGCGCGGAGCGGCGCCGCGATGCGGCCCTCCCCGCGGGTCCGGGAATCTCTCCGGGCGTCCGGCCGGATCAGCCTCGCGAGGCGCCGGTCTGGCGCTCGATCCCGGCTTCCAGCGCCGCCGAGATCCGGGCGCGCGACTCATCGAGATGCGCCCGGCTGATGGCGTCGAGCCGCGAGCCGGCCGGCAGCGCCTGGCCGTCGCGGCCGACAACCGCGTTGATGCCGCGCTGCAGGGCCAGCAAATCGGCACGCGCCAGGGTGCGCGCGTCTTCGGGTGTGACCGGATCGTTCTGGATCGCGAGGTTGATGATCGTCGTCAGGTGGCGGCGTTGCAGGTTGCGACGGAAGGAATTGACGCTCTGGCGCCCCTCCACCTCGGACCAGACCGTGCGGCGCACACCGGAGAACAGCTCCGCCATGGTCAGGGCGTCCTGCGGCCGGTCGTAGCGCGACTGGACGTCGCCCAGCCGGCTCAGGGAAGTCGGGTGGTAGAGACGTTCGATCGCCAGCGACTGGATCGCCAGGACGACGGTGTGGATCGGCAGATCGTTGCGCTCCGCCGTCCAGACCATCCCCTCGATGTCGGGGAGCCGCTCGATCGCCAGCTTGTTCAAGAGCCGCGGCGGGAAGTTGAACGCCGCAGGGGCGAAGATCTCGCGGTTCAGGAAATCGAGCGCGGCCCGCTGTTCGGCGACCGGCACCGGGACGTACGGGAGGCGTCCGTTCGGGTCGCCGATGTGATCCCGGTGATGACGGATGCCACCGACGTACTTCGGCACGTTCATCGCCGCCGGGACGAACTCGGCGATCCCTTCCGTGAACACGCGCCGCAGGGTCTGGTAGCGGGTCCCCGGCTCCGAGAACCGGGCCTCCATCTTGGCGAACAGCTCGCGGGCGAGGGCGGCGCGGGACGAGTAGTAGATCAGGATGTCGCGGCCGTTGTCGTAACGGTTCGACGTCGGGTCGATGCCGCGCCCGGAGTCCATCGTGTCCTCGTCGGTGCCATAGGCGAGCGCCGGTTCGGCGGCGCGCGACGCGATCGCCTCGAGTTCGCGCTCCTCGGCCTCCGGCGTGCCGGCGGCGATCGGCTTGTAGGCGTACTCGATCGCCCAGCGGTCGTAAGGGCCGATGGTCGTCTGGTAATGCTCGCCCTGCGGCTTCCCCTCCGGCGCGAGGTTCACCGGGATGTAGTCCATGAC
>JANNTZ010000156.1:0-2025 GCA_031394595.1 Acidobacteriota bacterium
GCGCCCGGATGGGCATCGAGGTCCCTCGGGAGCAGCGCACGATCACGCGCGAAGACATCGCGGCGATCGTCGGGCACCTCATCGAGTGCAACCGCGGTCTGCATCCCAAGGACGACATCGATCACCTCGGGAACCGCCGCATTCGCGCCAATGGAGAATTGATCCAGAACGCGTTCCGAATCGGCCTGCTGCGGATGGAACGCGTCGTCCGTGAACGGATGACGATCCAGGAAATCGACAAGGCCACGCCGAACGCCCTGATCAACATCCGGCCCGTCGTGGCCGCGATGAAGGAGTTCTTCGGCGGCAGCCAGCTCTCGCAGTTCATGGACCAGACCAACCCGCTGGCCGAGCTCACCTCGAAGCGTCGCCTGTCGGCCCTTGGCCCGGGCGGCCTCTCGCGCGAGCGTGCCGGCTTCGACGTCCGCGACGTTCACCACAGCCACTATGGTCGAATCTGTCCCATCGAGACGCCAGAGGGTCCGAACATCGGCCTGATCGGTTCGCTGGCGACCTACGGCCGGATCAACAGCTATGGCTTCATCGAGACGCCTTACCGCCGCGTCAAGCGCACGGTGTCCTGGGACGACGCGGATCTCCTGACGTTCGAGGCCGGTGCGGACCTCGCCGGCAAGGGCGGGACAGCCATCCTGCGCAAGGGCGAGCCCTTCAGCGCCGCCGCCGCCGCCGAGCTCAAGCGGCAAAAGGCCAATGCTTTCCCGATCCGTCCGATTGTGACCGACCAGATCGAGTACCTCCCGGCGGACGAGGAAGAGCAGCACTTCGTGGCGCAGGCCAATTCGCGCCTGGATGCCGAGGGCCACTTCATCGAAGAGCGGATCGCCTCACGGTTCCGGGACATGTTCCCCGAGGCGCGCCCGGACCAGATCGAGTACATGGACGTGAGCCCGAAGCAGGTCGTCTCGGTCGCGACGGCGCTCATCCCGTTCCTCGAGCACGACGACGCCAACCGGGCCCTGATGGGTTCGAACATGCAGCGCCAGGCTGTGCCACTGCTCGAGCCGGAGGCGCCGATCGTCGGTACCGGCATGGAAGAGCGCGCGGCGCGAGACTCGGGTCAGGTGGTCATGGCGACGCGCGCCGGTGTGGTCACCAGCGTGACCGCGGAGCGCGTGCAGGTCGAAGCAGACTCCGGCGAGTTGGACGAATACCGGCTCCAGAAGTTCGTTCGCAGCAACCAGGGCACCTGCATCAACCAGCGCCCAATTGTTGACGTCGGGCAGCGCGTCGACGCCGGCCAGGCGATCGCCGACAGCTCGTCCACCCAGAACGGCGAGCTCGCGCTCGGCCGGAACGTCCTCGTGGCGTTCATGAGCTGGGAGGGCGGCAACTACGAGGACGCGATCGTCATCAGCGACCGTCTCGTCCGCGACGACCTGTTCACCAGCATCCACATCGAGAAGCACGAGATCGAATCGCGGGACACCAAGCTCGGTCCGGAAGAGATCACCCGCGACATCCCCAACGTCGGCGAGGAGTCTCTCAAGGACCTCGACGAAGAGGGCGTCATCTACATCGGCGCCGAAGTTCGCCCCGGCGACATCCTGGTCGGCAAGATCACGCCGAAGGGCGAGACCGAGCTGACGGCCGAGGAGCGCCTCCTGCGCGCCATTTTCGGAGAGAAGGCCCGCGAGGTGAAGGACAGCTCGCTGCGCCTGCCCCACGGAGAGCGCGGCAAGGTCGTCGAGATCCGCGAGTTCAGCCGTGACAACAACGACGACCTGCAGCCCGGCGTCAATCGCCTGGTCCGGGTCGCCGTCGCACAGAAGCGAAAGATCTCGGTCGGCGACAAGATGGCCGGCCGCCACGGCAACAAGGGTGTGATCTCGAAGGTGCTGCTAGAGGCCGACATGCCGTTCCTCGCGGACGGGACACCGGTTGACATCATCCTCAACCCGCTGGGCGTGCCGAGCCGTATGAACGTCGGTCAGATCTTGGAGACGCATCTCGGTTGGGCCGCGTCAAAGCTGGGTTTCTCGGCGGTCTGCCCGGTGTTCAACGGGG
>JANNTZ010000447.1:0-11398 GCA_031394595.1 Acidobacteriota bacterium
GACCTCATCGGGCAGCTCTATGCCGTCGAGGGAGAGATCCCGTCTCCGTCCGAGCCGGCGGACCGGGCGGCGGCACTCGCCCTGCGGCACCGTCTGCGACAGGAGCGCTCGCGGCCGCTCGTGCGTGCGATCCGGGACTGGGCCCTGGCTCAGAGACCGCTGCCGGAAAGCAGCCTCGGCAAGGCCGTCTCCTACATGCTGGGTCTGTGGAAGGGGCTGGCGCTCTGCCTCGATGACCCGCGCATCCCGCTCGACAACAACGCCACCGAGCGTGGCCTGCGCGGCGTGGTGCTGGGTCGCAAGAACCATTACGGCTCCCGCTCCGAGCGCGGCACCGAGGTGGCCGCGCTGTTCTACAGCCTGCTCGAGTCCGCCAAGCTCGCCGGCGTCGAGCCCAAGCTCTACCTGCTCACCGCCACCCGTGCCGCCCTCGCCGACCGCCAGGCGGTCACGCTGCCGCACAACCTCCGGCGCTGACCGAAGAGAAATCCAAATCCCCGTTCACAAACGGCTGTGGTCCGGAGAAAATCGTCACAACGGGGTCCGGCGAGGACTTACGGACAGGTAGTCTTCACTCCGGGGGACAACACCGACGCGTTGGGGTTTTTCCACGTCACCGTCCCTCCGGGAATCTGGGACCTGCGTCTGAGCCCGCCCGTGAACGACAACCTCCCCTCGGTTCGGCTCGACGACGTGACGGTCGTCGCGGACACCTTTCTCCCGGACACCGTCCTGCCGGCGGGCTTCCGCGTGGAGGGGCAGATCTACGATGCCGGGGTGACGCCGGTGCCCGGCACCGAGGCGGTCTTTCTCCGGAACGGGACAAATTGGACCGCCCAGGGGAGCATCGCCGACCTCTCGGGCCGGTTTCAAACGATTTTGCCCGGCGGCAACTACACCGTGGTCTTCGCGCCACCCGCAGGATCCGGCCTCGCTCCGCTGACCCGGGAGGGAACGGTCGTGACGAACGATTTGGTGCTGGCCGACGCGCACCTCGCGCCCGCGCAGACTGCGAGCCTCTTCGGCATGGCTCCCGGATCCGGCACGGCCGCGGGGGGGGCGTCGATCGACCTGTCAGGGACGGGATTCGTCCCCGGCGCGCGCGTCTTCCTGGGCGGAGTCGAAGCGCCGGTCACCTCCCTCTCGTCGACCTCGATCACGGCGATCCTGCCGCCCCACCCTCCGGGGCCGGTGGACGTCGCCGTCGTCAACCCGGGCAGCGCCGCCGCGGTCCTGGCGGACGGATTCACGTTTCTCCGGCGCCCGACCGACATCGACCTCAGAGTGGCGAGGTCCGGGGAAGATCTGGTCCTGACCTGGACTCCAACAGGCCAGCCCACCTACACGATTTTCCGCGCCGGATCGGCGGCAGGTCTGCGCGATCCTCTGGTCGCCGGGACGACCGGCACCACGACCTTCACGATCGTGGGCGGGATGCACCCCTTCGCGGGTACACTCGCTCTCGACGTCGAGTAACGGCCGCCGTCACCCCCGGAGAAGTCGTGACGATCGCGCATCCACGACCCCGAGTCGTCGTCAGCCGCTGCCTGGGCTTTGCCGCCTGCCGCTACAACGGCGAGATCCTTCCGGAGAGCTTCGTGGAACGGCTGGCGCCCTTCGTGGACTATGTCACGGTCTGCCCGGAGGTCGAGATCGGCCTGGGAACGCCGCGCGATCCGATCCGCATGGTCACCAGGGGGCGCGTCCGGCAGTTGCTGCAGCCCGCGACCGGACTGGACGTCACCTCCCGGATGCGCCGGTTCAGCAAGCGCTTTCTGGGTGAGGTCGGTGACGTCGACGGGTTCATCCTCAAGAGCCGTTCGCCCTCCTGCGCGTTGCTGGACGCAAAGCACTACCCCGCGGTCGGGAAGAGCGCGGCGCTCGGCCGGACCGCGGGCCTGTTCGGGGGGGCAGTGCTGGATCGGTTCGGGCACCTGGCGGTGCAGGACGAGTCCCGGCTGCTTGTCCCGGACCTCCGAGAGCACTTCCTCAGGAAGCTGTTCGCCCTGGCACGTCTGCGCCAACTGCGCCGCCGGCCATCGATGGCGCGACTCGTGACCTTTCATGCCTCCCACAGGCTCCTGATACTGGCGTATGGCGGGAAGCAGCTGCGCCTTTTGGATCGCGTCGTCGCCAATCACGAACGCCGGCGGGCGGCACAGGTCCTCGAACGCTACCACCGGATCTTCCGGGAGGCGTTCGCCCGGCCGGCACGCCGCGGTCCCATGACCCAGGTGCTGAGGCACGCCTTCGGCTGCTTCTCGGATCGCCCGACGGCGCGCGAACGACAGCACTCCCTGCGGACGCTCGAACGCTATCGCAAGGGGCGGTGCCCGGTCACTGCCCCGCTTGCCCTGCTGCGATCGTGGCGCAAGCGTTTCGGCGAGACGTCCCTCGAGGGCCAGGTCTTCCTCGATCCCTTCCCCGAGGACCTCGTCACACACCATTCCCTGAGGTGAATGCCATGCGCAGACGTTTCGCCGCCTGTGTTGTACTCGGTCTCGTCTCGGTCGCTTCCTGCGCCCTGCAGGCTGCCACGTCCGCTTCTCCGCCACCGGACGCGAAAGCGGACCTGGTGTTCAAGAACGGCGCCGTCTACACGGTGGACCGGGTGCGCTCATGGGCCGAGGCGGTGGCGGTCCGGGGGGAGAACATCGTCTACGTCGGCGGCAACGGCGGCGCTGCGAAATACGTGGGGCCGGGGACGAAGGTCGTCGACCTGCGGGGGAAAATGATCCTGCCGGGGTTCCAGGACTCGCACGTCCATCCCCTGTGGGCCGGGGTTGAACGACAGGACTGTTTCCTGTACGACCTCGAGACGAAGGAAGACTACCTCAAGGCGGTCGCGGACTACGCGGCGACGCACCCGCGGGACACGTGGATCCGCGGCGCCGGCTGGAGCATGTCGGCCTTCCCGAAGGGGATCCCCGACCGCCGCGATCTCGACTCCGTGGTCCCCGATCGGCCGGTGCTGCTGTACTCGAAGGACGGCCATTCGACCTGGGTCAACAGCAAGGCGCTCGCGGCCGCCGGGATCACCCGCGACACACCCGATCCCGATGGTGGCCGCATCGATCGGGACCGCGATGGCGAGCCCGTCGGCTCGCTACAGGAATCAGCCACCGACCCGATGGAGAAGCTGTTGCCGCCCCGCACGCCGGAACAGGCCCGTCACGGCCTGCGGATCGCCGTCGAGGAGCTGAACTCCCTCGGGATCACCTCCTTCCAGGAGGCCAATGCTTACCTCGACGATTACGAGGGCTACCGGATGCTCGACGTGTACCGCGACGTCGATCGCGCGGGCGGGCTCACGGCGCGCGTCGTTCTGTCGCTCCGGTTCGACCCGGAGAAAGGGGAGGCCCAGATCCCCGATCTCATCCGCGCCCGCCGCGATTACACGCGCGGCCTGGTGCGCGCCCACACGATCAAGATCTTCCAGGACGGCGTGATCGAAGCCAAGACGGCAGGGATGCTCGAACCGTATGTCGGTAAAGAAGGGGGCCACGGCATGGCACTCGTGGAGCCGGAGGCGCTCAAGCGATTCGTCACCCGCATCGATCGGGAAGGGTTCCAGTTGCATTTTCACTGCATCGGCGACGCCGCCATCCGGCAAGTGTTCGACGCCCTGGAGGCGGCGCGGCGCGCCAACGGCGCCCGCGACAGCCGGCATCACCTGTCGCACATCGAGGTGTTCCACCCCGACGACATCCCGCGCTTCCGCGAGCTGGGCGCGGTGGCGAACTTCCAACCGCTGTGGGCGTTGGCCGAGGACTACATCATTAACCTGACCCTGCCGATCCTGCCCCCCGAGACACACCGCTGGATCTACCCGATCGGCAGCGTCCTGCGTTCGGGCGGCATCGTGGCGTTCGGCAGCGACTGGTCGGTCTCCTCCGCCAACCCACTGGAGGAAATGGAGGTCGCGGTGCGTCGCGCCGACCCGAACGACGACGCTGCCGCCCCCTTCATCCCGGAAGAGCGCATCGATCTGCGTGACGCCATCGCCGCGTTCACGATCAACGCCGCTTACGTCAATTTCCAGGATGACCGGACCGGCTCGATCGAGGCCGGCAAGCTCGCCGACCTCGTGGTCCTCGACCGCAACCTGTTCGCCCTCGATCCCAATCGGATCTCGGAGGCGAAGGTCCTCCTCACGCTTGTGGGCGGAAAGCCGGTGCACGGGAGCCTGGCGGAACTCGGCCGGTAACCCCGCGTCGATCCGGGAATCCCACCATCCGGACCGGAGTGCGGCGTTCGCGCAACGGCGGCGCGGCGCGGACGCACGACGTAAAACATCCGGCGTCGTGGCGACCCGACGGTGGCGCGGAACAGGCGAATCCGCACTACAATCCGACACGCATCGATCGACCCATCCCCAACGGAGGCCTCATGCCAGCACAGCGCTACGATGCCGTCGTGATTGGCGGTGGTCACAACGGTCTGGTGGCCGCCGCCTATCTCGCAAAATACGGCAAGCGGGTCATCGTCCTCGAGGCGCGCCACAAGGTCGGCGGGGCGGCAGACACTTCGCAGCCGTGGCCCGAGGCCCCGGAGTTCAAGGTCACGACGCTGTCGTACACCATGAGCCTGATGCCGCCGTACATCGTCAACGACCTCGGTCTGAAGAAGCACGGCTACAAGATCAATCCCCTCGGGATGGGCTACCTCCCGCACCCTGACGGCCGGTCGATCATCGATCAGGGGACGAATCCCGCGACCTACGCGTCGTACGGCCAGTTCTCGAAGAAGGACGGCGAGCGGGTCGGCCCCTACTATGAGTGGATCGGCCGCATCGCGGCGATCATGCACCCGATGCTGGACCACACGCCGCCCCGCCTCGGATCAATGAAGTTGCGGGACCTCAAGGACGTCGCACAACTCGCCTGGACCCTCAAGAAGAGGGGCGCGGTGAACGAGCGGACGGTCGCCGACATCACCCGGCTGTTCACCATGTCATGCGCCGACCTGCTCGACCGCTGGTTCGAGAGCGGCGTCGTCAAGGGGATGTTGTCGATCAACGGCATCATCGGCACCTGGGCGGGACCCTGCGCCCCGGGCACCGCCTACGTCCTCATGCATCATTCGACCGGCCAGGAGACCGAGGGCCAGGTCGCGTCGTGGGGAATGCCCGAGGGCGGGATGGGAGCGGTCTCCGACGCCATCTGTCGATCGGCCGAAGGGTTCGGCGCCAAGGTCAGGGTGAGCGCGCCGGTCGAGAAGGTCCTGATCCGTGACGGGCGTGTCACCGGCGTGGTGATCAAGGGCGGCGAGGAAATCGAGGCGCCGCTGGTGGTGACCACCTGCCACCCGCAAATCACCTTCCTGCGGCAGATCGATCGCCGCGACCTGCCGCCGGAGTTCGTCGCCGACATCGAGAACTGGCGGTCGCGTTCGGGCACCGTGAAGATCAACCTGGCCCTCGCCGAGCTTCCCGAGTTCACCGCCAACCCCGGCTTCAACCCCGACGTGCACGGCGGGGCGATCTCGATCCTCGACGACCTCGAGTATCTGGAACGCGCCTTCCAGGAAGCCCGCTCGGGCCGCGCGGCCACCCTGCCGTTCTCGGACTGCGAGATCCCGACCGTGTTCGACAAAACGCTGGCGCCCCCGGGCCGGCACATCATGTCGATGTTCACCCAGTGGGTGCCGGAGTCGTGGAGCCGCGAGCCGCATCGCGCCGAGCTCGAAGCCTATGCCGACCGCCTGATCGACCGCTTCAACGTGGTGGCCCCGAACTTCAAGCGATCGATCCTGCACCGCCAGATCATCGGCCCCTACGACAAGGAGCACGAGTACCACCTGATCGGCGGCAACATCTTCCACGGCGAGCTGACCGTCGACCAGCTCTTCCACCTGCGCCCGGCGGTCGGCTACGCCGACTACCGGTCGCCAATCCGCGGCCTGTACCAGGCGTCGTCCGGCACCCACGCCGGCGGCGGCGTCAACGGCCTGCCCGGTCATCACGCGGTGCGCGAGATGCGCCGCGACGGGGTGCTGTAGGGGAAGTCGGGTCTCCGGCGTCGGGCCGGGGTTCAGGGTGTCAGCGGGCTTGGATCGCAGACATCCCCGAGACCGTCCCGGTCGAGGTCGGCCTGGGAGGTGTTGGGCGCCGTCGGGCAGTTGTCGCAGGCATCCCCCACCTGGTCGCGGTCCGCGTCGGCCTGGTCGCGATTGGGTGTTCCGGGACAGTTGTCGTCGCAGGGTTTGCGCCGGCGCCTGCCGGTCCCCGAGCAGCGATTGTCCGCATAACCGCCGCTTCCGTCGCCGTCGTTGAAGACGCCGTCCTCGTCAAAATCGTCCAGATTGACGCCGCGACTGTAGACATTGAGTTCGCCGCTGCGGGCATCGGGCCAGATCGGATGAATGCGACCGCCGGCAATTGCCGCCCCGGTATATTCGCGGAGCGACTGGAGACCGCCACCGGGGTAAAGCCCGTCCGAGACGCGGACATTCGGTCCGAATGTCGTCCCGCCGTCGGTCGAGGTCGCGAGGTACATGGCGTACCGCGTCCCAGTAGGATCCTCCCGTGCGTCGAGAAAGGTGACGTGCAGCCGCCCCTGCGCATCAACACTGACCCAGGGCCCGGCCTGATCAGCGCCGTTGCCGACGACGTCATCGTTGACGCGGATCGGCGGGCTCCAGGTCGCGCCGCGGTCGGTCGAGGAACTGAGCAGGATGTCGGCGTCCCCGAATCGTCCGTCCGGCCAGGCGACATACAGCCGGCCGCGGAATGCGCCCTGGCTGCGATCGACAGCGTTGGCGGACAACCCGAGGTTGGCGAAGGCGGGATTTTCGAACCGCGGCTGCGCCACGTCCGCGACGCGGACATCGTGAGACAGCCACGTCGTCCCGTCGTCGAACGAGCGGTCGAACCAGATGACTCCCGTCGAAATTCCCGACAGAATGTCGCTCCAGACGACATAGACCTCGCCGTCCGGCCCGGTCATCGGGATCGAGCTGAGCCCCTCGCTGACTCCGGGTTCCGAGATCAGAAACGGCGGACTGAAGGTTGAACCATGGTCCGTGCTGCGTGAGAAAAAGATGTGTAGAAACGTACGGTTCACGAAGCCGGCCCAGGTCACGTCAACGGCGCCGCTCCCGGGGTCGACGGCGAGGAAGGGTTTGTCCCCCTCTCCGATGGCGACCGGCGATCCAAAGCTTTGCCCGCCGTCCCCGGACCGGCGCACCACGATTGACTCGGCCTGGCCTTTGACGTGGATCAACCCGATAAAGACGTTCCCCGACGGATCCACCGCGATGGACGGGTCGTACAGGGTGCCCGGGTCCATGTCCTGCATGGACCAGCTCTGCCAAGTCAGTCCGCCGTCGACGGTGCGCCCGTAAGCCACGCCCTTGCTGGATCCGCTTTCGTCGAGCCAGGCGGCGACGAGGTGCCGGGGATTCAATGGATTCGCGCCGATACTCGTCTCCCGCTGCTCGCCCATCGTGTTTCCTTCGTTGACCAGGATGTCCCCGCCGGGAAGGCCGACGGTCTGCGTGGCGGCTGTCGGATCCGTCGGTCCGCCGGTGAGAAACGATCCAGCCAGCGCGATAGCGAGAGCACGAAGTCTAAGCTGAGACTGGAGGGAATTCATGAGGCGTCTCCTGTTCTAAGAGCGCCTGACTGGGGATCGCCAGACAGGCGGTGATCTTCTGAATGTCATCTACGCTGGATCGGCAAACCGCGCAACCAGAATCCGGGAACGGCGGCGTCTGGGCGGTCCGGATGGGGTTACCACAAAATAGTGCGCGTTCTCTGCTTGCAGTGGAGTGGTTCTCCTCGTATATCCCAAGGAATTTTCACCATTGGGACGTAGGGAGAGGTACGCATGTTTCGTGCACGCCTCATATCGGTCGTGGCGGCCGCGCTGCTTGTGTTCGCCGCGCTGGAGCCAGGCCGGAACCATGCCCCGAGAGAACATGCCGGATCGCTCATAAGAGTTGCCCTTGCTGATATCGCAAGGGGCGAATACTCCTTCACCGAACGAACCGACGGTTCCTGGACCGCCCCCAACCGGGCCCAGGGTCTCAGGACCCGGGCGGACGCGGCGGGCGTCTACGTCACGTCCCGCGGCGAGCGACAGTCCCGCTGGGAGCTGGGGCTCAGGTTGCGCGCTTTCGGCAGGGAGGGTGCGCTGCTCGCAGTCCCTCCGGCCGTGATCAGAGCGGAAGGAGCGCGTGTCGAGCAGGTGCGCGCGTCGCTGGGTCTGACCGAGTGGTACGTCAACGAACCGCGCGGGATCGAGCAGGGGTTCACGATCGCCGCGCCACCGGGTGACGGGGATCCACGGTCGCCTCTCATTCTCGAGATTGAATACTCGGGCGATCTCGAGGCGAGCACCCAGGGGGATGACGCGATCTCCTTCGCCGCTCCCGATGGCACGCCGGTCCTCGTCCATGCCGGCCTCACGGTTCTCGATGCGCTCGGTCGCGAAGTGCCGGCGGACATGCGGCTCGTGGCCGGTGCGATCCAGATCGCCGTCGCCGAGCAGGGGCATCCCTACCCGCTGGTCGTCGATCCGACCCTCGTGTCCCCCTTTGCAACGTTGCGGGGCGACCAGTACGACTCGATGTTCGGGGCGTCGGTCGCTCCAGCCGGGGACCTGAACCGCGATGGTTACGCGGACATCCTGGTCGGTGTTCCGCGACACGACGGCGGATTCCTCGACGGAGGGCGGGTCCTGCTGTTTCACGGCGGACCTGGTGGCATCTTCCACGTCCCGGCGTGGTCCGTCAGTGGAAGCCAGGCCGGCGAGCAACTGGGCTCCTCCGTCGCCGCGGCGGGTGATGTGAACGGCGACGGGTACGGGGATGTCATCGTCGGCGCCCGGCTCTTCGATCATGGGGAGACGGACGAGGGCCGCGCCCTCATCTTCCCGGGCTCGCCCACCGGGCTGGCCACGTCGCCTGCGTGGATCGTGGAGGGCGGGCAGAGCGGCGCCCAGTTCGGAGCTTCGGTCGCTTCCGCCGGCGACGTGAACGGTGACGGGTTTGCGGACGTCATCGTCGGTGCGCCGATGTTCGACAACATCTACAACGTGAACGAAGGGGGGGCGTTCGTCTTCCTCGGATCGCCGACCGGTCCTTCGCTGACCTATGCCTGGGCAAGCGGTATCAGCCGGCCCGACTCGACACTCGGTGTCTCCGTGGCGGGTGCGGGTGACGTGAACGGCGACGGCCTGTCCGACATCATCGTTGGCGCTCCTGGATTCGATGACGTCGGCCTGTACGACCGGGGGCGCGCGCTCCTCTACCTGGGTCCCCTGACGGGCACCCGTGCCAACCCCGCCTGGACATTCGATGGCAGCAAGGCCGGGGCCCAGCTCGGCTTTTCCGTGGCGGGAGCCGGGGACCTTAACGCCGATGGCTTCGCCGACCTCATCATCGGCGCCCCTTTATTCGACTCGGGCCGCGTCTTCGTCTTCCACGGTGCGGCCGGCGGTCCTGCGCTCGCGCCGGACTGGTCCGCGAGAAGCACCCGATCGCCCGCCGAGATCGGCGCCTCGGTGGCGGCGGCGGGCGACATCGATAACGACGGATACGGAGACGTCGTCGTCGGGCTGCCGAAACTGGGAGATACCAACCAACTGGCCGAAGGACATATCAGGGTCTTCGCCGGCGGCGCGCATGGGCTCGCGCAGGGATGGGCCTGGAGCGCCGAGGGACAGCAGGCGAATGCCCTCCTGGGCGTCTCGGTGGCAGGCGCGGGAGACGTGGACGGCGACGGGTTCGCGGATGTCGTCGCGGGGGGCACCGGGTTCGACGACCCGGCGAATTTCAACATCCAGGTCGGCGCCGTCCTCATCTTCCACGACGGGGTCGTTCCCAGTGACGCCACGTGCGACGGCTTCGATGACGACGGGGATGGCCTGATCGACGAAGACTACACCCCGGTGTCGACCACCTGTGGTTCGGGTGCCTGCGCCTCGACCGGGTCGACCTCCTGTGTGAACGGCAGGGTGAACGATTCCTGCGTGGCCAGGACTCCCGGCCCGGAAACGTGCAATGGAGTGGACGACGATTGCGATGGACTGATCGATGAGAACCTCGGGACAATCGGCTGCGGCGTGGGTGTCTGCGGCCGGGTGGTTCAGATCTGTGTCGGCGGCGTGCCGCAGACCTGCACGCCGGGAACGCCGGGATCCGAAACTTGCAACGGGCTGGACGATGACTGCGACGGGGCCACCGACGAAGGGCTGGGTACCGTGAGCTGCGGAGTGGGGGTCTGCGTCCGCACCGTCGCGAGTTGCGTGGCGGGAGTGCCACAAACCTGCACGCCCGGGGCTCCGGGCACCGAGACCTGCAACAGCCTGGACGACGACTGCGACGGGTCGACGGACGAGGGATTCGATCAGGACAATGACGGTGTCACCACCTGCGGCGGCGACTGCAATGACCTCGTGGCCACCACGCACCCCGGAGCGCCGGAAATCTGCAATGGCCTGGATGATAACTGCAACCTGATCATCGACGAAGGGTTCGCGGACAGCGACGCGGACGGCCTGAACGATTGTCTGGACCCGGATGACGACAACGACCTGGTCCTCGATGTCCTGGACTGCGCGCCGCTGGTGAACAGCGTCAGCTCGGCGTCTGGGGAGATCGGCCCCACGCTGAAGGCGGTCGGCGGGTCGCCGGCCAGATTTACCTTCTCGCCGGTCGTGCAGGCGAACGTGTACAACGTCTACCGCGCCGTCTGGGACCACTTGACCGGCACGTGGAGCGATGCGCTGACCTGCCTGGTGAGTGAATCGCCGACCCCGGGTTTCGTGGACGCCGCAACCCCGCCTCCCGGTCATGCCTTCTACTACGTAGTCACCGGAACGAACCGCTGCGGTGAGGGGCCGGCCGGCTTTGCCTCTAGCGGCCAGCCGCTGATCCTGCCGACCCGCTGCGTCTCCCTTGGTCGGGACACGGACGCCGACCTGGTGCAGGACATCGATGACGACTGCCCGGTCCAGGCGAACACCTCCCAATCTGACGCAGATCGCGACGGACGCGGGGACATCTGCGACAACTGCGTCGCCACCTCGAACCCCGGGCAGGAGGACGCCGACCTTAACGGTACAGGTGACAGGTGTCAGGACCTGGACGGCGACGGTTACCCCGCCAGCGAGGACTGCAACGACAACGATCCCGCGGTGCATGCGGGGGGCCTGGAGATCTGCAACGGACTGGACGACGATTGCGACGGAGCGGTGGACGAGGGGCTCGGCAGCGCGATGTGCGGCCTGGGCGTCTGCGCCCGCACGGTGAACAGTTGCGTCGCGGGTGTCCCGCAGAGTTGCACGCCTGGGACCCCGGGCACCGAGACCTGCAACGGCCTTGACGACGACTGCGATGGGTTGACTGACGAGAACCTGGGGACGGCGACCTGCGGCACCGGCACCTGCAGCCG
>JANNTZ010000195.1:0-4326 GCA_031394595.1 Acidobacteriota bacterium
GTTCGACGGCGCCTCGATCGTCGTCGGCGGCCGGGCCGGCGCCTTCGACCCGTACGAGCGGACTTTTGTCCACGATCCGGGGTTCGGCTTGAAGGGGTTCTCGGTGCTCGACCTGGGGACGATGCTGGACACCCAGGTCAACGACGACCAGGATGACATTCACGGCTGGTTCTGGCGGCGCGGGATGCTGCACATCCTGGCCTGTCGGCCCGACGATCCTGGGGAGAAGGACTGCGCGACTCTCCTGGCGCTCAAACCGGAACATCCCCGCGACACCGGGAAACGGACCTCCCTCTGCCCCTGGGAGAAACGGGACGGGGTGGGGTGTATCGACCGCTACACCGGGTACGCCACCGCCATGGCGGCGAGCCGCCTGTTCCCTGATCTGGATCGACCCTGAGCCTCCGGCAGGGGCCGGCGATACGGGCGGCTTGGCGACGCGGGCTGTGGCGCGGTATCCTTACGGCCGTCCCCGGAACATCGTGTCGGACGCGTCGTTGGAGCGTGAGTTGGGGTCGGGAGGGTGACCGATGGCGATCGAGAGGAACGCAGCGTGCCCGTGCGGCAGCGGGCTCAAGTACAAGCGCTGCTGCGAACGGAAACAGCGGACCGGGATCTCGCCAACCGCCATCGTTCTCCTGCTGATCGTGGTCCTCGGGGCGGCGGCCGCCATCATGGGCTACATGCGCGCTCCCGACAACGTCAGCGCACCGCAACGGGTCTGGTCCACCGAGCACGGACACTGGCACGATGTCGGCGCGGGAGGCGAGGAGCAGGGAACGCCTGGACCGCAGCCTCCGGGAGCGGTCCCCGCGGGAAAGGTCTGGTCCGCCGAGCATGGTCACTGGCACGACGCGTCGCCGACCTCCCCGGGGGTCCCGATCCCGACAGCGCCCCTGCCACTCACTCCGCTGCCGGTCATCCCCGCAGCGCCCACCCCGGATCCCGCGAACTGATCCGGACACGCCGCGACCGGCCCGCAATCGCGGGCCCCGGCCGATACGGCGGCACGGTCAACGTTCGGCGCGCTGCTTCTCGAACCCGGCGATCGCCGGGTCCTGCTGCATCAGGAAGGACAACTCATCGATGCCGTGCAGCAGGCAGTAACGGGCGAAGGGTTCGATCGGGAATTCCGCCTCCGTGCCGTCCGCCAGGCGGAGGGTGCGGAGATCGAGATCGATCGTCACCTCGATCCCCGGCGAGTCCAGCAGCCGCCGGTGCAAATCGGCGCCGACGACCACCGGGATCAGGCCGTTCTTGAGGGCGTTGCTCCGGAAGATCGACGCGATGGTGGTGCTGATGATGGCGCGGAAGCCGAAGTCCACCAGTGCCCACGGGGCATGTTCGCGCGACGAACCGCACCCGAAGTTGTCGCCCGCCACCAGGACCTGCGACCCGGCCGCCTCCGCGCGGTTGAGGACGAAGTCGGGACGCGGCCGGCCGTCCTTGTCGTAGCGCCAGTCGCTGAACAAGTGCCGCCCCAGACCGGCGCGGCCGGTCACCTTGAGGAAGCGCGCCGGGATGATCTGATCGGTGTCGATGTTCTCCACCAGTAGAACGACGGTGCGTGACCGGACGACGCGGATCGGTTCCATGCCGCTCACCCCAGAAGCTCCCGGACGTCGGTCATCCGCCCGGTGACCGCGACCGCCGCCGCGGTCAGCGGGCTGGCCAGGAAAGTCCGCCCTCCGGCCCCCTGCCGTCCTTCGAAGTTGCGGTTGCTGGTGCTGACCGCGTACTGGCCCGGCTGCAGCTGGTCGCCATTCATGGCGATGCACATCGAGCAGCCGGCCTCCCGCCATTCGGCGCCGGCCGCGAGAAAGACCCGGTCGAGCCCCTCGACTTCAGCCTGGCGCTTGACCTGTTGCGACCCGGGGACCACCAGGACCCGGACGCCGGGGGCGACCTTGCGACCCTTCAGGATGCCCGCCGCCGAACGCAGGTCCGAAAGACGCGAGTTGGTGCATGACCCGATGAACACCACGTCGATGGGATGACCGAGGATCGACTGCCCCGGCCGCAGCCCCATGTAGCGCAGCGCCCGTTCGGTGGTCGGCCCGCCGTCGGCTCCGGGGACGTTGCCGCGCACCGGGATCGTCATCCCCGGATTGGTCCCCCAGGTGATCATCGGCTGCAGCGCCGACGCGTCGATCGCGACCTCCCGGTCAAAAGCGGCCTCCGGGTCACCCGGGAGGAGACGCCAGCGCGCCACCGCCGCGTCCCAGGCTGCGTCCCGCGGCGCGAACGGCCGTCCCGCGAGGTATTCGAAGGTGGTGTCGTCCGGTGCGATCATGCCGGCGCGCGCCCGGCCTCGATCGACATGTTGCAGACGGTCATCCGTTCTTCCATGGACAGCGCCCGCACCGCCGCGCCGCAGTACTCGAGCCCGTAGCCGGTCCCGCCGCCGACCCCGACCTGCCCGATGATCGCCAGGATCAGGTCCTTGGCCGTCACCCCGCGTCCAAGCCTGCCCTCGACCCGGACCGCCATGGTCTTCGGTCTGGCCTGCAGCAGGCACTGGGTCGCCAGCACGTGCCCCACCTCCGTCGTGCCGATGCCAAAAGCCAGGGATCCGAACGCCCCGTGCGTGCTGGTGTGGCTGTCGCCGCAGACGATCGTCATCCCGGGCTGGGTGAATCCGAGTTCCGGTCCGATGACGTGGACGATCCCCTGCTCGGCGCTGCCCAGAGCGTAGAGGCGGATGCCGAAGTCGCGGCAGTTGGTCTCCAGTTGCCGGATCTGCACCGCCGCCTCCGGATCGGTGATCGGGATCCGGCCGTCCGCCCCCCGCGGTGTGGTCGGCGTCGAATGATCCATGGTCGCGACGGTGCGCTCCGGGCGGCGCACCCGCAGGCCACGTTCGCGCAGCAAGGTGAACGCCTGGGGCGAGGTCACCTCGTGGATGAGGTGCAGGTCGACATAAATGACACCTGGTGTGTCGGCGCTCTCGGGGCGGACAACGTGAGCGTCCCACACCTTGTCGAAAAGGGTTTGCGGTCGCACGATGAGCCGATTATACGGTCAGGAGGCCCGGGCCGCGAACTGGCCCTGGACCATCGCCGCGAAGGCGGCCACGGTCATCAGGACCAGCAGGGCGTGGAGGACTTTCAGGACCCGCTCCCCCGTCAACGTCCGCGGTTCCCCCGGAGTCATCAGCAGCCCGAAACCGGCCCCCGCCGCGAACCCGCCGGCGTGGGCGAAATTGTCGATCCCGGGGGAGAAGAGCATGACCGCGCCGTACAGGATCCACACCATCAACTGATCGGCCACGGCCCGACCGGCCGCCCCGCCGCGGTAGCGGCTGTAGACGAAAGCGAACCCGAGCAGACCGAAGATGGCACCGCTCGCCCCGACGCTCCGGAGATGGCCACCGACGAACGTGCTGACCACGAACCCCGCCACGCCGCTCACGGTGTAGATGGCGAACAGCTTGCGCCCGCCGAATGCCGCTTCGATCAGCATCCCGAGGCTGCGGAGCGCCATGGTGTTGAACAGCAGGTGGAGGAGCCCGCCGTGCAGATACATAGCGGTGACCAGGCGCCAGACTTCCCCGTCCAGGATCGCCGGGGTCATTCGGGCCCCGAAATCATCGAGCGCCCGAACCGAGGGCGACAGGAACTGGAAGGGACTCCGGGTCTCCCCGACCCCGCGGGTCGCCAGGATCAGGGCCATGAGCCCGGCATTGATCGAGATCAGGATCGCCGTGGCACGGGCGTGTGCCGGCAGGAGAGTCCCACCGCCGCGGCGGGGCGCGCGCCGCGCCGCAAACGCGGCGCCGCAGACCGGGCAGGCGGCGTCGCCGGGACGCCCCAGAGCCTGGCAGGCGGTGCATATCCGGGCGTACGGATCGGACTTCTTCCCCTGGCGCCCCAAGCCGGCGATCCGATCTTCAAGGGCTTGCCGCCAGACCTGCTTCTTCCACTCCCAGCGGGCGCCGCCCGCCCCGAACGCCTCCCCTATGGCGAGCCAAGCCTCCAGCGCGCCACGCAGGATCCTACCAAGAATTTGCAGGGGCCGGTTACTTCCAGGTCCAGCCGATCGCCACTTTGAAGTCCGGATCCTCGTCCGTGAGACCGACCTTGCCTTCGAAGAACATCGCGACGCCCGACTTCAACTTGGTCTGGACCCCGCCGACGCCCATGAAGCCGATGTCGGTATCGCTGTCGTCCGCTCCGGGAGGGGCGTTGTCAAGATCGACCCAGGAGAACGCCACCAGGCCGCCGACGTAGGGTTTCCAGACCTGCACCTTGTTGAAGACGTAGTGGACCTCGGCGTTGACCTGCATGAGGGTTCTGTCGTCGCCGAACCCGATCTCGAGGCTGGGAC
>JANNTZ010000297.1:0-6106 GCA_031394595.1 Acidobacteriota bacterium
CTGTGGTGGGATCGGGCCAAGCAGGCGCCCCGCCCGCTGACCCGCGACCAGGTCGGCGGCCGATCGGGGGTGGGCGACCCGCTGCTCGAGGGGGCGGTCGAGGTGACGCTGGCGGACGGGAAGAAAGTCGCCTGCCGGCCGGTCTTCGATCTGATCCGGGAGTACGCCGATCACTTCGACCCGGCGACGGTCGAGGAGATCACCTGGGCGCCGAAGGCCGCCGTCGAAATGCTGGCGCGGGCGATCGCGAAGCGCCCCGGCAAGACGCTGTTCGCCGTCGGCATGGGCCCGAACCAGTTCTTCAACAACGACAACAAGGACCGCGACATCTTCCTGCTGGCGGCGCTGACCGGCAACGTCGGGAAGATTGCCGGCAACGTCGGGTCGTACGCCGGCAACTACCGGGTGGCGCTGTTCAATGGCTTCCCGCAGTACGTCAACGAGAACCCGTTCGATCTCGAGCTCGACCCGGCCAAGCCGGCGCGACCGAAGCAGTACTGGAAGCCGGAATCGGCACACTACTACAACCACGAAGATCACCCGCTCAGGGTCGGGAAGAAGATGCTGACCGGCGCCACCCACATGCCGGCCCCGACCAAGTCGCTCTGGTTCGCCAACGCCAACTCGATCCTCGGCAACGTCAAGTGGCACTACAACACGGTGGTGAACGTTTTGCCGAAGATCGAGATGATCGCCGTGCAGGAATGGTGGTGGTCGACCTCGTGCGAGTGGGCCGACGTGGTGTTCGCGGTCGACTCCTGGTCCGAACTCAAGCTCCCCGACATGACCTGCTCGGTGACCAACCCGTTCCTGACCGTCTTCCCGCGCACCCCGCTGCCGCGGCCGTTCGAGACCCGCGGCGACATCGAGTGCCTGGCGCTCGTCGGCCGGCGGCTGGCGGAGGCGACCGGCGACCAACGGTTCGCCGACTGCTGGCACTTCGTCGACAAAATGCAGGCCGAGGTCTACCTGCAACGCGTCCTCGATGCGTCGTCGAACACCAAGGGATACAAGATTTCCGAACTGGAGGCGAAGGCGAAGGCAGGGATCCCGGCCCTGATGATGAACCGGACCTACCCGAAATCGGTCGGCTACGAGCAGGTCGCCGAGTCGCGTCCCTGGTACACCAAGACCGGCCGCCTGGAGTTCTACCGCGAGGAGAAGGAGTTCATCGAGGCGGGCGAGAACCTGCCGGTGCACCGCGAGCCGATCGACTCGACCTTCTATGAACCGAACGTCATCGTGGCGCCACCGCACGCGGCGATCCGCGCCGCCGGGCCGGCGGAGTACGGGGCCGACCCGGCCGACCTGAGTTGCGAGACGCGCCAGGGTCGCAACGTCGTCAAGCCGTGGTCGGAACTGAAGAAGACGACCCACCCGTTGGCGGCGCAGGGCTACCGCTTCATTTTCCATACACCGAAATACCGCCACGGGTCGCACACTCTGCCGGTCGACACGGACATGGTGGCGATCCTGTTCGGGCCGTTCGGCGACATCTACCGCCACGACCTGAGGCAACCGTACGCCGCCGAGGGGTACATGGACATCAATCCCGGGGACGCGCGCGACCTGGGGGTCGAGGACGGCGATTACGTCTGGGTCGACTCCGACCCGAGCGACCGGCCGTTCCGCGGCTGGCAGAAGAACGCCAAGGACTACGAGTTCGCCCGTCTGATCTGCCGGGCGCGCTACTACCCCGGCACGCCGCGGGGGGTCACCCGCATGTGGTTCAACATGTACGGGGCCACGCCGGGGTCGGTGGAGGGGCACAAGACCCGCAAGGACGGCCTGGCGAAGAACCCGCGGAGCGGATACCAGGCGATGTTCCGCAGCGGTTCGCACCAGTCGGCGACCCGTGGCTGGCTCAAGCCGACCCTGATGACCGACTCGCTGGTCCGCAAGGAGGTCATCGGCCAGCGGATCGGCAAGGGGTTCCTGCCCGACGTGCACTGCCCGACCGGGGCGCCGCGCGAGTCAATCGTCAAGATCGCCAAGGCCGAGCCGGGGGGGATCGGTGCCAAGGGCTTGTGGAGGCCGGCGGCCCTGGGGCTGCGGCCAAGCTACGAGAACGCCGCCATGAAGAGGTACCTGGAGGGCGGGTTCATCCAGGACGATGGCAAACAGGGTGACGGCAGGAAGGGAGGGGAGATCTGATGGCCCGCGTCTTCAACTGGCAGATTGGCCGCGAGATGTCGTACTGGTATCCCGAGGCGAGGCCGAAGAAACAGTTCGCGGCAATCTTCGACACCAACAAGTGCATCGCCTGCCAGACCTGCACGCTCGCCTGCAAGACCACCTGGACGTCGGGGCGCGGGCAGGAATACATGCTGTGGAACAACGTCGAGACCAAGCCGTACGGTTTCTATCCGCTCGGCTGGGACGTGCGGCTGATGGAAAAGCTCGGCGCGCAGAAGTGGGCCGGCGGCCGGTACGAAGGGCGCACCGTGTTCGAGGCGGCCGAGGCGGGGGAGCGGGTCCTCGGCTGGCGCCCGGAGGAGATCGACTACGCCCACCCCAACGTCGGCGAGGACGACTGCACCAAGACCCTCGACAAGGGGGCGCACTACCAGGGCTTCCACGACGCCTGGTTCTACTACCTGGCGCGCATCTGCAACCACTGCACCTACCCGGCCTGCCTGTCCTCCTGCCCGCGCGGATCGATCTACAAGCGCCCGGAGGACGGCATCGTGCTGATCGACCAGGGACGCTGCCGCGGCTACCAGGAGTGCGTCAAGGCCTGCCCCTACAAGAAGACCTTTTTCAACCCGATGACCGGCACCTCGGAGAAATGCATCGCCTGCTATCCAAAAATAGAACAGGGGCTGCAGCCGCAGTGCTTCGTCAACTGCATCGGCAAGATCCGGATGGCGGGCTACATCTCGACCCCGGACAAGGCGCGGCCCGACAACCCGATCGACTACCTGGTGCACATCCGCAAAGTGGCGCTGCCGCTCTACCCGCAGCTCGGGCTGGAGCCGAACGTCTACTACATCCCGCCCCGGCACGTGCCGCGCCCTTACCTGGCGCAGATGTTCGGGCCGGGGGTCGACCAGGCGATCGCCACCTACAACAAGGCGGCGGACGATCCCGACCTGTCGGCCCTGCTGACGCTGTTCGGGTCGACCGAGTGGATGATGCCGCGCTGGAAGCGGGTGGGGGACACGGTGATGGGGCTGCGCGAGGACGGCCGCGAGCTGGTGCGCGTCCCGGTGCGCGAGCCGATCTGGATATTGCCGGCGAAGGACCAGGCGCGCGGCGTCAGCCGGATGAACATCACCTAGGGAGGAGGACGACCATGAGAACGGGCAGGATTCTCTCCGGCCGGCCGGTGGCGGCCCCCGATTCCCCCCCGCTTGCGGCGACCGTGCTCGCGGTGGTGTCGATCGTCGTCATGGCGATCGCCGCCGGCTGCGCGGCGCCGCCTCCGCCGGCGGCTGTGGAAGTGCAGGCGGTCTGGCGCGGTGCGATCCCTGCGGCACCCGACGAGACCGCTTGGAAGGCGATTCCGAAGTACATGGCCGACTTGATCCCGCAGGATCTCGTCGAGCCCCGGCTTTTGAAGCCGACAACGCCGCGGCTCGGCGTCCAGGCGGCGACCGACGGGACCAAGGTGGCGTTCCGGTTGACCTGGGACGACGCGACCCAGGACGAGCGGCCCGGGCCGGCGCACTTTTCCGATGCCTGCGCCGTCCAGGTTCCGCAACAGACCGCGCCCGATCTGCCCGACCCGCAGATGGGGCAGGCGGGGCGGCCGGTCGAGATCACCTTCTGGCGCGCCTCCTGGCAGGCGTCGGTCGCCGGGCGCGAGGACAACATCCGAGCGCTGTATCCCGGAGCGGTCGTCGATCACTACCCGTTCGAGGCGCCCTCCCTGCAGCCGGGTTCGGAGGCGCAGAAGACGTTCGCGACACGCTATGCCCCGGCGGCGGCGCTCGGCGCCCGGCGCGAGGGGCCCAGGGATCGTCCGGTCGAGGATCTGATCGGCGAGGGCCCAGGGACCCTGCGCCCGGCCGATCGCGCATTCTCGGAGGGAAAGGGTCAGCGAACGGCTCAAGGGTGGGAGGTGTTGATCGTGAGGCCGCTGCCGAATGGCCTGGCGCCGGGCGGGCGGTCGCAGATCGCCTTCGGTGTCTGGGACGGGGCGCAGGCGGAGGTCGGGGCGCGCAAGATGCGGTCCGGCTGGGTCCCGATGTCGATCGAAGTGAGGGGGGCGCAGGGATCGCGGGCCGCCACCGGTGCCCAGGGAGGTGGACAGTGATCGCCCCGAGCAGTCCGGTGACGGCGGCCGGTCAGGGTCTGCCCGAAAAAGCCCAGGCCGCCGCGCGCGAGGCGGCGTTCCTGCGGCTCCTGGGCCTCCTGTTCGAGCGGCCGCGTCCCGCATGGGCCGATGAGGTCCGATCCCTGGCCGAAGAGGCAGCGGACGACCGGCTGCGGGAGATCGCGCGGTTGGCGCTGACGGTCGGCGAGGGGGAGTACCTCGCGGCGTTCGGTCCCGGCGGATTCGTCTCGCCCCGCGAGGTGGCCTACGGTCGCTTCGTCGACCCGGGCCGGGTGATGGCCGAACTGTCGGGGATCTACACGGCCTTCGCCTATCGCCCGCGCGCCGAGGACCCGATCGACCATGTGGCGGTGGAGGTCGGGTTTGCCGGATACCTCGCCCTGAAGGAAGCCTACGCCCTGTCGATGGAGGATCGGGAGCGAGCGGATCAGGCCCGGACGGCGCGGGCGCTGTTCCTCGACACCCATCTGCGGCCGCTGGCGGCGGCGATCCGCGCCCGGCTGACGGGCGGTGCCATGCCCCACCTCGACGGCGCGGCGGCGGTGCTGGCGGAGTGGGCCGGCCGCCCGGCGGCCGCCGCAACCGAGGCCGGCGTGGCCGCCGATCCGCCCGCGAGCCTGGCGGGAGGCGCTTGCGCGGCGCTCGTCGACGGCGACGATGTGGACATGACTTGCGGCGGCTGCGGCACGGAGGACCCGGCACGGCCCTCATGAAGTAGGATTCGCCGTGCCGTCATGACCGTACCATTCCGGACCCCGCATCGCCCGCCCCTCGGGCGCGCCGCCATCCTTCTGCTGGCCGGTGCGATTCTCGTACTGCCCGGGCGCGTCTGGGCCGCGGACCTCAAGGTCCCGACAAGCCTCGACGCCGCTATCGAGAAGGCGATGCGCGATTGGGAGATCCCCGGAGTCGCCATCGCCATCGTCCGCAAAGACCGGGTGCTGTCGGCGCGCGGCTACGGCGTTCGGGAAGTCGGCCGGCCGGGGCGCGTCGATGCCGACACGCTGTTCGCCATCGCCTCCAACACCAAGGCGGTGACCGCCACGGCGGTCGGGCTGCTGGTGGCCGAAAAAAAGGTCGCCTGGGACGACCTGGCGTCGCAATACCTTCCGGAACTCCAGATGCACGACGCCTGGGCGAGCCGCGAGATGACCGTGCGCGACCTGCTGACGCACCAGAGCGGGCTGGGGACCTGGGCGGGCGATCTGATCTGGTACGGGTCGGACCTCGACCGGGCCGAGGTCCTGCGCCGGATCCGCCACGTGCCGCCGGCGCGCAGCTTCCGGAGCGGCTACGGGTACTGCAACCTGGCGTTCATCGCCGCCGGGGAGATCATCCCGCGGCTCACCGGCGTGTCATGGGACGAATTCGTCCGCACGAAGTTCTTCCAGCCGCTGGGAATGAAGCGCACCGGCACCCGGATCGCCGACCTCGCCCGACAGGACAACGTAGCACGCCCCCACACGCCGATCCAGGGGAAGCTGACCACGGTGCCGTACCGCGATCTCGACAGCACCGGGCCGGCGGGGGCGATCAACTCGACCGCGACGGAATGGGCCCGGTGGGTGCAGCTCCAACTCGGGAATGGTGTCTTCGAGGCGCGGCGAATCGTGCCGCAGGAGATCATCGAGACGACCCGCACGCCGCAATACATCCTGCCGATCGGGGAACAGTGGCGGCGGCTGTCGCCGACCACCCATTTCTCCGCCTACGGTCTGGGGTGGTTCCTGCGCGACTACCACAGCCGGCTGCTGGTGTCGCACGCCGGCGGGATGGACGGGATGTACTCCTACACCGGCTTCCTGCCCGAGGAGGACCTCGGGGTGG
>JANNTZ010000301.1:0-1518 GCA_031394595.1 Acidobacteriota bacterium
CCTGTGCATCCGCAATATCCTGCGGTCCGCCGGCGAAGCACTTCATCGCGATGAAATCCTCTCGCCCGATTATCCGCAGCGTCGTCCCGGAGAATGGCACCGCAAGTGTTCGCTCGAACGCTTCGGGGTCGAGGCCGCGAAGACCGCCGAGAAGGTCTACTCGATTCCCGAACTGATCGCTGATCGCGAATAGTGCGGGTATTGGATCGTCGGAATCGCCGCGACGGAGCTCCACCGTCAAACCCGCTTTCCGAATTGTCTTTTCGAGGCGGGCCAGCTTGGACGGCGACACTGAAACGAGCGCATCGGCGTCGATTGTGGCGCGAACGTTGCCGTACACGGAAGCGGCGAGAGCGCCCACGACCCCATACGCGATACCCTGCTCATTGAGGACGGCGACGACATCAAGGAGTAGAAGTAGCGACTGACCGGGGCCAGTCGCGCTCAATTGGTGCTCCGAGCCATAGTGCCGCCGTATCCCATCCCGGCGCGATGCAGTTCAGTGACGAGCTCAGTGTGCTTCAGGTGGGCCTCAAGGCGTTTCGCTGGGGACAAGGAACGAAGGCTCTCACGCACCGCGTGGCGCGCCTCTTCGGCAAGGCGAGACTCGATGCGTGCGGGCTTTGGTGTCGTGATGCCGGAGACATATACCCCGGCTTCCGCTGGGTCCTTGCCGGTCTGCAGCACGACGGAAAGTCCGGCGCGCACTGCGATCTTCAACATCAGTTCCAGCGAAACCGCTTCCACCTGCCCACGCATGATCTTGCTCATCGTGGGCTGGGGAATAGCCAGGCGCTTCGCCGTCGCGACTTGGGTGTGTCCGTCGCGTCCGACGTGACGCGCGATCTGCAGGGCAAGGTCACTGCGCAGGGCCTGTACCGCTGCCTGGTCTGGGTGCGTCATGGCTGCGGGCCTCGATGTGGGAGTTTATATGTACTTAACTATAACGTAAGCGGATTAACTATGAATGGCCTCGCATTTCCGGCAGTTTTTGGGCCTTGGCCGCTCAGTCACGCAAGCCAACGCTGACCTCCCCACAACACTCTGATCCATAAGCTTTTTGTCCGCGTTCTGGTAGCGCGGAAGCCCGCACGCAATCTCTCCAGGCGCGCCAGTCTCAACACAGGCAATAGCAGGCATGTGCGGAGGGCGGTAGCGTAGGGCCAAATCCGCGCTCCGCGTCACTTGGCGAGATTCAGCGGAACGCAGGGTGAGGGGCGAGCCATCTTTATTTCCTAGCGCCCACACCGCCCATTCGAGGGAGGAATCGCATGCGCTCGCTCATCCTGTCCGCAATTCTCGGTGCCACCATCCCGCCGCTGTCGGCGGCTGCATCCGAGACGACCCCGCCTCCAACGACCCGGAAGGAATCAGTGGGCGATCGCTTTGTCGAGGCCGAGCGTCTGGCACAGCGCCTGTGTTCCGATCACGCCCGCCGCCGGCCCCGACTCCAGCATGCGCACGCATTGCGACTTCGCCTGCTCGGCCTCGTACAATCCGCCTGTCGATTGCACAATC
>JANNTZ010000307.1:0-2286 GCA_031394595.1 Acidobacteriota bacterium
CCAGCCCCAGCGAGATCCAGACCGCCGACCAGCCCAGCGCCTCCCGCACCGTCACCACGTGCGCGTGCCGGTGGAAGACCCCGAGGTCGAGCGCCAGCATCATGAGGACGAAGCCGACAAACGCTCCCCAGATCCAGATCAATTCATTCCCCCCTTATCCAGATGCACCCAGTGCAGCAGCCGGTGGACCCAAGGAGTGAGCACGACCCCGGTGACCGCGACGAACATCAGGCCGCTGAACAACGCGTAGAACGCCGAGAAGAGTTTCGCCGGAGTGGTCTCCATGCGGTCCACCGGACCCATGCCGGTGAGGATCATCGAAGCGTTCAGGAAGGCATCGAGCCAGCCGAGCCCTCCGGCGACATGATACCCGACCGTGCCGATGCCGACCGCCGCCAGGACGATGCCCAACCCCCACAGGAGATGCCGGGCGGCCCGGCCCAGGAACTCCGGCCAGGTCCGGAGGCGATGCGATCGATGCTCGTAAATCATGGATGCCACGTGGTGCATCCGCTGCGTTTCACGGGAATGTGCTTCATTCTTCGTGAGCTTGACAACGTATATCGAAACTCGTATATTGTCCCGTGTCGGAGAAGCTGCTTCAATGGCTCGGATCGTCGCGCAGCGACGTCCGGACTTTTCCACACGACGCCCGGCGACTGGCAGGATTCCAGCTCCGGCGTGTGCAGCAAGGCTTGACCCCGCTCGATTGGAAGCCGATGCCGATCGTCGGACCGGGGGTACGGGAAATCCGGATCCACACGGCGTTGGAACATCGCGTCTTGTACGTGGCCAAGTTTACAGAAGCCGTTTATGTACTGCACGCGTTTCAGAAACGGACCAGGAAGACGCCGGCTCGCGACGTGGAAGTAGCCCGGCAGCGATTCGGAGCCCTGGCAGCGCATAGACGCACGCGGCGTCTGACGGGAGGATAGGTTGACCATGAAGCTCAAGGTTACGCCCTCGACCGGGAACGTATTCCGCGATTTGGGGTTCCGCCGTGAAGAAGCGGAGCATCTGCTGGTCCGCGCCGATCTGATGATCCAAGTCCAGAAACTGATCGCTTCCCGCCGTCTCAAGCAGCGGGAGGCAGCCAAGATTATGCGCGTGTCCCAGCCCCGGGTCAGCGATCTTCTCCGCGGCCGAATTGACCTCTTCAGTACGGACGCCCTCATTGACATGCTGGCCCGCCTCGGGGCGCGAGTTCGTCTCAGCGTCAAGCCCGGTCGGCGACAGCTCAAAGTCGCGTAGCACCGTCGTGTGTCCCCGGCGCGAAGCGTTACAGTCCAGGGGGCCGATCAGGACCTGATGTACTTCCAGTTCCGCGGCTTGCCCTCTGTCATCCCGGCGATGGCGGTCGACAGCCGTCTCCGGCGCGTCTTCTCCTGCCGGGCTTCGGTCACCCACTCCACGTAGTCCTTCCTGTTGGTGTAGGAGAAGCCCTCGAAGGTCGCCATCGCTTTCTTGTTCCGGCGCAGGGCGGTCACAAAGTACGCCGGGACCGTCAGCCGGCGATGCTTCTTCGGCTTCGCCCGTACCGATCGCTCGGCGCCCTGCTCCTTGAGCGCCGCTGCCTCCCGCACGAGGCGGGCGAGCGTGTTCGCGTCGGGCAGGTCCGCGACGGCGCAGAGCCGCCCGAACTGCCCCATCGCGGACCCGCCGGCTTTGGCCGCGGCCTTGATGTGCCCGGCCAACAGGGGCTGCTTCCAGAATCCCAGGGCGCAGTGGTTCTTGAACGCGGCCATGCTACAGAGCATCCCCTCGTGCATGAAATGAGGGAAGCTCCACTTGATGGTCTCCTCCACCGCGGGGCAGGCGGCATGGACCACCTTGCGGATGTGACGGAGAATCGGCCGTGCGAAGGGCGCGGATCGGGCGATGTAGGCATTGACCCGCGGATCCCGCTTTCCCATGGTCCCTTTCTCCCTGAACGGTTGCGGCCCGCCCTACTTGCGGCGCGTGTAGGTGATCTTCATCATCACCTGGTCCTTGCCGTCGGGGCCGGGCGTGGACATCGTGAACACGTGGGAGTCGGCCCCCTTCGCCTCGTCGACCATCTTCCAGGTCGTCATCTTGCCGTCCATGCCGGGCCCCTCGGAAGTCATCGTCCGGACCCGGCCGGTGCCGTCGCAGGTCCCCTGCGTCAGCATCACGGTCGTGCTCATCGAGTCGGCCCAGACGCCGGTGTAGCGACCCTTGTCGAGGTCGTACCCCGTCATCCCGTGTCCCTGGAACGGTTGTCCCTGGAACTGCCCCTTGAAGTCGGAGATCAACCAGAGACCGCTG
>JANNTZ010000327.1:0-1951 GCA_031394595.1 Acidobacteriota bacterium
GCGCCCGACCAACCCCCGTCCCTGGTCAAGATTGGAGGCGATCCGCCGCAGGGCCGCCGACGCCACGCGCAGGTCCTCCACCGCCTTCACGCCCGGCCCGTCGGGCGACGTGAGGGCCGCCACCGCCCCCTTGTCGCTGTCCAGCTTTTCCACCACCGAGCGGATGTGGGCGAGCGTGGCGTCGATCTGTTCCGCCTGCTTGCGGGCGAACGACTCGTCGGTCATGATGACACCGGCCAGTCCCCGTCCCTTTTCCACCCCCTCGAGGGTGCGTCGCAGCGACGACAGGCTCCCCTCCAGGTTGGCGACCCCCTGGCGGCCGAACTCGGGGTTGTGAATCATCTCCTGCACGATCCCGCCGCCACGGTTAATCGCCACCAGCAAGTCGCGCAACGAGGCGGTGATCTCCTTCACATCGTCCGCGATCCCCTGGCTCTGCTGCAGCGTCTCCTCCCACACCGAGATCCCCGGCTCGATGAACCCATCGGCCGGCAGCGGCTCCCGATCCGGATCTCCAGGGGTCAGCTCGATATATTTCTCGTTCGAGAGGTAGGTAAGCGATTTCAGGTACGCCTGCGTGCCGGCACGGATGCGGGTGGCGAACGTGCGGTCGACGCTGAACGAGACCTTGATCTTGCTCTCGCGGATGTCCTCCGGAAACTCGATCTCCTCCACCGTGCCGATCTGCACGCCCACCAGGCGGACCGGCGATCCCTCGCCGAGACCGGAAGTGTTCTCGAAGCGGCTCCAGTAGGCCTGGCGCGGCACGAACATGCGCGACCCCTTGCTGATCGCCATCACCGCCATGGCAAACACGATGATCCCCACCGACACGACTGCGCCGACGCCGATTTCCTTGGCCAGTCTCGTCCGCTCAGACATGGGCGCCCTCCCGACCGCCGCTCAGGAAGTTCCGGAGGCGTGGTTCGTCCGAAGCCCGGGCCTCGGCGACGGTCCCGACGAAGTGCATCTTACCTCCGTACAGGTAGCCGATCCGATCCCCCACGTAGAACGCGCTCTGGATGTCGTGGGTCACGACCACCGAGGTGACCTTGAGGTGATGCTGCATCTCGCGGATGAGATCGTTGATGGTGTTGGCGGTCACCGGGTCGAGCCCGGTCGTCGGCTCGTCGTAGAGGATGCACTGGGGGTCCATCACGATCGACCGGGCCAGCGCCACCCGTTTCTTCATCCCCCCTGACAGCTCCGCGGGCATCAGGTCTTCCACCCCTTCCAGGCCGACGAGCGCCAGCTTGGTACGCACCGTGCCCCGGATGGCGTCCTCGTCGAGGTCGGTGTGCTCGCGCAGGCTGAAAGCGACGTTCTCCCTGACATTCATGGAGTCGAACAGTGCGCCTCCCTGGAACAGCATCGCCACTTTCTTCCGCACCGGGACCAGTTCCTCTTCGTCGAGATCCACCACGTCCTCGCCGTCCACCCATACGTGCCCCTGGTCGGGACGATGAAGCCCGATGATGTGGCGGATGAGGACCGACTTGCCGCTGCCGCTTCCCCCCAGGACCACCATCGTCTCGCCGCGGCGGATCTCCAGTTCGACCCCTTCCAGGACCCTCTTCGGTCCGAAGGATTTATGCACTTCCTCGAAACGCACCAACGCCTCGTTCATCGCCCGTCCGTCAGAAGGCCAGGAAGAGCTTGGTCAGGAAGAAATCGGAGATCAGCACGCAGAGCGACGAGGCAACCACCGTCTGGGTCGTCGCCCGCCCCACCCCGTCGGCGCCGCCTTCGGCATGCAGCCCGTTGTGGCAGGCGATCAGGCTGATGCACAGAGCGAAAAAGACGGTCTTGCCGAGCCCGCTGAACACGTCGTGCATGCTGAGCGCCGAAGTCACCCGCTGAAGGTAGAACGACGATTCCTGGTTGAGGGTCGTCACTGCCATGATCATCCCGCCCATGACGCCGACGCAGTCCGCCAGGATCACCAGGATCG
>JANNTZ010000338.1:0-7302 GCA_031394595.1 Acidobacteriota bacterium
GTTGGCGATGGATCCCCATCGCCGCCTCGGCGCTCCTTGCATCCACCTCGCAAGCCCCATGCGCGCGACCCAACGCAATACCCGGACGGGCTTCTAGACCGCCGATGCCTCTGCTTCGACCGACGTCCCGGTTCGTGCCCGGCGCCCGCAGCACCGCGCCCCTGTTGCTGCTTTTGATCGCCATCGGAGTCGGTCGGGCCCAGGAGGATCCAGGTCCCCGCGCCGTGGCGGAGGCGCTGCAGACGGCGTTCACCGACTGCGACCCGGCGGCGCTTCGCCCCTTCCTGTCACGACGCCTCAAGACCTTCATCGCGCTCGGCGACCTCGGCCCGGAGAGTGGCTACTACGGCGCCGACCAGGCGGCCCTGGTGCTCCGTCGCCTGTTCGTGGAACGGACGACCACCCGATTCACCCTGACACCCGCTCCGGAACATCCGGGGCAGGCCCCGGTCGTGCTGTCGTCGCGCTGGACCTTCCGGGATGATGGCGCGGTTCGCGGGGAGGCCCACCTGGCGTTTACGCTCGCGTCGGAGTCCGGCGCCTGGCGCCTCCGCGAGATCCGCGCGCTCAAGTGATCCGATGACCGCCGCCCTCCTCCTGGTACTCGAGGGCCTCGTCCTCATCCTGTTCGCGGCTGACGCCGCACGGGGTCTGGACCTGCTCGGCCCCTGGTCCCGGATCGTGCTTTCCCTCCTCGCCGCCGCGGGTGGGATGCTGCCGTGGTTCCAGCCGCGCCGGCGACCCGGTCGGGGGCCGGACGCGATCGGAGTCCTCGCCATCACCGCCCTGGCGATCGGGGTGATCGCCCTCGCCGCCGAACGAAACGCTGCCACCGAGACCTCGGAATGGGGGCCCGGCGCCCGGGAACGTCTGGACCGGAGGGCCACGATCCTGCAGGAGGAGTTCTCCGCCTTCCTGCGCCGGCTGACGGCCCCCCTCGCCGACGAACCGCCCGGGGGCGGCGATCGGGCGGTGTTGTTCGAACACCTGGCCAGCGCCGCGCGTGCCACCGGTCTGCCGGGCCACCGCTGCGGACTGTCGGCGTACGCGGCCGATGGATCGCTTGTCGCCTGGGCGGGCAACAGTTCACCACCACCCCCCCACCTCCTCGCGGGCGCGGACGCGTCCATTCATTTCGCGATCGGCGGGCTCGGTGTCCAGCCGAGACTGTTCGCGGTGCGCCGGGTCGGGAGGGTGGCGCTGACGGCCGAGTACGCGCTCCTGCCGGTCGCCGCCGCGCACCCCGCCGGCGATGGCGCCGGGATCGGGCTGGAGGTCCTGCCGCACTGGGGCGGCGTGGCGCCGGCGCACATCCATCTGATCGACCCCCGCGACGCCGCGGATCTGGAGCGGTACTTCACCGTACGTGCCGATCGGGACTGGGCCCCCGACGAACACCGGGGGCCCTTGTCGGTGGCGTTCCCGTTGCGCACCCTCTCCGGCGATCCGGTGGCGATCGTCAGCCTCAAGGACCAACGCCCAGCGCTGGCCGCCCAGAGGATCCGGAGAAACGGAGCCCAGGGGTCCGCGATCGTCCTCGCGCTCGGCCTGCTGGTCGCCTGGCAGGCAGCCCGACGGCGCCATCCCGGTCAATCACCTTGGCGCGCCGCCGCCACCGGCATCAGTGCGTGCCTGGCGGCGCGGACGGCCTTACTGCTGGTCGGCCCGGCCGCCGAACTCCCCGACACGCCGCTGTTCGACGTCACGCTCTATTCGTCCACGGCCCTCGGACCGTTCTCGCGCTCCCCCGCCGATCTGGCCCTCAGCGCCGTCTGCTTCCTCGCCATCGCCCTGCTGGTGCGGCGCGCCTCCCGGGCTTCCACGCTTGCCCCCAACCCGTCAGGACGCCGGCGGGCCTACCTGCGCCTCGTCGCCGGGACGGTGTTCCTCGCGATCCTGCTGGCCGCCGGCCTGCACCATCTCATGGATCACCTGGTGGTGGAGGCACGGCTCGATCTGACACAGGTGTCATCGACCACGCCGGCGCCGGCTGCCCTGGCCATCCAGGTCGCCCTCTACCTGCTGATGGTGGCCTCCGGTATCCTGATCGCCATCCCGATCGGCGTGATCCGCCGGGCCGCGAACCGCTCCCGACCGGCGCCGGCCACCTTCGGCGCCCGGATGGCTCTGGGCGGCGTCGTCTGGGTCGTCCTCCCGACTCTGGTGGCGGTCCTGCTCCTCCACCATGCCTACGGTCTCCTGCGGCGGGATTTCTTCGAGCAGGAACTTCTGCCGAGGGTCGTGGAGCAGGCGGCGCGCCGCCGTCAGGTGATCCGGGATGCCCTCGCGGCGATGTCCGAACCCGGGTTTGCCTCAGCCGCCGGTTTCGCCGCCGAAGACCGCGAGGCCGGCGGTGCCGAGGCCGACGCCGTGGCGTACCTCCTCTGGAGTGCCACGCCACTCGCGGCGCGCGGTCTGGCTTCGTCGGTGCAGGTGTTCGATCCGAACGGCCGCCATCTCGGCCGCTTCGCCGTCAACCTGGCCCCGATGCTCGACGTGCCGTACGATCGGGCGGTGGCCGCCGCCGGCGGTGGAGTGATCGAGGTCCCCCCGGATCCGGAGGGTCCGGTGCGCCAGCCGGTGATCGGGGGGGCCCGCTGGCTGCGGGCTGCGGGCGGCGTGTCGCTCCTCGTCGTCCTGTCGGCGAGCGACGGCTACGACAATCTGGCGCTGATCGGATCGGAGTCGGTGTACGTCGACCTGTTCCGCGCGCCGGGGGCCTCCCGATCCAATCCCGAACTGTTGCGAAGCCCGCCGGCCGTCTCGGTCTTCGGACCCGGCCTCGATCGTCTGTACGACTCCTCCGATCCGATCCCTCCGCCGCCGCCCGCGGTCGTGGAAGCGCTGCGTGAGGGGGCGACTCGCTGGGCGATCGGCCCGGTCGGGGGAAACCCGGCACGCATCGTCTACGCCAGGGGCCCGCGCGAGATCTTCGCTCTGGCGCATCCACGCGCCGGCTCCACCGCTCTCCTCGCCTCGTTCCTGCGGCTGGCCCTGCTCAACGGTCTGCTCGCGGGGCTGACGGTCCTGCTGCTCCGGGGGCTGCGTCTTCTGATCGAGCGCCGCCGGCCCCGCCTCCCCGCGCCGGCGTTCGGGCGCCGTCTGGTGACGGTCCTGCTGGTCACCGGTCTTGTCCCGCTGCTGTCATTCGCCTGGGTCATCAGCCGCCTGATCGGCCGGGACATCGATCGCGAGCTGGTGGCCTCGGGGTTGGGGACGCTGCAGGTGGCGCGGCGGGTGGCGGAAGACTACCTCGAGGTCAGTGGGCCGGAGGATGCCGGTCTGGATGACGACGTGGTCTTCTGGCTCAGCCGGGTCGTGAGGCAGGACATCAACGTGTACCGTGGCGGCGTCCTGCTCGCCACCAGCACGCGCGAGCTGTACAGCTCGGGCCTGCTGAACACGCGTCTCGACGGCGAGGCCTATCGGGCCCTGGTCCTCGAACGCGCCCCGTATACCGTCACCCGCCCGGCCGGCGGCCCGCTGCGCCACGTGACCCTCAGCATGACACTGCGGATTGATCGCGCCGGCACCCTCGGCGTGATCGCGGTGCCGTTGCAGGCCCAGGGCCGCGCCGCGGCGGCGAAGGAGGCCGAGGTCGCCGACGCCCTGCTCATCATGACCTGCGTGGCGGTGGCCCTGCTGGCCTCCGCCGGTGTGGCGATGGGACGCCGGGTCGCCGGCCCGGTGTCGCTCCTCGCCCGTGCGGCGCGGCGTCTGGCGTCGGGCGATCTCCAAGCACGGGTTCCCGCGCATGGATCCGACGAAACCGCCCTGCTGATCGCGTCCTTCAACAGCATGGCCGAATCGCTCGAGCGCCAGCGCGACGACCTCAACCGGCGCCGGGAATACATCGAAACCATCCTGCGCAGCGCCACCGCCGGGGTGGTCTCGATCGACGCCACCGGATCGATCACAACCATCAACCCGGCGGCGCAGTCGTTCCTGCAGGGAGTCCGGGGAGCGCCGGAGATCGACCTGGCCTGGGAAGACTGGATCGGCGGCGACTCGGATCTCGCACCGCTCCGCGACGCCTGGGAGGGGGCCGGGACAGCCGGCGTCGAGCGCGAGGCCGAGATCGTCATCGGTCCCCAGGAACGCGAGCGCCGCCTGCGTGTGGTGTTCATCCCGTTCGCCGCCCGGCACGGCTCGCCACCCGGGCGCATCATCCTGCTCGAGGACATCACCGATATCGTCCGCTCCGGCCGGCTGGCGGCGTGGGCCGAGATGGCACGACGCGTGGCCCACGAAGTGAAGAACCCCCTCACCCCGATCCAGCTCTCGGTCGAGCATGTGCGCCGGCTGATCCGCTCCCGCGATCCCCGCATCGAGACGGTCCTGCCCGAGTGCCTGGACAACATCCAGAAACAAGTGGGGACCCTGCGACAGATCGCCACCGAGTTCTCGGCCTATGCACGGCTGCCCGAGATCCGGCCGGCGCCGGTCAGCGTCGGGACGCTGATCGAAGAGTCGGTCGGGCCGTACGTCTCCGCCGCTCCGCCGGGCGTCCTGGTGACGACCTCGATAGCCCCCGGGCTCCCGGAGGTCATGGTCGATCGGGCGGTGATAGTGCGGGCGATCGTCAACCTGATCGAAAACGCCCTGCAGGCGATCCCCGATGGCGGGCGGATCGTCGTCGAAGCCACGATCGGTTCCGACCATGGCGGCGATGGGTGGATCCGGCTGAGCGTGCGCGACAGCGGCGTCGGGGTCGACCCGGACCTCCTGCCGCGCGTGTTCGAGCCCTACTTCTCCACCCGGAGCGGAGGGACCGGCCTCGGACTGGCACTGGCCCGCAAGGCCGTGGAGGAGCACGGCGGTACGATCGTCCTCACCAGCCGGGTCGGCGAAGGGACCATCGTCACCCTGACGCTGCCGACGACCGCTCCTCGGGAGACCGGGACGTGATCCTGTGGTTCAGACGCGCCGCGCGCGGGCCGTCGGTCGGGCTCGGAATCATCATCCTGGCCCTGTCACTCGCCGCCTGCGAGAAAGGGACCCGTCGCGCTGCGACCCGCGCCTGGCAGGACCTGGCGGTGCGCCCACCGCTCGACGGCGCGCGCGCGGCCGCGGTCGAGGAGTTCGTGCGATCCTACCCGGAGTTCAAGACCAACCCGCAGCTGGTGCGTGCCTGCTCCCTGCTCGCCGAACACCACGCCGCCCGCGACCGACTCGACATTGCCGCCTCATGGTACGAGCGCGCCGTTCGCGCCGCCCCCGACGATCCCGATCTCCTGAACGCGCTCGGCTATTTCTACGCCCGCAACAGGATGAACCTTGACCGGGCGGCCAGCCTGTTGGAAGCGGCTACCCGGCTCGCCACGGAGCGTGGTGACCCGCCCCGCCGCCTCGGGCTGATCAAAGACTCGCTCGGGTGGTGCTACCGGATGCGTGGCGACCTGCCTCAGGCGGTGGCGCTGCTCGAGGAGGCGTGCCGGCTGGCCCCCGGGGTCGCGGTGCTGCAGGAACACCTCGCCGACGCCTACCGCGCCATCGGCGAGCCGGCGCGGGCGGCCGACATCTATCTCGATCTGTTCGACCGTGGAGCGGGTGACGGGCCGGAGGTCCGCGCGGCCCTCGAGGCGATCGCCGGCACCGCCGATTCCGATCTGCGCGACCGGATCAGACGACGGATCGAACCCTGATGGGAGGCGTCAGATCTCTTCGAAGAGACGGCGGTTCGGGGGCGATTCCAGGATCGTGTCCAGCGCATCGCCCGCGGCTTCGGCGGGACCACCGGCCGCCAGAGCCCGATCCCGGAGATCGCGGCTCGCCCACCGGATTTCGGCCTGGTATTCACCGGGCCCCTCGGCGTTCCGCAGCAGACGCAGCGCCATGAAGCCGCGCGCCCGGCGGAGCCGGCGCGTGCGATCCTCCTGGTGCTTCTCGAACTCTTCCTCTTTGCCGCGCCGGACACGATAGGTGACGATCTCAACGACCATGCAGACCTCCCGGGTCCGCCGCGGAGGCCGAACGTGCGGGCGCCGAACGGACGGTCGCATCGGCCTCGATTTCCACGGCATGGTCGACGATCGCGACCCGCCGGATCCCGAGGTGAATCCCGATCGCCCGATCGGTCCCGTTCCACAGGTGGTCGAGCAGCGCGGGGATTTCGACACCCGGCATCGCCTCGCGGAGATCGAGCGTCCCGAGGCCGGGCAGGGTTACCGTCAGGCTGCTGACCACGAGGGTGAATCGGTTGAGGCGGGGATCATGTTTCACCGTCACCACCGGCTCGAGGGTCTGGTCGATCGGCAGCGCCTTCCCCCGCACGCGGACCCGGAACGAGGCCTGCCCATCGCGCAGCGTCAGGCCCTGCGGATCCGAGAAGACCAGGTCGGTCCGCAAAAGGTCGGCCCCCACGCTCACCGTGTACGGGGTCACGGCACGCAGCCAGTCCTGCATGACTGCCTCGCCGATCCGGAACCGCACCAACGAACGGTCGGCGGGCGGCGGCGTCGCGGCGGCGCACAGCACCGCGACGATCACAGTCGTCAGGAATCGGGCTCGCGTTGAGTGGGTGAGGGAGCGCATCAGGGAACCACGGCGCGGCAGTATAGCATGCGCTTTCACACTCCCCGGCCGGCCAGTGACCGAGCCGCCGCCGCGAGATTTGTGGCCTTGGCAACCGCGATGTCGTGCGACAGACTGCCAAGACCGGCAGCGGGGCCGATCGCCATCCGCCCGTCACCCGGCAGACCCCGGATCCCGCGGACCCGATCGGCGATCTCCTCCGGGGTCTCCACCCGCGGGTCGCCGGGGTCGACGACCCCCAGGACGATATCCAGATCGGGCGGCCAGGGCGAAGCGCCGATCAGCTCCGCCGTGCGCCGCCCCGCGATCAAATCGATTCCGAGCGCTCCCAGCCGCTTCAGGCGCGTGACGCCGGGGTAGATTCCCTCCAGGTCGCCGCCGTCGAGGTTCAGGAGCAGGGTCACGCCGATGCCGCGGCCGAGCACTTCCCAGATCCGCGTGAAGATCGGGAACTGGTCCTTGTGCTGCAATAGCGCCGGTTCGTCGATCTGGATGATCGTCGCGCCGGCGCCGGCGAGCGAGCGCAGCTCCCGGTTGAGCGCCGTCGCGAAACCCAGGGCGACCGCCATGGAGTCGCCGTAGGCCCGGTCCTCGGCGATCGTCGCCAGCGTGAAGGGACCCGGCAGGACCGGCTTGACCGGGCGCGCCGTCCCCTGGCTGGCGAACAGGTAGTCCTCGGTCACCATCGGCCCGGCCCATTCGATTCCTTCCTCCACGACCGGAACCCGGCACTCGTTCACCCTCCCGGGGCAGCGGACGCGGCGATCA
>JANNTZ010000406.1:0-6008 GCA_031394595.1 Acidobacteriota bacterium
GGCGGGCCTGGGGTTGTGGGTCGTGTGCGGGCCCCCCCCCCCCCCCGCAACCCGAAACTGCGGATGACTCAGCGTCAAGACCCGGGGCGCACGGCAAGCACCGACCAGGGTCGGGAGCGGCGGCGATCGACCACGCGCATCCCGCACTGCCCGGCCCGCGCGTCCAGGCTTCGTTCATCGTCCTGAAGGAAGCCCGCCAGGATCGCCATGCCCCGCGGCGCCAGGGCGGCGGCGAGATCCGGCATCGCCCGGTCGATGACTGCGGCGCCGATATTCATCAGGACCAGATTGAAGGGCCCTGCCGCGCCGATCCCGGCGGCGTCGGCGTGGCGCAGCGTGACCCGGGTTTCGAGCCGGTTGGCGCGGAGGTTGTCCCGGGCCACCGCCAGCGCGACCGGATCGTCGTCCCACGCCTCGATCTCTCCGGCACCGAGAGTGGCGGCCGCCATCGCCAGGAGACCCGTCCCGGTTCCGACGTCCGCGACCCGGTCACCGGCCCGGAGATGTTTTTCCAGGAATGTCAGGCAGAGGCGGGTCGTCGCATGCTCGCCGGTGCCGAAGGCCTGCCCGAAGCGGACGCGGAGGAGCTTCCGGCTGCGGGTTGCCGGGCGGCGCGTGCCCTCCGGAACAATCAGGAAAGACTTGCCGATCGCCATCGGGCGCAGGCTCCGCTGCCAGCGCTCCACCCAGGGTTCGTGCCGCGCCCCTTCCAGCCTGAAACGGATCCCGGCCAGGCCGGCGGTCGTGGCCGCGGCGCGCAGCGCCGCTCGGATCCCGGGACGCCGCCGGGCACCCGGGAAGTAGGCGGTCAGCGCGACCCGGGGACGCTGCCGGCCGCCGCCGGCCCGCGCCTCGACGCCGAGACAGCCGCATTCCCAGAAGACGGCGACGAGCTGATCCTCGGCGGACGCGGGGACCACGGTCCGGGCCCGGTGATAGCGGACGGGGTTCAGCTGAAGATGTCCTTGACGCGATCGATCAGGTCTTTGTCCCGGACACGGGCCGCCGGCCCGACCGGCTCCTCGACCTCGCGGAGTTTCTCGAAAGCCTCGCGCTGCCGGCGCGACAGACGCGCCGGCACCCGGACGGCCGCCGACACGTAGAGATCGCCGCGCGGCCCGCCGTCCGGTCGTGGCACTCCCCTGCCCCGCATGCAGAACACCGCCCCCGGCTGGGTCCCGGCCGGGACCTCCAGGCGCGATGGTCCTTCCAGCGTCGGGACTTCGATCGCCCCTCCCAGGGCCGCCGTGCTGATCGGCACGGCCACCTCCAGCGCCAGATCGGCACCATCACGACGGAACAGCGGGTGGTCGGCCACCTGGAGGACGATGTAGAGGTCGCCCGGGCTCCCGCCCTGCGGGCCGCTCTCCCCCTCACCACCCATGCGCAGACGCATCCCGGTGTCGACACCGGCCGGGATCGAGACTCTCAGACGCCGCACCTGCCGACGCCGTCCATCCCCACGGCAGGCAGCGCAGGGATCCTGGACAACCTGGCCGGCACCACCGCAGGCGCCGCAAGGCTGGCTGAGGGCGAAGAACCCTTGGCGCTGCAGGACCTGGCCGCGACCGCCGCACGGCCGGCAGGGTTCCCGGTGGCCGGTCTTGCTGCCGGTTCCGCGGCATTCCGTGCAGCCCTCCATCCGCGGGACCTGGATCTCCTTCTCGACGCCGGCAACCGCCTCCAGGAATTCGATCTTCAGGTCATAGCGCAGATCGCTGCCACGCCGGCGACCGCCACGTCCCCGGCCGCCACCAAAGAGATCGCCGAACGGGGCCCCGAAGATGCTGCCCAGGCCGCCAAACAGGTCCTCGAAGTCGGCGAACACTTCAGGGTCGAAACCACTGAACCCCTGGCTCCCGCCGACCCCGGCGTGACCATGGCGGTCGTAGCGCGCCCGTTTGCCGGCGTCGGCGAGGACCGCGTAGGCCTCGGCCGCCTCCTTGAACTTCTCTTCGGATTCCTTGTTACCGGGATTGCGGTCAGGGTGATGCTTGAGGGCCTGCTGGCGGTACGCCTTCTTGATTTCCGCCTCGGGGGCCTGGCGGCCGACTCCGAGGACCTCGTAATAGTCGCGCTTCTTCACGCCGTGCCCCCTGCGCGCGGGCGGTCCCGCGTCTCATGATGCCCGCGCGGGTCAGACCGCGATCGGGGCCCGGCGCCGCCCCGCAGCGCGGCCCCTCAGGACACCTGCGGAGTCCCGCTGGCTCCGGAGCCACCACCGGGGGCGTTCGGGGACGGGTGATACAGAATGACTTCCGTCAGGATCTGCGAAGCCTCGCCAAGTTTCTCGAGCGAAGCCGTGCACTCCGACAGGCTGCCCGACGCCAAGGCCTTGCGAGCGCTCTCCAGGATCGTCTTGACCGCGGCCCGCTTCGCTTCATCCAGCAGGCTCCCGAACTCGGCGAACGATTTCATGTTCGACTCGAGGAGCCCTTCCAAGCGCCCCTGGATCCGGTTCAGCTCCGACTTCTTGCGGTCGGCGTCGGCGTTGCGCTTGGCGTCCTCGATGATGTCGTTGATCTCATTCTCCGTCAAGCCCCCGGACGGGGTGACGGCGATCGAGTGCTCCTTCCCGGTGGCCATGTCGCGCGCCGAGACGTGCACGATCCCGTTGCTGTCGATGTCGAAGGTGACTTCGACCTGGGGAACCCCCTTGGGGGCCGGCGGGAGACCGATCAGTTCGAACCGCCCCAGCGACTTGTTGAACGCCGCCACCTCGCGCTCGCCCTGCAGCACGTTGATCTCGACCTTCGCCTGGTTGTCCGCGATGGTGGTGAACACCTTGGCCTTGCGGGTCGGGATCGTGGTGTTGCGCTCGATCAGCTTGGTGAACATGCCACCCCGGGTCTCGATGCCGAGCGACAGCGGCGTGACGTCGAGCAGGATCATGTCCTTGACTTCGCCCTGCAGGATCCCCGCCTGGATCGCCGCCCCGACGCCGACAACCTCCTCGGGGTTCTTGTCGCGGCACGGCTCCTTCCCGAAGATCCCGCGCACCGTTTCGATCACCCGCGGCACCCGGGTCATACCGCCCACCAGGAGGACCTCGTCGATCTCCTCCGGCTTCAGGCCGGCGAGCGACAGCGCCTCCAGGCAGGGCTTGCGGGTCCGCTCCACCAGGTCGGTGGTCAGCTCATCGAACTTCTCGCGGGTCAGCACCACGTTCAGGTGCTTCGGACCACGCGCGTCGGCGGAGATGAACGGCAGGTTGATCTCGGCACGCATCTCGGCCGACAGCTCGCACTTCGCTTTCTCCGCGCCCTCCTTGAGTCGCTGCAGCGCCAGCCGGTCCTCGCGCAGCGACACCCCCTCCTTCTTCTCGAACTCCTGCAGGAGCCACTCGAGGATGCGCTGGTCGAAATCCTCGCCGCCCAGGAAGGTGTCGCCCGAGGTCGCCTTGACCTCGAACACCCCCTGGCCAAGCTGGAGGATCGACACGTCGAAGGTCCCGCCGCCGAGGTCGTAGACGACGATCTTCTTCTCCGCTTCCTCGTTGAGGCGGTAGGCGAGCGCGGCCGCGGTCGGCTCGTTGATGATGCGCAGGACTTTCAGCCCGGCGATCCGGCCGGCGTCCTTGGTCGCCTGGCGCTGGCTGTCGTCGAAGTACGCCGGGACGGTGATGATCGCCTCGTGGACCTCCGCCTGCAGGTACTCCTCGGTCATCTCCTTGAGCCGCGCCAGGATCATGGCGGAGATCTCCTGGGGGCTGTAGTCCTTGTCCCGCACCCGGATCCGCACATCGCCGTTCTTGGCCTCGACGATGCGGTAGGGCACGAAGCGCTTCGCCTGCTGGACCTCGGGTGAATTGAACTTGCGGCCGATCAGCCTCTTGACGGCGTAGATGGTGTTGTCCGGGTTGGTGACCGCCTGGCGCTTGGCGATCTGACCCACCAGCCGCTGTCCCTTCTCGGTGAAGGCGACGATCGAGGGCGTGGTCCGCGCCCCTTCCTTGTTCGGGATCACCATCGGCGTTCCGCCGTCAATGATCGAGACGCAGCAGTTCGTGGTCCCCAGGTCGATCCCCATCACCCTGCTCATCGATCGTCCCCCCTTGGGTCATCCCCGTCGCCACCCGGCCGGGGTCCAGCCGATCCGGGTGCCGACCCGGACGCGACCTTCACCATCGCCGGCCTCAGCAGCCGGTCGTTCAGAACGTATCCCTTCCGGACCTCCTCGAGCACCATCCCCTTCTCGAACCCCGCGATATCCTGGACATCCACCGCCTCGTGCTGCCGCGGGTCGAACGCGGCCCCCAGGGATTCGAGCGGCTGCACTCCCACCTTCTTCAGCACTTCGAGGATCTGCTGACGGATCAGCACCACCCCCTCGCGGATCGGATGGTCGCACCCATCGCGGCTCGCCAGCGCCCGATCGAGGTTGTCCAGTGCCGGGAGAAGTTCGGTCACGATGTCCGCCGCCGCCTGGAGGCGGAACTCCTCTCGTTCCCGTTCGCTGCGTCTGCGGAAATTCTCGAACTCCGCCTGTTTGCGCAGCAGGAGGTCGTAGTACTTGCCCTTGTCCTGGAGCGCCTCGTCGAGCAGGCGTTTGAGGTGCACGCGCCGGTCGCCGTGCGAGGCGGGGCCCGCGTGACCGGGGGTGTGATGGCGGACACGGGGGTCGGCCGGATCCGACGGCGCGGCCCCGGTTGCCTCGTCCACCCCGACGACTTCGACGATCTCGATCTGGTCTTCAGGCGCCGCCGGAGTCGAATTTTCAGGATCGCGTAAGTGGCTGTGCTGGCGATCTTTGGCGTCCTTGTTTCGCGCGGACATGCCGCCCCCCGCGCGAATATAGGTCAGCCATCGTGACGGTGCAATAAGTCGGAGAAAAGGAAGGAGATGTAGCCGACCAGGGCGACCACTCGCTCGTATTCCATGCGGGTGGGACCGAGCACTCCGAGGGTCCCGCCGGTTCGATCGTCAAGACTGTACTTCGACACCACCAGGGTGAGATTGTCGAGGGTCGGATCGCGGTTCTCCCTCCCGATGAAGACCTGCACCCCTGGCTGGTCGACGTAACGGTCGAGGAGGGAAACCAGTCGGTGCTTCTCCTCGAACGTCTCGAACAGACTGCGCATTGTCGCAACGTCGGCGAACTCGGGGTGTTTCATCAGATTGGAAGCCCCCTCCAGGACGAGGCGTTTCTCCGGCCCCGTGCTGTTGAGGAATCCGGATCCGAGCTCCACTGCATTTTTCAGGAGGACATCGAAGCGCGCCTTCTCCTCCGCCATGAGCGCCACCAGGCCGGCGCGGATGTCCGAAAGCGTCTGCCCGGCGAACTGATCCACCAGGTACCGCCCGGCGCGATCGAGTTCGGCCTGGGGATGGTCACGGTCGGTTTCGAGGATTTTGTGGGTCAAGGTCCCCGCCCGATCCACGAAGACCACCAGGACGCGGTGCTCGTGCAGCCGGATGAACTCGATGTGCTTCAAGATGGTCGCCTGGATCGGCGGGGCGACAAACCAGCCGACCTGGCTGGTCAGGCGCGACAGCAGACGCGGGATGACCTCCATCGCTTCGGTCATCTCGCCCCCCGCTCCGCCCAGGCTCTCGTCGATCAACGCCCGGTCGCCCCGGGGCAGCGTACGGCCGGGAGGGACCGTGTCGACATACTGCCGGTACCCCTTGTCAGTCGGGACACGCCCCGCGGAGGTATGAGGCTGCGCCAGGTACCCCAGCTCCTCGAGATCGGCCATCACGTTGCGGACGCTCGCCGGGCTCAGCCCTTCGCTGGAAAGCTTGGAGACGGCACGCGATCCGACCGGTTCGCCGGTGAGGATGTAGTGCTGGACGATGCTGCGCAGGATTTCAACGGCGCGGGCGTCGAAGCTGGGAGTGGTCATGGTTGCGATTCCTGCAGGTCCTGATCGGGGCCGGCGATCGGGGCCGAGATTGGCACTCAGAGCCGGCGAGTGCCAATATACCGGCCTCCCCCGGAAGTGTCAATCGATGTCTGCCCTGTTGCTTCAAGTTGTACCCCAGGCGCAGGTGGCGGGCCGCTGCGCG
>JANNTZ010000030.1:0-14026 GCA_031394595.1 Acidobacteriota bacterium
AGCCAGGCAAAGGCGAGGGCGGTTCGTACGACGCCACCCTGGAGGAAGCGGCGACCCGAGGTCGCGACGGCGATCGGCAGGGTACGGACGCGGCCGGCCCGCCGCAGCGCCCGGGAGAAACGCAGATCCTCGAAGAGAGGGATGTCGGCGAAGCCGCCAAGTCGTTCGAACACCCGGCGGCGCACGAAGATCGCCTTGTCGCCGTAATGGACTTTCAGAAGCCGCGATCGAATCGTCGCCCAGGCGGCGATGATCCGCAGTCGGGAATCCGGCTCGCGGTACGCCAGGCGGAAGCCGCCACCGGCGACCCGCGGATCGCGGAGCGCTCCCATCACAGCCAGCAGTCCCCGGGGATCCAAGATGGTGTCGGCGTGCAGGAAGAGAAACGCCTCCCCGCATGCCACCGTGGCCCCCAGATTCATCTGGCGGGCTCTCCCGGGGCGCACCGTACTTATCAGGTCCGCCCGACGGCCCGGCTTGTTCCAGTTGCGGGTCATCTCCCGGAACCGGTCGACGGTGCCGTCGTTGCTGCCGCTGTCGACAAGGACAACCTGGAACGGGGGCGGGTCCACCTGGCTCGCCAGCGATCGCAGCAACGCTTCGATCGATTCGGCCTCGTTGAGCGCCGGCACGATCACCGAAACCTCAACCCCGGGGCTGTCGCTGTGGTCCATGGCAGTGGCGGGCATGATACATGGATCGACCGGCTCCGCTAACGGCCGATCTTTCAACCGTTTAGACTCCAACCGGGCTGGCCCGCCGGCCGCTGGGAATATATAATCCCCCGGCCCCGTTGAGGGGGCGAGGTGAACCGCTGAATCCACCCGATCGCATTCCTCCGCCGCCGATCGTTCCGCCGGCTTCGACCGGGTCTCAAGCGGGCGGGACAACCACGGGCGGACCACCGCGGCCAGCTTGGCGCAGCCGCCGCGGCCTGGTGATTGTCCTGGCCGCCGCCCTCGCGCTCGCCGTCGGATCGGGTGCAGGGTTCGGCTACTTCCTGACCTTCGACATCCCGGAGGTCCGCAGCCTTCAGGATTGGAAGCCGCCGGTGGTGACGACGATCTACGGCGCCGACGGCAAGATCCTCTACCAGTTCGGCGCCGAGAAGCGGATCGTGGTGGCCCTCGACCAGGTGCCGCCGGCGTTCCTCGACGCCCTGATCGCCACCGAGGACTCGCGCTTCCAGACGCACGTCGGGATCGACCCCCGGGGGATCGCCCGCGCCCTGATCACCGACGTGATCCGGCTGCGCCGCGCGCAGGGGGGCAGCACGCTCACCCAGCAACTCGCCCGTTCGCTCTTCCTGAAGTCGGAGAAGACGGTGCGGCGCAAGCTGCAGGAGATGGTCCTCGCGCTGCAGGTCGAAAAGGCGTTCACCAAGAACGAAATCCTCGCCTTCTACTGCAACCAGGTCTACATGGGCCACGGGCGTTATGGCATCGAGGCGGCGGCGAACTACTACTTCGGAAAGCCGGCGAAGGAGATGACGCTCGAGGAGTCGGCCCTGCTCGCCGGGCTGGTGCAGCGCCCCGAAGCGTTGTCGCCGATTCGCAACCCCGATCGATCGAAGGCCCGCCGCGACCTGGTCCTGCGCCGGATGGTGGAGGAGAACAAGCTCCCTCAGGAGGCGGCCGATGCCGCTTCCGCCCTGCCGGTGGTCGTCGCCAAGGTCCAGGAGGAGGACAATATCGCGCCGTACTTCGTCGAGGAGGTGCGCCGTTATCTCGACGCGAAGTACGGCGAGGTGGCCCTCTACGAGGAAGGCCTGGAGGTCCACACGACGCTCGATTCGAAGCTGCAGAGGGCGGCCAACGCCGCCATCTTCGAAGGGCTGCGCGTGCTCGACAAGCGCCAGGGGTTCCGCCCGGTCAAACAGAACGTCCTCAAGGAGGGGGGCGACCTGGCGTCGTTCGAAGTGAGCGCCTGGAGCCGCCCACCTTTTGTCGGCCGCCTGCGGACCGGCCTGGTGACCGAGGTGACGCGCAAGGCGGCGGTCGTGCGTCTGGGGGCGTGGACGGCCCATCTCCGCCCCGACGGGATGGCCTGGACCAAGAAGACCTCTCTCAACCAGGTCCTCAAGGTCGGCGATGTCGCCCCGTTTCTCGTGCTGTCAATCGACGAGGCGAAACAGGAGCTGACCGTCAGCCTCGACCAGGAACCACTGGTGGAAGGGGCGATCCTGGCGATCGACCCGTCCACCGGCGAGATCAAGGCGCTGGTCGGCGGCTACGATTTCAACCGCAGCCAGTTCGATCGCGCCATCCAGGCACGCCGCCAGGCCGGGTCGGCATTCAAGCCGTTCATCTATACCGCGGCGCTCGATGCCGGCTACACGCTGGCCGACACCGTCTTTGACGAGCCCACCGTGTTCACCGACCCGGCGACGGGCGACGAGTACCAGCCGAACAACTACTACCGGAAGTACTACGGCATCACCACGCTGCGCGAGGCGATGGAGGAGTCGCGCAACATCGTGGCGGTGAAGCTGCTCAACCAGATCGGCTTCAACCGGACCATCGAGATCTCGCGCCGCATGGGGATCACCAGTCCGCTCCTGCCCTATCCGTCCATGGCTCTCGGAACGATGGAGGTCTCGCTTCACGATCTGACGACCGCCTATTCGATCTTTCCGAATCAGGGGGTGAGAGTGGAGCCGCACTTCATCCGCTACGTCGCCGACCGCGAAGGGCGGATCCGCGAGGAGAGCAAGCCGAAGGTAATCGAAGTCCTGCGGGCGGACGTCGGCTACGTCATGACTTACCTGCTGGAGGGGGTCACCGAGTCCGGCACCGGGGCCGCCGCGGCGCAGGCGCTGAACCGGGCGGTGGCCGGCAAGACCGGGACCACGGACGACCTGGCCGATGCCTGGTTCGTCGGATTCAGCCCCACATTGGTCGCGGGGGTGTGGGTCGGCTTCGACGAGAAGCGGAGTCTCGGCGAAGGCGAGACCGGCGCCCGCGCCGCGTTGCCGATCTGGATCAACTTCATGAAGGCGGCCCACGAAGGGCGCGCGCCCGAAAAGTTCACCCGGCCGGCGAACGTCCAGTATGTCCCGATCGACCGGCGCACCGGTCTGCGCGCCACGATCGATTCCGGCTGCGTGACCACCTTCCTCGAGGCGTTCGTCGAGGGGAGCGAGCCGGCGGAAGCCTGCTCCGAGGCACGTCACTTCCAGATGGATCTGCCCTACTTCCTGCAGCGCTTCCCGGTCACCCGTGGCCTCGAGATCGACATCGACGCCGACGCGGTGGTCCGCCTGGTCAGCGAAGGTCAGGGCGACGTCGAGCTCGATCACGACGGCCACACGTTGATCCTCCGCGGTGAGGGAACCGAGCGCCGAATTCAACTCGATCTCCGGCGTGCCGAGCGCCGTGACGTCCTCGCCGGCCTCGACCCCGGGCACGGCGACACCCGACGGGACACCGGTTCAGCCGGCCGAGACGACGCACGTCGGCGTGGACGGCCGGCCGGCAACTTTAATCCCCATCAAGTACGACTAGGAGCCCTGGACGAGGACCGACTCGGCGGGGGCGTAGTCCAGTCCCTGCGATCGGGCCACCGCCTCGTGGGTGACGCGGCCGGCGTGGACATTGAGTCCGGCGCGCAGGTGGGGATCGGCATGGATCGCCTCCGCCAGTCCCCGCTTGGCGATGGTCAGGACGAACGGCAGCGTCGCGTTGGTCAGGGCGCGCGTCGAGGTGCGCGGCACCGCCCCCGGCATGTTGGCGACGCAGTAGTGCACCACGCCGTCGACTTCGTAGGTCGGGTTCGAGTGCGTCGTTGGGCGTGTCGTCTCGATGCACCCTCCCTGGTCCACCGAGACGTCCACGATGACCGATCCCTTCTTCATCGTGCCGATCCGTTCGCGCGTGACCAGCCGCGGTGCGGCCGCGCCGGGGACGAGGACGGCACCGATCAGCAGATCGGCGCGCCGCACCGCTTCCGCCACGTAGGCCGTGGTCGAATAGACGGTGGTCACCTGGCCGCGGAAGATCTCGTCCAGGTAGCGCAGCCGCGGCAGCGATCGATCGAGAACGGTGACCCTCGCCCCCAGACCCAGCGCCAGCATGGCGGCGTTGATCCCGACCGTACCTCCGCCCAGGATGACGACGTCACCCGGCGGCACGCCGGGCACGCCGCCCAGGAGGATGCCCCGGCCTCCCAGGGTCTTGGCCAGGTAGTAGCACCCGACCTGGATCGACATGCGCCCCGCCACCTCGCTCATCGGGGTCAACAGCGGCAGGCTGCCGTCCGACGCGGTGATCGTCTCGTAGGCGACTGCCGTGACGCCGTTGTCGATCAACGCCCGGGTCAATGCCGGGGCCGGCGCCAGGTGGAGGTAAGTGAAGAGGATCTGGCCGCGACGCAGGAGCGGCAGTTCGCGTTCCAGCGGTTCCTTGACCTTCAGGATCAGGTCGGCCCGCCGGAAGACGGCCGCGCCATCGGTGACGATGACCGCCCCTTCCGCCTCGTAGGCCGCGTCCTCGATGCCGCTCCCCAGACCAGCCCCCTTCTCGACCAGGACGACATGCCCGGCATCCACCAGCGCGCGGACTCCGGCCGGCACCATGCTGACCCGGTACTCGTGATCCTTGATCTCCTTCGGGACGCCGATCTGCATCGTTCCTCCACCCGGGGGCCGGGCCGCGGCCCGCGCCTCTCCCCGCCGGCTTTCTCAGTTCGTGTCGATCTGTGCCTTCTGCAGTCTGCCCGAGTAATCCACGTAGACTGTCTTCCATTCTGTAAAAATGTCGAGAGCCGTGTGCGCCGCCCCCTCCCGATGGCCGTTGCCGGTCCGCTTCATGCCGCCGAATGGAAGGTGGGTCTCGGCCCCGATGGTGGACGAGTTGACATAGGTGATGCCGGTCTCCAGGTCGCGCGCCGCCAGGAAGGCGCGATTCACGTCCTGGGTGTAGATCGCCGAGGACAGTCCGTAGAGCGAGTCGTTGGCCATCTCCAGCGCCTGGTCGAGCCCATCGGCCGCCAGCACCGAAACCACCGGGCCGAAGATCTCCTCGCGGGCAATCCGCATCGCCGGCTGCACCCCGGTGAAAATCGTCGGTGCGAAGAACCATCCCCGCCCGTACTCGCCCTTGGTCAGACGGACACCGCCCGCGACCGGATCGGCCCCCTCGTCGCGGCCGATCTGGACGTAGTTCATGATGCCCCGCAACTGCGACTCGTTCACCACCGGCCCCATCCCGACCGATTCGTCGAGCGGGTCACCGATCTTGATCGCGCCGGCCTGCTGCACCAGGCGATCGACGAACTCCTGGTGCACCTTCTTGTGCACGATGATCCGACTGGTGGCGGTGCAGCGCTGCCCCGCCGTGCCGAAGGCGCCCCAGAGCGCGCCCTCCACGGCCAGATCCAGGCGCGCGTCGTCCATGACGATCATCGCGTTCTTGCCGCCCATCTCCAGCGACACCCGCTTGAAGGTGTCGGCGCAGGCCAGGTTGACTTGCCGGCCCGTCTCGGTCGAACCGGTGAACGACACCAGGTCAACGCCCGGGTGACGGGTCAGCGGATTCCCGACTTCCCCGCCTCCACCGGTGACAAAGTTCAGCACGCCGCGCGGCAAGCCGACCTCCTGGCAGATCTTGACCAGGTGATAAGCCGACAGCGGCGCATCGGTCGCCGGTTTGAGCACGACGGTGTTGCCGCACACCAGCGCGGGAATCAGTTTCCAGGAGGGGATCGCCATCGGGAAGTTCCACGGCGTGATCAGTCCGCAAACACCGACCGGCACACGCATCGAAAAACAGGCCTTGTCGGGAAGTTCCGACGGCGTGGTGTGGCCGAACAGCCGGCGTCCCTCGCCGGCGACGTGATAGCAGACGTCGATCGCCTCCTGCACGTCACCGCGCGCCTCGCGAACCGGCTTCCCCATTTCGCGGGCCATGTCGCGGGCGTACTCGTCCTTGCGACGCGTCAGGATTTCGCCGATCCGGAACAGGTACTCCGCCCGCTTCGGCGCCGGCACCAGGCGCCAGCGGCGGAAGGCGCGCCGGGCCGCCTCGATCGCCATCTCGGCATCGGCGGTGGTGGAATCCTGGAAGAGACCGATAATCTCGGAGCGGTCGGTCGGGCTGCGGTTCTCGAACGTCCGGCCTCCCGAGGATTCGACCCACTCCCCGTCGATGAAGTTGCGATAGACCCCGGTCTCGCCCATGCGTATCTGCGGCCTGCGTCCCGGCGGAGCCGGGCCCCAAGTTCTTTGCGGCCAATCGGATGAGAGGGCGGATGCTAACAGAGCCGGTTCGACGAAGTCAACGCGCGCGACGGCCCAGAGCCAACCCCGGCTGCGCGTGGCGGGCCGCAGCGCGTCGTGGCTCCGCGCTCGCTCGCGCGGGATCGTGGGCGCCCCACTCTTGCGCACGGCGCGGCTCGAGGTCGCGACGCCGCGCTGCGGCCCGCCACGCACCCCCGCGAGCCTCTCCGGGCGACTGACTGCCCTCGGCGTTCCCGCCGCGGTCCCCGCCGGCACACCGTAACAGCGCGCCGCCCGCGTAACCGTATTAAGATGAACGTTCCTCATCCAGCGAAAGGAGACACGTCATGACCGCAGCGACCGCGAACTACGAAGGATCGTGCCTGTGCGGGCGCGTCCGCTACCGTGTGGCGGGCGAGCTCGGGGCCATGAGCAACTGCTTCTGCACCGATTGCCGCAAGAGTCACGCGGCGCCGTTCGCCACCTACCTCGACGCGCCGCGCCCCGGGTTCACGTTCCTCAAGGGCGAGGACAACCTGACGACCTGGACGTGCGAGTCGGGGACCAAGCGATCGTTCTGCAAGTCCTGCGGGTCGATCGTCGTCTGCTTCTCGGACACCGATCAGAAGTCGATCGAAATCTCCGCGGCGACCGTCGACACGCCGTTCGACAAGAAGCCCGAGTACCACATCTTCGTGCGCAGCAAGGTCGCCTGGTACGACATCCAGGACGGCAAGCCGCAGCACAAGGCGTACCAGCCGAAGTAGGCCGGTCCTACTTTTTCTTGCTCCACTTTACGCCGCAGCCGAAGGCCTTGGTCTCGGTGACCCGGATGGCGTTGCCGCCGACCAGGGCGTCGAGCGCCGCCTGCAGGTCGCGCTTCTTGATTTCTTCCTCCTTGAGCGAGTCGTCGATGCGGCCGCGGTAGACCAGCGATCCGCCGCCGTCGAGCAGGAAGATGTGCGGCGTGACCTTGGCGCCGTAGGCGGCCGCGATCTGCTGCGTCTCGTCCACGACGTAGGGGTAGGGGAACTGTTTTTCCTTCGCCCGCTCCACCATCGCGTCGAACGAATCCCCAGGAACAATATTCGGGTCGTTCGCGTTGATGGCGATGAAGCCGATCCCTTTCGCCTTGAAGGCGTTGGCAAAAGCGATCAGCCGGTCCTCGTATCCCTTGGCGTAGGGGCACTCGTTGCAGGTGAAGATGACGGCGGTTCCCTTCTCCCCCTTGATGGCATCGAGCGAGTACATCTTGCCGTCGGTTCCCTTGAGGTCGAACCCGGGGCCCTTGGCGCCGATCGCCAGTTCATCCTTGGCAAGCGCGGCGGACGACATGGAAACGGCCAGGACGGCGACGAGAAGACTTTTCCGCATCGAGACTTTCCTCCCCACAGGCGACGGGCAGACAGGTTTCGTGGCTGACGTTGAAGACGGCCGCCATTCTGCTACGGGGCGGGCCGATTTTCAAGGCGCCCTGTCCCGGGCGGGGGACGGCCCTCACGGTCAGAGCCGCGATCGACGCAACCGCATCGCGTTGGCGATCACGCTGACCGAGGAGAACGACATCGCCGCCGAGGCGATCATCGGGCTGAGGAGCCAGCCGGTCACCGGGTAGAGCACGCCGGCGGCGAGCGGCAGGCAGAGGGCGTTGTAGGCGAAAGCGAAGAACAGGTTCTGGCGGATGTTGCGCAGGGTCGCCCGGCTGAGCCGTCGGGCCCGCACGATGCCGCGCAGGTCCCCGTGGAGCAGCGTGATGCCGGCGCTTTCGATGGCGACATCGGTCCCGGTCCCCATGGCGATCCCGACATCGGCGCGCGCCAGGGCGGGGGCGTCGTTGATCCCGTCGCCCGCCATGGCGACCGAGGCGCCGCGCTCCTGGAGGCGGCGGATGGCGTCCTCCTTGCGCTCCGGGGAAACCTCGGCGGTGATCTCGGTGATGCCGCAGCGGCGGGCCACTGCCTCGGCGGTGATCCGGTTGTCGCCGGTCAGCATCATCAGACGGAGACCGTCGCGCCGCAGGGCGGCGACCGCCGCGGGCGTCGTCTCGCGGACCGGATCGGCGACCGCGATCAGTCCGGCAGGCCGGCCGTCCAGCGCGACGAAGACCACCGTCGCCCCCTCCTGTCGCAGCAGGTCGGCGTGGCCGGGGAGGTCGGTGGTCGCCGGATCGGCCCCGGCGCGTCGGAGGAACTGCGGGGTCCCCAGCGCGACGGCGCGTCCGTCGACCGTGGCGCTCACGCCCTGGCCGGGAACGGCGCGGAAGTCGGTGGGCGCGCCACCGTCCAGACCGCGCTCGGCGGCGGCGGACAGGATGGCGGCCGCCAATGGGTGCTCGCTGCCGCGCTCGACGGCCGCCGCGAACCGCAGCACATCCTCCTCGGAAATCCCCGGCGCTGGGACCACCCGCGACAGGCGCGGCTTCCCCTCGGTCAGCGTTCCGGTCTTGTCGAGCACCAGGGTGTCGACCCGCGCGAGTGTTTCGAGCGCCTCGGCGTCGCGGACCAGGACGCCGGCGGCGGCCCCGCGGCCGACACCGACCATCACCGCCATCGGGGTCGCCAGCCCCAGGGCGCACGGGCAGGCGATGATCAGGACCGCCACCGCCGCGACGATCGCGTGGTCGAACCGGGGTTCGGGGCCGAACAGCATCCAGCCGGCGAAGGCGGCCATGGCGACCAACACGACGATCGGCACGAAGCGGGCGGCGACCGCGTCGGCGAGTCTCTGGATCGGCGCGCGGCTGCGTTGCGCCGTCGCCACCAGACGCGCGATCTGGGCAATCATCATATCCGCCCCGACGCGCTCGGCGGTCATCACCAGCGTTCCGGTGCCGTTCACCGTGCCGCCGATCACCCGGTCGTCAGGACCCTTCTCGACCGGGATTGGCTCGCCGGTGATCAGCGATTCGTCCACCGTGCTCCGCCCATCCCGGACGACGCCATCCACCGGGACTTTTTCGCCGGGACGGATCCGCAGCCGATCGCCGGGATGGACAGTGGTGATGGCGACGTCGCGCTCGCTGCCGTCCGGAGCGACGAGGCGCGCCGTGCGCGGCGCCCGACCGAGGAGGGCGCGCAGCGCGCCGCCGGTCCGGGCGCGGGCCCTGAGTTCGAGGACCTGCCCCACCAGGACCAGGACGATGATCACCGCGGCAGTCTCGAAATAGACCCCGGGCCCACCTCCATGGAGACCGCCGGGGCCGCCGCCTTTGGGTCCGCCGGGGCCGTGTCCGGCCGGCGGCAGTAGACCCGGCACGATGACGGCGACCAGGCTGTGGAGAAACGCCGCCCCGGTGCCGAGCGCGATCAGCGTGAACATGTTGAGGCGGCGGTGGACGATCGACGTCCAGCCGCGGGCGAAGAACGGCGCCCCGCAGTAAAGGACGACCGGGGTCGCGAGCAGCAGTTGAATCCAGTCCGGCAGGCCCGCGTCGGACATCGCCAGGAAGAGGAGCGGGGTGGTGAAGGCGGCGCCGATCCAGAGTCGGCGCGTCATGGCGCGCAGCTCGGCGTCGTCCTCCGCCCCTTCGGCGACGGGGTCGATCGGTTCGAGAGCCATCCCGCAGATCGGGCAGGGACCGGGACGGTCGGCGATCACCTCGGGATGCATCGGGCAGGTCCAGCGCGACCCGCCGGAGGCGACGATCGGCGGCCGGGGGTCAGCGACGAACCGGTCGCGGCATCCCGCGCAGCAGAAGTAATACGTCCGGCCACCGTGGTCGTGTCGGGCGGCGGCCTGGTCGGGATTGACCTGCATCCCGCACACCGGGTCGATCGCGTTCGGGCTCATTCCCACCCTCCCCTGGTCAGTCTGCCGTCGCCGCGACCGGCCCGTCTCCCGGCCACCATGTTTCGTACAGGCGGGTCTGACGGCTGGTCAGCGGGATCGGCTTCCCGGCGATCATGAGATGCCGGAGGCGCGCCAGCGGCTGGAGGGGATCCCCCTCGGTGACGATGAGGTCGGCGTCGCGGCCCGGACGCAGGCTGCCGACGCGATCCGCGACGCCGAGAATTTCGGCGGCGTTGATGGTCAGGGCGCGGATCGCCTCCTCCCATGGCAGGCCGTGCGCCACCGCCAGGCCGGCCTCGTAGGGGAGCATCCGCGCGTTGGTGACGTCTCCGACCTGGAACGCGATCCGCACCCCGGCGCGGTGCAGCCGCGCGGCATTCTCGTAGGTCGCGCCGAGGGTTTCGATCGCCTCGGGCTGTGTCGAGACCGGGCCGACCACCACCGGGATGTTGCGCGCCGCCAAGGTGGCCGCCACCTTCCAGGCCTCGGTACCATGACTGAGGATCAGTGTGAGGCCGAACTCCTCAGCCAGGCGCACCGCGGTGAGGATGTCGTCGGAACGATGGGCCCGGACGAACACCGGCAGCGTCCCGTCGAGCGCCGGGACCAGCGCCTCCATCTTCAGATCGCGGTCGGGCAGTTCGGGGGCCTTCGATTCCTTGCCCTTGCGCGCCTTCGACGCCGTCCCCGTCTCCGCCGCCTTGCGCCGGTACTCGGCCCAGCGCGCCCGGTAATCGCGCGCCTTGGTGAAGGCGTCGCGCACCAGCGCCGCCGTTCCCATGCGCGTGGACGGCATCTGGTTCCGCTCGCCGTAACGCGCCTTGGGCGCTTCACCCAGGTTGATCACCAGCGCGGCATTCTCCTTGATCAGGACCGCGCGCGGCGAATCGCCGGCCAGGCGGACGACGCTCCCGAGACCGCCGATCACGTTCCCCTCGCCGGGTGCGGCGAAGGCCGCCGTCAGGCCGTGCAGCCGGGCCACCGGGATCATCTCGCTCTCGGTGTAGTAGGCGTCGAGGGCGCGCAACTGTGGCAGCACCGGATCGGTCGCCTCGTCCTCGTCCCGCATGACGTCGACCTGGTCGATCTCCGCCAAGCCGAGATGGGATCGCGCTTCGATGAACCCGGGGAAGACCCAGGCGCCGTGTGCGTCGACGACCGTGGCGCCCGCGGGGACCGGCAATCGGGCGCCGATCTCGCGGATGCGGCCGCCTTCGATGACCACGGTGCCGTCGTCGATCGGCGCCCCGGTCATGGTGAACACCCGCCCGCCGACCACGGCGTACAGCCCGCGCGGATTCGCGGGGGCGGCGGGCGGCACTAATTCGGCAGGTGATGGGGCCGATTGACCGCGGCGCGCCGCCGGCGGTTGTGGCAGGCCGGCAGAGGTCGGAATGGAGGGGCGCTGGTACACGATCCGGCCATCCAGGATCGTCGCTTCGACCAGCGTGTAGACGTCCAGGGGATGACGGGTGAAGACGGCGAGGTCGCCGTCCTTGCCCGGTTCGATCGAACCGATCCGATCGGCGACGCCCAGCCCGGAGGCGGCGTTGATGGTGATCGCCGCGATCGCGTCGGCTTCCGACAGGCCGTAGCGCGCCGCGACTGCCGCTTCGGTGTAAAGGCGCTGGATCAGGTTACCGGAGTCCGAGTGGATGCTGACCCGGATGCCGCGGCGCGCCAGCAGGGCGGCGTTGTGCGGCAGGCCGTCGATCGCCTCGACCTTGTATCCCCACCAGTGCGCGAAGGTCGCCACGGCGATGTCCCGGCGCGCCAGCTCGTCGGCGATCTTGTAGGCCTCGAGACCATGCTGCAGCGACGCGACCTTGAAACCGAACGTGTCGGCGATTTCGAGGAAGGTCAGGATTTCGTCCTTGCGGTAAGAATGGACGTGGACCCGCGCCCGCCCCTCGAGGACGTCGAGCAGCGCTTCCATCTTCAGATCGGTCTCGGGCGGGGCGCCGCGATCAGAGGCATCCTTTGCCCGCCAGGCGTCCCGCTTCGCCCGGTAGTTGCCGGCCCGGGTGAAGGCGTCGCGGAACAGCGCCATGCTGCCCATCCGGGTCGAGGGGGTCTTGTCCCGGCTGCCGTAGACCCGCTTCGGATTCTCCCCGAGCGCCATCTTGATGCCGCGCGGAGCCCCCTCGAAGACCATGTCGCGGGCATCGACGGCGGGGCGCAGCTTCAGCGTCACTCCCTCACCGCCGATCAGGTTGCCGCTGCCGGGGATCACCTGCACGGTGGTGACTCCGCCGGCCCGCGCCAGGGCGAACTGCGGGTCCTCGGCCCACAGGGCGTCGGCGGCGCGCATCCAGGGATTGATCGGATCGGTCATCTCGTTCCCGTCCGAGTTGGCGCTCACCGACGGCCAGGGGTAGACCCCCATGTGCGAGTGCATGTCCACCAGGCCGGGCAGCACCCAGCGCCCCGTGGCGTCGAGGATGCGGGCACCGGCCGGTGGATCGATCCGCGCCGCGACCGCGGCGATCTTCCCGTCGCGGATCAGCACGTCCCCGGGAGCCAGGACTCCATGGGTCACGGTGACGACCGTGCCACCGCGGACCAGCAGCGGCGCTTCGGCGGCGCGGGCTGGGGTAGTGGCGGCGGCGATGGTGGCCACGGCGAGAACGATGCCCGCCGCAATCGGCAGAGCGCCGGCGGCGGGGCGGAGGGCCGCCGCGGGGACAGCGCCGGCGGCGGCGCGGACAATCCGGGTGATCATGATCGGGGTCTCCAGGGCGGACGACGAGGACGGCGCACGCCGTCCGCACGACCGCGGGCTTGTGATGAAACGGCGCGGATTGTAGCATCGCGCCGCATTGCCTTCCGGGGTTCGCCGATGAAGCGCTGGGTACCGGTTCTCCTGTTGTCGATCCTGCTGGTTTCGGTCGGCCTGCTGCTGACGCCGCGTGGACGGGTGATGTGTGAAGCGTTTGCCCTGCTCGGCGACGTCTGGGCGGTCGGCGCGACCCCGGAGGAGGGGAGGGGACCGCGGCTGTGGTCGTATCCCGGACCCGAATCCTCTCCACGGGTGGCCGATGTCTACTGCGATCCTGTGACGGCCCCGGGGGCGCGACTGATCCTGGTGCACGGTCTGATCGACACCGGGAAAGACGATGCGCGGCTCCGGACCCTCGGCCGGGCGCTCGCCCGCCACCGGTTCATGGTCGTGGTGCCCGATTTCCCCGGCCTCAAGGCGCTGCGGGTCGGACGGGAGGACGTTGCCGAAGTGCAGGCGGCGATCGCGGCGATGGTCCGGCTCGACGCCTGCCCGGATGACCCGGGCCCACGGGACCTGAGCGTCGGAAAGGCCGGCCCGGCGGGGCCCGGCACGGCGATCGCGCCGCGGCGGATGCCGACCGGCGTCGTGGGGTTCAGTTACTCGGCGGGGCCGGCCCTGATCGCTCTCGCCGGGGAGCATGCGGCGCCGGCGGACTTCGCGGTGCTGTTCGGCGGCTACGACGATCTCACCGAGGTTGTCCTGTTCCTGACGACGGGTGTGCACCGCGATCGTGGCGTGGACCGGGAAGGCGAGGTGGTGGCCGAAGGGCGGTGGGTGCTGCTGGCGGCAAACGCCGACGCGATCGCGGACCGACAGGACGCCGCCCGGCTGCGGGCGATCGGCGACCTGCGGCGCCGCCGGCCGGATGCGTCGATCGACACGCTCGCCGACGGGATCGGGCCCGCGGCGCGAAGCGTCCTCGACCTGGTGCAGAACGACGATCCGGCGCGCTTCCCCGCGCTCCTCGAAGGGCTCGATCCGGGCGTGCGGTCGCTCATGGAAGACCTGTCGCCGGCGCACTCCCTGCGCGGACGCCTGCGGGCCGAGGTCGTCCTGATCCACGGGCGGGGGGACGCCGTCATCCCATATACGCAGAGTCTCAAGCTGGCCCGGCACCTCGATTGTCCCGGCGGACCGCGCGTTATTCTCCTGGGCGGGTTCCGGCATGCCCGCCCGCAGGGAGCGGCCACCGGCTGGCGAACGGCGGTCAAAAACCCGGGCGATTCCCTGCAGCTCCTGGG
>JANNTZ010000051.1:0-42725 GCA_031394595.1 Acidobacteriota bacterium
CCTGTCCGCGGCCGGGGCGCTGGCGGCATACGTGCTCCATGCCCGCGGCCGGTCGCACGCCGCGGCCGGTGTCGTAGTCGTCTCGGTCCTGATCGCGCACGGCGTCGGGATCGCGGCCCTCGAGCCATGGGTCAACCGGCAACAGAACCTCCGCGGTTTCGCGGAGGAATTCACCCGTCGCCTCACACCCGGGGCGGAGTTCGCGACGACCAAGGAGAAGCGGGACGTCTGGGTGTTCTACGCGCGGCGGTTTTCCCCCATCCTCGACAACCCGGAGAGCGTTCTCACGTACCTGCAAAAGGCGGGGCCGCGCGATCTGGTGATCGAGGTGGCGCAGTTCGAACGGATCCGCGATCGTCTTCCGGATGACGTGACCGAGGTCCTGCGCGGGCGGGTCGGTTCGCAGGAGTACCTGCTCCTGCACCGGGACCACCGCGCGGGGAACCCCTCCTGAGGATCGGTGGAGTCCTGGGGGGCGCCGCCGTGGCGGCGATCGCCATCGTCCTGCTCTGGGGCACGGGGTGGATGGAACCGCCCGAGCCGCTGACCCGGGCCCTGGCGCGGCACGCCGCCGTCTCCACGGTCGAAGCGGGGGAGGCGATGGTCGATCGGATCCCCTGCCCGCCGCTTTCCCGGCTGCGCCTCTACGTCGTCTGCACAGAGGATTGCGCGGGGGTGTGGCGGGTCATCGGCGTGCGCGGTTTGAGGACGATGCTCCTCGCCAACCCGGGCCGCGTGCCACCGGAGCCCCGCGAGGAGGCCCAGCGCCGGATCAACGACGCGATCGCCGGCGATTCTCTCGATCTCGACGAGGCAGGGGCGCGGGCCATGATCGGCTGCCACCTGGCCCTTGACGGCATGCTCCCCGACCTCATCCTGTCCAACACCGACCGCCTCCGGATCGAACAGGCGTCGGGTGACGAGGACCGGCTGCGGGTGATCGCAGCGAGCCTCATCGACCCGGAATCGATCGAACGTCTCCGGGTGGATCGGGCGGGTGATCGCTGGGAGTCGACGTTCGACTACTGGGCGACTGAACTGCCGGGGCGCCCGATTTACGAGCTGCGGGTGGTCCTGAAGGACGACGGCCGCCTGGACAATGTCGAGACGCTGCCCGTCGGTGTCACTGCCCCCGGGGGCGTGTGAGACGTCTGCCGCGATCGCGGATCCAGGCCGCGATGGCATAGAGCCCCGGGCGTGGCGGCACCGGCGCCGGCGTGCCCGGGATCAGCCGCGATCGCAGCTTGGCGGCGCTGCGCCGGTCGGCGCTGCAAGCCTGTCGGAAAATCAGAGCGATCAGCGGGTCGGGCCGCGGACCCGCGACGATGGCGGTGGAGAAATCGACGATCCACGGTCCACCGTCCGGGCCGACCAGGACATCGTGCCGGTGCAGGTCGGCGTGGGCGACCCCCGCCGCGTGCATCGCGGCGACGATCGCATCGAGTCGATCGAAAAAAGCCATCGGCAAGTCCCCGGGCCGCACGGTGGCAAGAGTTGGACCGGGAACGAACTCGACCGCGATCGCCTGTGGGTCGATGCGTCCGAGAAAACGCGGCACCCCGGCGATCGCCTGAAGGCGGCTATAGGCCCGTTCCTCGCGGTCGAGGTGCCAGGGCCCGAAGAACCGGCGGATCGGCCAGGGGCTCGCCGCGAAATCCTTGACCACGATCGGACCGCTGCCGGACTCGACGACAGTCACGGCGGCCTTGGTGAGATTGCGTCCCGGGTGCAGGGAACGCGCCGGCCGGCCGGCGAGCGCCGCGCGGGACGGGACGGGCGCGTATGCTAAAATCACAGTTCCTCGCGTGACGGGACTATAGCACAGGAGATCAACGTGGCGAAGCCGCTGGAGGCGGCGGCCGGGACCATGACCGTCGAGGTCCTGCGACCCGGCGGCCCGTTCAAGGCCGACATCAAGAAACTGTCGCACGGCGCCGACGATCTCATCCTCAAGGATTTTTCCGGCAAGTCGTGGATCGTGCGCCTGCTGGGCCGCCACCAGATTGCCCACGAGGTTCGGGCCCTGCGCCGTCTCGCCGGGCTGCCGGGGATCCCGCGCTGCTACGGCGAGGACCGCGGCGGGGCCGGCATCATGATCGAGCACATCGACGGGGAGTGGATCACCCGGTTCTGCGCCCGCAGCCCCGGCACGGTACCAGCGCTGTTCGAACGCCTGACGGCGCTGGTCAGGGACATCCACGCGCGCGGCGTCGCGCATCTCGACCTGCGCAAACGGGACAACATCCTCGTTGCGCCCGACGGGCGGCCGTGGGTCATCGATTTCAACGCGTCCTTCTGTTTCGATCCGGGGAGTCCCGCCCGGCGGATCCTGTTCCCGGTCCTGCGGCGGATCGACGAAGCGGCGATCTTCAAGTGGAAGGCGCGCCTGGCGCCTCAACTCCTGACCCCGGAGGAGGGGCGCCGCCACCGCCGGATGAGCCTCCTGCGGCGGTTCTGGATCTTCAACTGAGGGGTCGCCCTGCGGCGGACACCTGCCGATGACCGAGACACGCACACCGGACTGCGCCCTGTCCTTGGTGGTGCCGGTCTACAACGAGCGCGACAATCTGGCGATCCTGCATGCCGAGATCACGACGGCGCTGGCGGGCCACGGCCAGGCGTTCGAGATCCTCTTCGTGGACGACGGCAGCACCGACGGCAGCGACGCGGAGATCCGGCGGCTGCGGGTCACCGACCCGCGGGTCCGCCTGGTGGCGCTGGCCCGCAACTCGGGCCAGTCGGCAGCCATGGACGCCGGGTTCCGGCGTGCCCGCGGCCCGGTCGTGGTGACGCTCGACGCCGACCTGCAGAACGACCCGGCCGACATCCCGCGGCTGCTCGAGGCGCTCGAGGGGTGGGATGCCGTCGTCGGGAGGCGGGTCCGCCGGCACGACACCTTCGCCCGCCGTGCCTCCTCACGCATCGCCAATGCGATCCGCAACCGGTTGAGCGACGAGAACATCGCCGACACCGGCTGTTCTCTGAAGGCGTTCCGCCGCGAGGCCCTCGATCGGGTCGTGCTTTTCGAGGGGATGCACCGCTTCCTGCCGACACTGCTCCGGATGGAGGGCTGCCGGGTGCGCGAAGTTCCGGTCGGTCATCGCCCGCGGGTCCGCGGCGCCTCCAAGTACCGCATCGCCAACCGCCTGGTGCCGGCCTTCGCGGACCTGCTCGCCGTGCGCTGGATGAAGCGCCGCAAACTGCGCTACGAGGTGAAGGATGACGGCTGACGCCTGGGATCTCTTCGGCCTGATCGGGCAGGCGCTGTTCGCGGGCCGCTTCCTGGTTCAGTGGATGGCGAGCGAGCGGCGCCAGTCCAGCGTCGTCCTCTTCCTCTACGCGTCTTGGTACCGGCGCGACCCGGTCTTCACGATTGGCCAGTCGGCAGGCCTCGTCGTCTACGCGCGCAACCTGATGCTGATCCGGAGATCACGCCTCAAGGTTGCGCCTCTCCCAGGGTCCGCCGCCTGATCCGTGTCAACTCTTAATGCTCCGGGGCGTCGGTGCGAATTTCAAACCAGTATGAGGCCCCGAAGAACAGCGGGTCACGAGCGACCGCGTCACCAAACACGGCCTTTAACTGGTCACCGTGCTCCCTGGCCAGCCAATGCGTAGCCAATACCGTATGATATCGCTGGGAATGAGCAAGCAAACAATGTAACAGATACTGCTCTGTATAACACCGGTCATCATAGACATTGGGATAGTCGAAGGGCAGGAAGATATCGTGAACATGTACAAGGACACCGGCCGGAAGGGCCGGCAAGACCTGACAATAGAGACACGGAAGGTCGCCACGAGTCCGGCAGATGTGACTTGAGTCTATAAACAACAGGTCACCGCTGGTCCAATCAAAGTCGGTTAACCCAGCCTCCTCGACCGGTCGAAGGATCACCTCGTCCGCTGCGGCGTGCACATCAGTGCGGGGGGAGGGGTCGATCACCACGATTCTTGTATTGCAGCCGGCGTAACGAGCTGCCGTTCGGGCGACCAGTGTGCTATAGCCTGATCCCACCTCAACAATACGGCTTGGCTTTCGCTCCAAGATCATTGCTGCGTAGATTTCCGCATCCGGAGTCGGGTAGTACCCATTGTGAAGTGCAGCCTGCCCCAACTGTTGTGTATTAATCGATGGGTCATTACGCAATGCTGCAAAGAGTAGTTGATAACTCTCTGATCTCCACAATGCCAACTTTGCCAACTGCTCATCGGGATGAAGACTTATCCCCCGATTTCCGATCACGCCGGCAGGGACATACAGGAGAGCATCCGGCTTTGAAGGCAGACATGGCCGAATCCATTTTCGGGTGTATCGCGCCGATCGCTTGGCATCCCGAATTGCTGAAAACAGTGACCCTAGCCACGTCGTTATTTGCGACGCCGTCCTCCTGAACCAGCGTGTCATGTCGGACTGCATCACCGAGCGACCCTCTCAGAATATGTCGGCTCAACGCACCGGTTCAGCAGCGGCACGCCAGCGCCGTCCACCAGCGCCGGCTGTTCCGGCCGCCTTCATGAAGTTGTGCACCGATCGTTGTCCTGCTCCGGATCATCCTTCTCCCTGTGGCTGAATCAGGGGGCCTCGCTCGACATCCCGGTGCCCGTGCCCGGCGCATAGTAGCCGCCGCGGGCCTGGACCTCGGCGGCGCCGCGGGCGCGCACCGTGATTCGCCGCCAGGCGCCGTCGCGGGCGCGATGGGTGGACGAATACCCCAGGGCATACTGATGACGCAGGTCCTCGACGATCTGACGGTACACACCCGCCAGGTCGCCGGCGCGGTCCGGGTACCAGGAGCGGCCGCCGGTCTCCCGGGCGAAGGTGTCGAGGATCTCCTTCACGCTATGCCGTCCGGCCAGGTCCATCTCGCGATCGAGACGACGCCCGAGGCCGATGGTATAGACGGTCGTCTCGGCGCGGTGCGCCTTTTCCAGGGCCTCCTCGAAGAGGAACAGGCTTCCCGGCTCGTTCGCGTCCAGCGCCTGGTCGCGCCCGTCTGAAAGCAGCACGATGACGCGGCGGCCCTCGACCGCCGCCAGCCCCTCGGCGGTTTTCACGATCGCGTCGTACAGGGCGGTGCCGCCGCCGGTGCGGACGGCGGCGATCGCCTCCTTGGCGCGGGCGCGGCCGGCCGGGGTCACGTCGCCGTGCAGCGTGTCGTTGAAATGCAGCACGACCAGGCGGTCCCCGGCCTCGACCCGATCCACGAAGTCATCCGCCGCCTTGCGGGCGAGATCGATCCTCCCTCCGAGGCTCATGCTGTTGCTGGCGTCGAGGAGGAGGGCAATGGTCAGCGGCGTGCGGCCCGGGTTGAAATGCGTCAGGGTCTGGGCCACGTCGTCTTCGAGGACGGTGAAGTCCTCGCGAGTCAGATCGGGAAGCGGCCGGCCCTTCAGGTCCCGGGGCATAGCGTAGAGAGTCACCAGGCGGACTTCTTCGTACTGCCCGACCAGCAGTGGCCGCGCTTCGAGGGTCGTCTCGCCGGTGCGCCCGCGGGCGTCGGTGGCGATGGCCCTCAGGACCAGACGGAGGAAGCGCGAGCCGGCGTCCCACGTCAAGGTGTAGGGCGGGGTCGTCAGGACCGAGAGTTGCCGACCATCGACCTCGATCGCGACCCGGACGATCGGCGTTCCGTCGTCGGTCGACGCTTCGACGGTCAGGCGGGTCTCACCGAGGATGAGCCCCGGCGGCGCCGGCTCGACGAAGCGGACATGGACGGGAGACGGAGTGGGCGACGGCTCCGACCCGGACGCCGGGCGGGCGACCGCCGCCGGAGCGCCGCCGGCAACCGTCGCGACGACGAACGCGGCGACGACGAGCGCCGCGGCGATCAGTAGGCGCGGGCGAAATAGACCCATCGCGACGCGGGCGCGCCACAGCGCATGCAGCGGCCGCTTCCGTGGTTGCCGTCCATCGGGATGCACCGGATCGTCGCCTTGGTCTCGTCCTTGACCTGCTGCTCGCAGTCGGGGGACCCGCACCACCAGGCCCGGTAGAAGCCACCCTTGGCGTCGAGGTCCTGCTGGAAGACGGCATAATCTTCCGCCTCGTGCGTGCCGGCGTCGCGGAGGACACGGCTCCTCTCCAGCATGTCGCGCTGGATCTCCTCGAGCATTTCCGGGACGCGGGCCGGGAGGGCGTCGAGCGGGACCGGCGTCTTGCGCCGGTCGATCCGGCGCACCACCGTCGCCTGCCCGGCCTTCAGATCGCGCGGGCCGATCTCCAGCCGCAGCGGCACACCCTTGAGTTCCCACTCGTTGAATTTCCAGCCGGGCGACATCTCGTCACGCAGGTCGGCGGTGACCCGCACCTTCCCCTTGAGGTCGTCAACGATCCGGGTGACGGCTTCCGTGATCTGCGCTTTCTCCTCGTCGCTCTTCCAGATCGGCACCAGGACCACCTGGACCGGCGCCAGCCGGGGGGGCAGGCAGGGGCCGTTGTCGTCCCCGTGCGCCATCACCAGGGCGCCGATCAGTCGGGTCGACACGCCCCACGAGGTGTTCCAGACATGCTCCCAGGTGCCGTCCTTGGTCTGATACTGCACCTCGAAAGCGCGCGCGAAATTCTGCCCGAGGTTGTGCGACGTGCCGGCCTGCAGCGCCTTGCCGTCCTGCATCAACCCCTCGATGCAGTAAGTCCGAAGCGCCCCGGCGAACTTCTCGCTCTCCGTCTTGAGGCCGTGGTACACGGGGATCGCCAGGTAGTCCTCGGCGAAGTGGCGGTAGATGTCGAGAATCTTCAGGGCCTCTTCCTCCGCCTCGGCCTCGGTGGCGTGGGCGGTGTGCCCCTCCTGCCAGAGGAACTCGGTGGTGCGCAGGAACAGCCGCGTGCGCATCTCCCAGCGCACCACGTTGGCCCACTGGTTGATCAGCAACGGCAGGTCGCGGTACGACTGGATCCACTTCGCGAACATCGCGTAGATGATCGTCTCGGAAGTCGGACGGACGACCAGCGGCTCTTCCAGTTTCTTCCCGCCGCCGTGGGTCACTACCGCCAATTCCGGCGCGAAGCCTTCGACGTGCTTCGCTTCCTTGTGCAGGAACGATTCGGGGATGAAGAGCGGGAAGTAGGCGTTCTGGTGACCGGTCTCCTTGAAGCGGGCGTCGAGCTCGCGCTGCATCCCCTCCCACACGGCGTAACCGAGCGGCCGGATCACCATGCACCCCTTCACCGGCGAGTAGTCGGCCATCTGCGACTGGAGGACGACGTCGGTGTACCAGCGCGAGTAGTCCTCGCTCCGTGGTGTGATCACCTTGCTTCCCTTCACCTCGCCCTTCGCCATGCCTCTCCTCGTCAGGGGTTTCGATTCGCCCGGTGATGACGGGCCGTTCAGTCGTTCCGATCCGCCTCGCCGGTCATCGGCACGAAGCGCACCGGCAGGAGGGTCTCGCGGCGGGTGCCTTCCGCCGTCCGGGTGATCCGCACCAGGTTCTGGGCGTCGGCCAGGCCGGTCCCGCCGACCGGGATCACCAGCCGGCCACCGGGCTTCAACTGTTCGATCAGCGCCCGCGGCACCTCTTCGGGGGCCGCCGCCACCAGGATGGCGTCGAACGGTGCCTTCTCGGGCCAGCCGAACCAGCCGTCGCCGACGCGCACCGTCACGTTCCGGTAGCCGAGGTCGGCGAGACGCCGCGTCGCGTCGGCCGCCAACCGATCCAGGATCTCGATCGAGAAGACCTCCTTCACGATCTCGGCCAGGACCGCCGCCTGGTACCCGGACCCCGTGCCCACATCCAGCACCCGGTCGTTCGGGCCGACCTGGAGCGCCTCGGTCATCAATGCCACGATGTACGGTTGCGAGATCGTCTGCCCCTCGCCGATCGGCAGCGGCCCGTCCTCGTAGGCGCGCGCCCTCTCGGATTCGGGCACAAACAGATGACGCGGGACGCGGCGCATCGCTCCCAGCACCCGCGCGTCCTTCACCCCGCGTCGCAGGATCTGGTCTTCGACCATTCGCCGACGGGCGACGGCGTTCAGATCCTCGCCGGGGTGGTCCATTTCTGAAATGCCGGGATTGCCGGTCCGGGTCGCCATCAGAATCGCCATGGCGGTCAGACATCCACCCGCCGCGCGCCGCAGCAGGCCTCGCCGCGTGACCCGACTCGGTGTCATGAGTGACGCCTCACGGGGGATGATAGCATGCTGGTGCGTAGAAGGTCGCACCGCCAGGGGAGGCCGATGAGTCGGAGCTGCCGGCAGGGCACGATGGGTATCGCCGCGCTGTTGGCGATCGGCCTGGCGTTCGGGTGCGGAAAGACCGGCGAGGAGTATGCCGGGCACGTCGTGCGCGCCGTCGATCAAGGCAAGATCACGGCGACCCGCAGCGACATGGAGACGATCGGCCGGGCCCTGGAGGCGGCGACCTTCGACCGGGGTGGTTATCCGGCAGGTTCCACGATCCAGGACGCCATGGCGGGGATCGTGCCTGCACAGCTGCGGCTCGCAGTGACGGCCGACGCCTGGGGGCGGCCGTTCGAGTACCGGTCCGACGGCCGGACCTACACCCTGACGAGCGCCGGCACCGACGGTGCCACCGGGACGGACGACGATCTTGCGCTGACCGACGGCCGGTTCACGGGACTCCCGGCACCGTCCCGGTGAGGCGCGCTCCCACGGCGGGTCGTGGCGCCGCGGCCGGTCGCGCCGGCGCGCGACGCCTCGCGGTACCGCGTCCAGTCGCCATTCGTGAAGTGCTCGATCGCCTCGACCGTGCGTTCGGTCGTCCGGCCTCTCCACGGCGACTGCCGCCGCTCGACGAGTTGATCCTCACCATCCTGTCGCAGAACACCAGCGACACCAACCGCGACCGGGCCTGGCACAGCCTGCGCGCGCAGTTCCCCGACTGGGAGGGGGTGCTGCGGGCGGGCGAGCGGCCGGTTGAGAGCGCGATCAGGATCGGGGGATTGTCGCGGATCAAGAGCCGGACGATCCTCGGCGTTCTCCGCCGCCTCCGCGACGAACGCGGCGATCTGGATCTTGGCTTTCTCAACCGGATGCCGATGCAGGAGGGGAGGGAATTCCTGACCGGGTTCCCGGGGGTGGGGGAGAAGACCGCCTGCTGCGTGCTTCTCTTTTCCTGCGACCGGCCCGCCTTCCCGGTGGATACCCACATCCACCGGATCGCCCGCCGGCTCGGCTGGGTCCCGCCGACCGCGACCCGCGCCGTCAGCCATGCCATCCTCGGGGCGGCGATCCCGCCGGCCCGCTGTCTCACCGCTCACCTGAACCTGATCGCCCTGGGCCGAGGGCTTTGCCGGCCCTCCCGGCCGGACTGTCCCGCCTGCCCGGTCCAATCTTGCTGCCGGTTTGGACGCCGGCGCCGGCCGCGCCCCGCGAGACGACAGGCCGCCGGTGGCCTCCCGAAAGCGCCCGTCCCGCGTGGCCATCCCACGGATCGCACCCTATATTGATCCGTCAGCGCGGTTGCGGTGCGGCACGGGAGCCGGCGGATGCGTGACGGGTTCAAAGTGGGGCTGGCCCTGGGGGGCGGGGCGGCGCGCGGGCTGGCGCACCTCGGAGTGCTGAAGGTCCTGGAAGAGAACGAAATTCCGGTCGATCTGATCGTCGGAACCAGCATCGGGGCGCTCATCGGCGGGGTCTACGCAACCACCAGGAACGCCACCACGACCATCGAGAAGTTCCGGCACTTCCTGTACAGCAGCGCCTTCAAACGGGCCCGGTTCGACTTCCTCAAGGAGAGCCGAGAGTCCGGCCCCCGCCTCCTGAACAACTTCATGTCGCTCATCAAGAAAGGGATCTTCTACTCGTTCTCGATGGCGAAGACCTCGTGGATCTCGGCGCAACAGTTCGAGCACGACATCAACGCCCTGCTCGACGATGTCACGATCGAGAGCACCTCGATCCCGTTTAGCGCGACCGCCACCGACATCAACACCGGCGAGGAGGTCCTGCTGACCCACGGGTCGCTGCGGCGGGCGGTCAGCGCCAGCAGTGCCGTCCCGGGTCTGCTGCCACCGACGTCGCTCGACGGGCGGCTGCTGGTCGACGGCGGATGGACCTCGAAGATCCCGGTCCTGCCGGCACTGCGGCAGGGCGCCGATGTGGTGATCGCCGTGGATGTCTCGAAGGAGATCGAGGACACGAAGGGGTTCCGGAACGGTCTCAATCTCATGGTGCGGGCCAACGCCATCAAGTCCGAGGCGCTCAAGGCGATGCAGTGCCGGTTCGCGGACGTCCTGGTCGAGCCCGATGTCGATCACGTTCACTGGGCCGACTTCTCACGGCTCGAGGAATGCGTCGCCCTCGGGGAGCGCGCCGCCCGGGAACGGCTGCCCGCGATCCAGAAGAGTCTTAAATCGGCGCGCTGGTCGGCGCTGCTCGGCTACTCGCGCATGCGGCACCTGGCACGTGCCTACATCGAAGCGGTACACGAAACCAAGGTATCCTGATCGTCCCCGGGCGATTCCGGAGGCCCGGACCCCATGTCGCGATCGATCCGCATCCTTCTGATCCTTGCCGGCACGGCGCTGGTGCTGCTTCTCGTCGCCGCCATCGCGTTGCCGCAACTGGTGGACGTCAACCGGTACCGGCCGCTGCTCACCGATCAGATCGCCCGGGCCACGGGGCGTCGCGTCGACGTCGGGTCGCTGTCGTTCCGTCTTCTCCCGTCGCCCCGGATCGCCGCCGGGCCGCTGCGCGTCGCGTCAGCGATCCATCCGGACAAAGTCTACGACTTGATGGTCGAGTCGCTGTCGATCCGGGTGGCGATCCTGCCGCTCTTGCGTGGCCGGCTGGTGGTGCGGTCGATCCGGCTCGACCAGCCGGCGGTCGCTCTGCACCGGGATTCCCAGGGCCGGTGGAACTTCGACGACCTGGTGGCGCGCGGTGCGTCGGCCGGTGGCGCCCCGGCCGGAGGCGCGCCGGCCCCGACCGGCTTCAGTGTCGCGGTCGAGAAGGCGACGATCCGTGGCGGCACCCTCCTGATCTACGACGACCGGCTGGCCCCCGGGCGGCGCCTGAAGCTCGAGGTTGCGCCGATCGACGCCACCGTGGAGGGCTGGGGACACGGGAGCGAGACGCGGCTCGATCTCGAAGCGGGCATCGGCCGGAGCCGGCTGCGGGCCCGGGCCCTGCTTGCCGATCGCGACGGGCGGCCGACACTGGCGCTCAACCTGTCATCCCGCGGGCTGCGTGCCGAGGACCTGGCCCTGGTCCTTCCCTGGACCGGCGTCGTCCAACCGACCGGGCTCGAGGTCGGCGGGCGTGTTGACATCCAGGGGGAGGCGGTCCTGCCGTTGCAGGCCCCCGAGGACGTCCGCTTCCGCGGGACGCTGGCGCTGGGCGACCTGCGCTACCGGGACGCCGGGATGACCCGCGCCATCGAAGGGATCTCCGGGGTCGTCACGGTGGATGGCCAGAAGGCGGCCCTGAAGGACTTCACCGTCCGGATTGGAGACTCCTCGATCGGGGGATCGCTCGAGGTGGAGAACTTCCAGCGTCCGCGCGTGCGGTTCGAACTCGCTTCGCCGCGGCTCGATTTCAATCAGATCCTGGCGCTGTTCACGCCGGTGGCGGCGGGCGGCTCCATGCCCGGGGCCCCGGCCGGCGGATCGACCCGGAAATCGGCGGCCGCGGATCTGGATCGTCGCGGCGGTCTGATTTCCCAGGTCACCGGCGTTGGGCGGATCGACCTGAAAGCGGTCCGCTTTCAGACTTTCGACCTCGCCAACGTGAAGGCCTCCGTTTCGATGGCGGACGCGACCCTGGCCCTGCGCGATCTGCAGGGCGACTTCTACGGCGGGCGGCTCGGTGGGGAGGCCGACCTGACACTGGGTGGCTCGGAGCCGGCAACCACGCTGCGGGTCGGGCTCCAGGCGGTGGACGTGGAGCCACTCCTGGCCGCCTATGACCCCGGGCTGCGGGGCCTCCTGCGCGGCCGGCTCACGGGGGGACTGGACCTTCAGGCGACCGGCGTGGAGATGGATCCGATCCTCGACAGCGTGCGGGGAACCGGGTCAATCGAGATCCGCGAGGGAGTTCTGACCTCGTTCAGTGTCCTGCGGCAGATCGCCACCCTGCTCGAAGTGGCGGGTGGGAAGGGGATCGGCCGGGAGGAGACTCCCTTCGAATACCTGCAGGGGACCCTGGCAATCGGCGATCGCCGCGCCCGCACCACCGACCTGACGCTGCATTCCGCCGATCTGGATCTCGACGGCCGTGGATGGGTCGGCTTGGATGCGACGCTCGATCTCGACGCCTCCGCCCGCTTCTCGGAGGAAGCGACGGGTGGCATGGTGGAGAAATACGGCAGCCTGGCGCGGCTGACCGATGCGGGCCGACTGGCGGTCCATTTCAACCTGAACGGCAGTCTTGCCAGCCCCGGGTTCCGGCTCGACACGCGCGCCACGACCCGCCAGGCGGTCGCGGGAGCGAAGGAGCGCGCCGAGCAGCGGCTCCTCGACCGCATCCGCGGCAAGTTCCTCGACCACGTCGAGAAGGGCGAGCCGCCGGCCGGGGAAGTCCCGCCCACGGAAGAGGCACCGCCCGACGGCAAGCGCTGAGCTACTGGACTCTCAGCACCTGGATCTTCGTGAAGGCCGATCGGACCCGGGTGTGGTCCTTGCCCTCGATCTCCAGCCGGACCAGGTACGATCCCGGGCGCTCCAGATCGAAGACCTTCGTGTAAGCGAGGTCCACGGAGACCTCGTCCTCGGCGTGCAGGCAGGCCGGATCTTCCCGGACCTTCTGGGCGTCCTCTTCGCGCTGACCGGGCCAGACCAGCACCCAAGTGACCGCGGCATGGCAGTAGTTGCCATCGTCGCGCCGGATGCCGCTCAGCAGCCCCGTCACCGTGGCGGTCACCGGGGTGAAGCCGACCGCGGGGTCGGACTTCAACAGGATTTTCGGTTTCTCCACGTTGTCCTGACGATCGGGTTTCTCCTCCTTGCCCGATTTCGCGGCCGCGCCCGGTGTGAGCCCAGCGTGGAAAACCACCCCCGCGAGCACCAACAAGCTCAGGCAGGCCGCGACCGGGGAGCGGCGATCGAGGCGAGTTCCAGCGTGCAACGGGCGCATGTCTGGAGTATAAACCTGCAGGGCGGAGGCGGCTTGTCCCTGAATCAGGACGGTCGGCCCCTTGAAGGGGACACCGGCCCCCGGGGAGTGGACACTCCGGATCCGGAGCCTGGCGCCACCCGGTGCCTCCGGCTGGAAAGGCCCGATTTGCAGGGGTTCTCCAGGAACCAGGTCATGGCACGGAATTGGCTATTTGAGATCGACGGGAACCGGATCGAGCCGGTTCTGGGAAGGCAGGTTGGTCACGTCATGCTCAAACATCGGATGGTCGGAACGGTTGGCAGCTTCATCCTTGTGGGATTGGTGGCAGCGGTGCCGGGTGCGCCCGGCGATCTCCGGGCCGAGGAGTTGCAAGTCGCCGAGGAGCAGTTCGGTTCGACCTTCGCCCGCGTCCGGTACCTCGAAGACAGCCTGACGATCCGGCCGGCCCAGCGCGGCGAGCCGGCCGAGAGCGGCGTCAACGCGCCGGTGACCCAGGGCGACGTCGTCGTCGCTGACGGTGGGCGCGTCGAGATCGTGCTGGCGGACGGCTCGGTCGTCTGGCTGGAGGACGAGACCGCCCTCGAATTCACGACTATGGCCGACGTGGCCGGCCGGTTCGAGAAGACCACCCTGCTGGCGCTCCAGTCGGGGACCGTCCGGATCGACGCCGTCGAACCCGACCCGCGTGACAAGGCCTTCCGCATCGACACCGAGGCCGGATCGATTTATCTGATGTCGGGCGGGTCATACCGCCTGGAGACCGACGCCCGCTCGACACGGGTGGCGGTGTTCCGCGGCAGCGCGGAACTCTCGGGTGACCGCGGATCCGTCCTGATCCGTTCCGGCTACAGGAGCTCCGTGCGGCCCGGCGAGGCCCCGGCCAATCCGGAGACCTTCAACATCCGCCGTCTGGACGACTTCGATGAATTCTGCGCCGATCGCCGCGAGGCGTTCGAGGGCAATCAGGAAATCCCGGCCGAGGCCGAAGCCGAGATCCCGCCCGAAGTGCGTCCTTACGCTTACGAGCTGTCCTACTACGGGGCCTGGCACAATGTGCCGGTCTATGGCTGGGTCTGGCGCCCCGTGTACTACGGATCCTGGGCCCCGTACTGGAACGGCTACTGGTCGTGGAGCTCGACCGGCTGGCTCTGGGCCTCGTATGACGCGTGGGGCTGGGCGCCGTACCGGTATGGTCGCTGGGACCACCTCGTCAACATCGGCTGGGTCTGGATTCCCGGCGGCGTCTGGCGCGGCGCCTGGGTCAGCTTCGCGGTCGGCACCGGCTATGTCGGATGGAGCCCGCTGAACTACTGGAACCGCGCCGTTTTCCACGGCGCCCATGTCGGCCACCCGGCACATTACGATCCCCGCCACCTCGATGGCCGCGCCTGGAGGTTCGTCCCGGTCGGCCACTTCAGCGCGCGCGATCAGGCACGACACGCGATGCGTCCGGACCGGCTGCCCGCGGTAGGACGGGTGACGGTGACCGGACGACTGCCGCACTTCTCGCCCCGCGATGTGGCGGCGCGGCCCGAACGGGCCCGTGCACTCTCGGAAAAAGTGCGAACCGGGCGCGTCGATTTCCCCGAGGGCAATGCCGATCGGCCCGTACCGTTCCGGAATCTCGAACGTCGGGCGGCCCGGACGCCGGCCCCGGCCGGTCGGGCGCAGGCGACCCCGGTGCCTGCTCGTCCGAAACGCGAGGCGATCCGTCCGTCAGCCCCGCAGGTGCAGGGCCCCGGAGTGCGCCCCCGGAGCCAGGTCCGCGAAGGGACACCGCGTCCACGCCGGATCGAAACGCCGGTGGCGCCGCCGAGAACACGCCCGGCGCCCAACCCCCGGGTCGATCGACCCGGCACGCAGCGCAGCGACCCGCAGGGGGTCAGGCCGGGTACGACCCGCAGGCCGCCAGCACAGGGCCAGACAGGGCAAGGGCGCGTTGCACCGCCCGCGGCCCGCAAGAGCCCAGGTGTGCCGCCGGCCAGGCCCGGGTCGAGCCCCGCACGGCCCGGCGCGACGCCGGCACCGGGTCAAGACAAGCCATCCGCCACGACCCCGAAAGGGCGGAGCGGCCGCTACATCGAGCAGTTGTTCCAGGGCGCCAGGCGGCAGCGGGTAAAGCCGCCTGACCAGCCGGCGGCTCCCAAATCCAACCCGCCCCCTGCCGCCCGCGACAGCAATCGAGGCCGCTCCTCCGGCGAGGCACGGGGTCAGAAATCAAGCCAGGGTTCCGGATCGTCGCGTGGGTCCGGGTCAAACCGGGGGCAGGACAAGGGCGGCCAGAAGCGCTGAGCGTTCAGCGAGGCAGCGATTCCAGGTTCCCTTTGGCCGGTTCGAATCCAGGGTCGATATCGAGCGCAGCCTCGAATTCCCGGCGCGCTTTTTCCCGCTTTCCCAGCATCGAGTAAGCCAGCCCGCGGTTGTTGAGCGCCCAGACATCGGTTGGGTGGAGGCGGAGCGCCTTCGAGAAAAGACGGACCGCCCGGCGGAACTCGCCTTGGAGTAGCAGGTCGTTCCCGGAGTTGTACAAGGGCGTGGGGAATCGGGAATCAAGCTCGATGGCCAACTGGTACTCGTGTCCACCCTCCCGAAATTCGTCCCCAGGTTGACCGATAAATCGCTGGAGTAATAGCCTGCTTCCTGAAGCGGCCGGAGGCTGCGATTGGGAGGACAGGATGTGGGATCAGGGCGAACGAGAGTCCGAAGGAGTCGAGGTGCGTCCGGAGGACGTAAGTCACTCAGCGGTCCCCGTCTGGCTTTTAGCCCGCCAATTGACGGTCCCGGCCCGGGTGTTACACAATCGGGCGCATGGCCGTTTTGCCGATCCTCCGCTATCCGCATGAGGCGCTTGCCGTCCGGACCGAACCGGTTCGGGCGATCACGCCGGACATCCGGCGGCTGGTGGAGGACATGCTCGACACCATGTATGCCGCACCCGGGGTCGGGCTGGCAGCCAATCAGGTCGGGGTGCGGCTGCAGGTCGCCGTGGTCGACATCACTGCGGGCGAGAAGCCGGGCAACGTGCTGGTGCTGATCAATCCACGCGTCGTGGAGAACTCGGGGTCGCACGTCGAGGACGAGGGGTGTCTCAGCCTGCCCGGCTTCACGGAACGGGTCAGGCGCCCCGATCGCTGCATCGTCGAGGCGATGGACCTGGACGGCAAGGTGCGGACGCTCGAAGGACAGGGACTCATGGCGCGGGCGTTCAATCATGAGATCGACCACCTCAACGGCGGGCTGTTCATCGATCACCTGAGCGCCCTCAAGCGCCGGTTCATCAAGAAGAAGGTCCAGAAACGGATCCGCGAGGGGGACTGGCAGCTGGTGCCTGCCTGACGGCCGCCATGCGCCTCGTCTTCATGGGGACTTCGGAGTTCGCGGTCCCCGCATTGCAAGCCTTGTACGACTCCGGGCACACGATTGCCGCCGTCGTGACGCGACCCGACCGGCCGCGTCGCCGGCAGTCGGATTCCCCGGCCCCGTCACCCGTCAAGAAGGCCGCCCTCGATCTCGGGCTGCCGGTCCTCGACCCCGCGTCGGTGCGCGATCCCGGGTTCGCCGAACTCCTGGCGGCGCTGACGCCGGAGGTCATGGTGGTGGTCGCCTACGGGCAGATCCTGCCACCGGAGATCCTGGGGATCCCGCCCCGCGGTTGCCTCAACCTGCACGCCTCCCTCCTGCCGAAGTACCGGGGCGCGGCGCCGATCGCGCGCGCCCTCATGGCGGGGGAGAAGATCACCGGGGTCACGACGATGAAGATGGACGCCGGTGTCGATACCGGCGACATCCTGCTGCAGCGCGATTGCCCGGTCGGGATCGAGGACACCGCGGGCGAACTGACGCCGAGGCTGGCGGCCCTCGGGGCGCCGCTCCTGGTCGAGACTATCGATCAGCTCGGACGCGGCATCCTCGAGCCGCGCCGGCAGGATCGCGCCGAGGCGACCACGGCGCTTCCTCTCAAGAAAGAGGACGGTCTCATCGACTGGACCGCGCACGCCGAGTCGATCGCCAACCGCGTGCGGGGATGCAATCCCTGGCCGGTGGCGCATACCACGCACCGCGGGGCCATCGTCCAGATCCTGCGCGCCGAGGTTTCCTTCCGTGTTCCCCCGGAAAGGACCGGGGAGGCTGGCGCGCGAGCAGCGACGACGCGCACCGTCCCCGGGCAAATCCTCGCGGGAGGCGGGGGCCGGCTGATCGTCGGGTGCCAGGGAGGCAGCCGGATGGAGATCCTGGAGATGCGCTTCCCCGGGGGACGGGCGATCTCGGCGCGCGACGCCGTCAACGGCCGGCTGGTGCGTGCCGGTGAAATCTTTGGCGCGACGACCCCAGCCTGAACCGGGCGCCCGGGACGCTGCCCTGACGATCCTGGATCAGGTCGGATCGGGGCGCGCCCCTGCCGCCTCGCTGCTGGCGCGGATTCCATCCCTGATGGCGGCCCGGGACCGGGCCCTGGCAACCACGCTGGTCAATGGTGTCTTGCGCCGCCGATCCGATCTCGATCGGTTGATCGCCCGCGTCTCCAGCCGCCCGCCGGCCGACATCGATCCGCCGGTCCTGGAGGCGCTTCGTCTGGCGCTCTATCAGATCCTGTTCCTGGACCGCATCCCCGCGTCTGCCGCCGTCAACGGGTCGGTGGCATTCGTGCGGCGGCGTTGCGGGCGATCGGCGGCGGCGTTCGCCAACGGTGTCCTGCGCGGTTGCTGCCGCCTGATCGATTCCGGGGAGAAGGACGCGGCCCTGGCGATCGACCCCGCTCTCCCTGAGGACGCGTGGCTCGCCGAGACCCACTCGTTCCCGCGCTTCCTGGCGGCGCGCTTCCTGAGCCGGTATGGCCGGGAGGGTGCCGCGGCGATCATGGAGGCGATGAACCAGGCGGCGCCGTTGGTGTTGCGATCGACCGCCCGGGCCGGCGGCCCCGTCGCTCTCCGGGAGCGTCTCGCGCACGAGGGAATCCGCGTCGTCCCGTCGTCGGTCCTCCCCGACGAGGCTCTCCGGGTCGAGGAGGGCACGCCCCAGACGAGCCAGGCCTTTCGCGAGGGTCTCTTCTACATCCAGGACGAGGCGTCGCAGATCGTCGCGCGTCTGGTCGAACCTCTGAGCAGCGGAGATCGGGTCCTCGACCTGTGCGCCGCTCCCGGCGGAAAAATCCTGGCGATCGCCGATCGCCTGGCTGGTGCACCCCCCGGGCGGCCGACTGTCCTCCTGATCGCCGCCGATCGCACCCGGGCCCGGCTGCGGATCCTCGAGGAAAACCTGGCACGCACCGGGTCGCGGGATGTTCTGTGCCTGGTCACCGACGCGGCCCGGCCTGGCTTGCGGCCCGGATTCGAGCGGATCGTCCTCGACGCGCCCTGCTCCGGGACCGGGATCATCCGGCGTCACCCGGAGATCCGCTGGCGCCGCACCGAACCGGAGATCGCCGAGTTCGCCGCCCGGCAGGCGGTGGCGCTGGAGGCGGCGGCCGACCTGGTCGCACCGGGCGGACGAATCGTCTACTCGGTCTGCAGCCTGGAACCCGAGGAGGGACCGGATCGTGTCGAGGCGCTGATCGCTTCGCGTGCCGGCCTCCGGGTCCTGGACGCGCGCCGCATCCTGCCCGCCGAACTGCAACGATTCGTGGATCCGCGCGGCTTCCTTGTGACGCTGCCGCATCGGGACGACATGGACGGGTTCTTCGCGGCCGTGCTGGAGGCGCGGTAGCCGCGGGCGCGACCACGGGCGGGGTGGCGGCGCGCCGACGCGCGCGGTTGGCCGGCTCCGGAGCGTGTGCTACCATGCCGGCGTTTCGGCAGCGCGAGGAGGCCGTATTTTCAAGAACTTGCAGACGGATCGCCTGCGTCGCCACGCCTTCCTGGCGGCCCGGATCGGCGCCATCGGCGCGGTGCTGATCGGCGTCGCGGCGTTCAGCGCCTACCTGACCGTGCGGCGCTCGGTCTCCGGGCGGACGGTCCAGGTGCCCGACCTCACCAACTTGACACTCGATGAGGCGACTGCCGCACTGCGTGCCAACGGTCTGGTGCTGGAAGAGGCGGCGCAGCGCAATGACGAAGTCATCGAGGCGGGGAAGATCCTCGTCCAGGATCCGCCCCCGGGGGCCGACATCAAGATGGACCGGAAGGTCAAGGTCGTCCTGAGCCTCGGCAACCAGGTCAGCACCATCCCCGACTTGCGCGGCGGTGCGGCGCGCAAAGCCCAGATCGCCCTGCAGCAGCAGGGGATGACGATCGGGGACCAGGTGTACGTCTATACCCGGCGGGCCGGCGAGAACGTGGTAATTGCCCAGGATCCTCTGCCGCAGAGCGCCGGGTTGCGCGAGGCGCGCGTGGCGATCCTGGTCAGCCGGGGCACGCCGCCGCGGACCTGGGTCATGCCCGACCTTGCCGGACGCACCGAGGCCGAGGTCACCACCTTCCTCGGCCGCGCCGGGTTGCGCATCGGCCCGGTGCGGCGCGACTCGGAGACCGCCCGGCCGCGCGGGACGATCGTCGGGCATCACCCCCCGGCCGGTTACCCGGTGCGCAGCGGCGACGTCGTGGTGCTCACCGTGGCGGGAGGGGACGATGGCGCGTAAGGCCAGGACCCCCGGCCGGGCGCGGATGCCGGCGGCGCCGGCGCTCGCCCCTTCGATCCTGTCGGCCGACTTTGCCCGTCTCGGGGACGCCATCGCGGCGGCGACCGCCGGTGGCGCGCGGTTGCTGCACGTGGACGTCATGGACGGCCACTTCGTCCCCAACCTCACGATTGGGCCGCCGGTGGTCGCCAGTCTCCGCAAGGTCACCGACCTGCCGCTCGACGTGCACCTGATGATCGAGGACCCCGATCGCTTCGTCGATAGTTTTGTCCGCGCCGGCGCCGACATGATCACCGTGCACCAGGAGGCGGCGCGGCACCTGCACCGGACGGTCTCCTTCATCCGGGAGTGCGGGGCGGCCGCCGGGGTCGCGCTCAACCCGTCGACGCCGCTGTCGGCGCTGGACGAAATCCTGCCCGATCTCGACTACGTGCTCCTGATGTCGGTCAACCCGGGGTTCAGCGGCCAGAAGTTCATCCCCTCGGTGCTGGGCAAGGTGGCGGCGCTGCGTCGGACGATCGACCGTGCCGGGCTGGCGACCCGCATCGAGGTGGACGGCGGGGTCGGCCCCGACAACATCGCCGATCTGCGTCGGCGAGGGGCGGACTATTTCGTGGCCGGGTCGGCGGTGTTCGATGGCGGCGACCCGGTGCGGCGCGCCCGCGACCTGGTGGATCGCCTGCAGGGCGCGCGCCGCCGCGCGTGAAGACCGCGGTGGCGGGCGCGGGGGGCGGCGGGGTCGAGGTCCGGGTGCGTTATCCCGAGGTCGACCGGATGGGTGTCGTCCACCACACCGTCCACCTTATCTGGTTCGAGATCGGCCGCACCGAGTTGATGCGATCGCGCGGACTTCCCTATGCCACGCTCGAGGACGACGGTTTTTTTCTCCCGGTCATCGAGGCTTCTTGCACCTACCGGGCCCCGGCCCGCTACGACGACGTCCTCACCGTGTCCACGGAAGTGACCGAGGCCGGGCCGGTGCGGGTGTCCTTCTCGTATCGCGTCGAGCGGGCCGCGGACCGGTGCCTGATCGCGACCGGGATGACGCGACACGCTGCGGTCAATCGGACCGGGCGCCCGCGTCGCCTGCCGACGGGCATCCGGGAGCGCCTGGCGTGATCCGGCCGCGCTTCGGCCCGGCCCTGGTCGCGGCCTGCGTCGTTGCAGGCCTGACCCTGGCGCCACCCGAGGCACTCTGGGCACGGAAGAAAAACGTGCCACCTCCGCCTCCGGAGGAGGTCTACCGACAGGCCCTGGCGCGGATCCAGAAGAAGAAGTACTACTCCGCCCGGGCGATGCTCCAGGCAACCCTGCCACGCATCCCGCCCGAGGACCGCGATCTGCTGCCGCGCGTCCAGCTGGCGATCGCCGATGCCTTCTTTCTCGACAAGGGGTACCTGAACTACGGCGAGGCGCTGAACGGGTTTCGCAACTTCCTGACTTACTACCCACAGCACCCGGACGCCGACCGCGCGCAGTTCATGGTCGGGATGTGCCTCTTCCTGCAGGCCCCGTCGGCCGACCGCGACCAGGCGGTGACCCGTCAGGCGATCGCCGAGTTCCAGAGGATCGAGACCCTGTACGCCGGAAGCACCTACTATCCGAAGGCCCGCGACAAGATCCGGGAGGCGCAGGATCGCCTGGCGGAACACGAGCGGCTGGTGGGAAACTTTTACCGGCAGCGGCGCGCCTACCGGGCGGCCATCAAGCGATACCAGGAGCTGCTCGACCACTACCCGGACTACTCGAAGTCGAGCACGGTCCTGCTCGAGCTCGTCCGCTGTCACTTGACCATGGGGAATCGCCCGAAGGCGGAGGAGGCATTCGCGCGCCTGCCGCCGGATCCCCCGACCAAGGACGAGAAGAAAATCGTCCTGCAGGCCCGCCGGGCGATCGAGGAGTTCGACAAGACGATGATCAGACTCGCCCGCAAAGGGCGCCGGTCGTGAGGGCGCGGCTCTCGGTCGTGATCGTCACCCGCGACGAGTCGGCGACGATCCGCGGCTGCCTGGAGTCGGCGCGTTTCGCGGACGAGATCCTGGTGGTCGATTCGTTCAGCACCGACGACACCATCGCCCTCGCGCGGTCCGGTGGGGCGCGCGTCCTGCAGCACGAGTTCACCGGGTTTGCCCGGCAGAAGAACTGGGCCATCGAGCAGGCGACGCACGAGTGGGTGCTGCAGCTCGACGCCGACGAGCGCGTGACACCCGGGCTGGCGGAGGAAATCCTGGAATTGCTGGCGCGCCCTCCGGCTCACGAGGCCTACCAGGTACGGCGTCTCAATTTCTTCCTCGGCCGCCCCATGCGCTACACCGGGTGGGGGTTCGACCGGGTGACGCGTCTGTTCCGCCGGCACGTGCGGTTCAAGGACGTCCAGGTCCACGAGGAGATCGATCTGCCCGGGCCGCTGCCGACGCTGCATCACCGGCTGGATCACCACTCGTTCCGGTCGTTCGCGCAGTACTGGCGCAAGATCGAACTGTACAGCGAATACGGGGCCCTGCAGGCGCACCGGGAGGGGCGGCGGGCGACGATCGACAAGATCCTGCTGCGGCCGCCGGCCCGATTCCTGCGGCTGTACATCCTCCGGCTCGGGTTCCTCGAGGGGATGCACGGCCTGGTCCTGAGTCTCCTCGCCGCCTTCACCGTCTACCTGAAATACGCGCGGCTGTGGGAGATCCAGGTCCTGGAGGGTCGGAAGGAGTTCCCGGCCGATCGGATCGACCGGTGAGCCGTTTCAAGATCAGGCGCTACTACATGGACCGTCCCGGCGATTCGCCTTGGGTGCGCCTCAAGCACCGCCTGACGCGCCGGCCGACCCCGGCGTTCCCCCGGACGATCCAGATCCAGACCGTCACCGGCTGCAACGCCAACTGTGTCTTCTGCTCCTACGGGGAGACCTACCAGGGCCAGCCGAAGGGGCGGATGACCGACGACCTGTTCCGCTTCCTCATCGACGAAGCGGCGGAGCACGATGTCCGCCGCGTCAGCCCCTACCTGATGAACGAGCCGCTTCTCGATCGCACCCTGTTCGAAAAGGTCCGCTACATCAACCGGAAAATGCCGCGCACGAAGGTCGTCGTCACGACCAACGGCCATTACCTGACCCCCGACACCGCGGAGGCCATGCTGGATCTCGGGCCGGGGTTGCATGAGGTGCACGTCTCGGTGCAGGGGGTCGATCGCGGTGCCTACGCGAGGACGATGCGCGGCCCCATGGACCTCGATCGGACGATCGCCAACGTGGAGGGCTTCCTGGCGGCGCAGCGCCGACGCGGGATCGGGCGGCCGCGTCTCTGGGTGACGATGGTGGACACCGCCTGGATCGATGCCCGCGCCGCGGTCGTCTGGTGGCGGGGGCGCGGTGTCAACGCCAAGTACACCTTCCTCGAGAACCTCGGTGGGAACGTCGCCGCCGCCGACCTGGCACGGGCGCCGCTGCGGCCGTACACCACCTGCGCGCGCCTCTTCAAGCAGGCCTACGTCCTGTTCAATGGCGACATGGTCCTGTGCTGCGCCGACTGGAGCCGGAAGCAGGTCCTCGGCAACGTCGCCGATCGTGGCCTCGGCGCCGTCTGGAACGGCCCGGCCGCCCGGGAGATCCGCGGCCGCTACCTCGACGGCCGCTTCGCTGAGCTGGCGCTGTGCGGTTCGTGCCGCGTCGGTGACCTCCGCGAGGTTGTCCTGGATCGTCGCGGCCGCGAGGTCGTCGCCGAGCCGGCGGTCTGAGGCGACCCGGTCTTCAGAACAGTTCGCCCTGCCGGGCCGGGCGCCCGGCGCGTGGCGAGCGGGCCGCGGGGCGAGGTTCGGCCCAGCCCTTGAGCGCCGGGTAGGTCGCCATCAGTTCCGGTGGGGCGGCAACCTTGTGGTGGGCGAGGGAGGCCTTCAGCATCAACGCGTTCGCCGGTGCCTTGCCACGGTAATGGTTGTTGGCAATGATGAACACTTCCTCCGCGTGATCGGCGATCCGCCCGGCGCGCTCCACCCAGGGCTCGAGCTCCTGCATCGTATACAGGTAGTCGTAGCGCTGTGCCCCGGTCCGCGTGGGAGCGTCCCCGGTCCCGGCGGGACGCGGCGGGAACCAGTGTTCGGCGTTGCGGCCGTGAAGCCGGATGTAGGCGGTGCGCGAGGTCACATGGCCGGTCGGCCCCAGGGTCCCCGCGAGTCGCGGCTGGTCAACGTTGCAGAACCCGACGCCAAGGCCGGCGAGAAAACGCAGCGCATCGTCGTGGTTCCACGATCGGTGCCGGACTTCGGCGACCAGCGTGAGACCCGGCAGCAGCCCGCAGAGCCGCTCGATGTGGCCGCGGTTCTCGGGCCGATCCTGGAAGGAGTGGGGGAACTGCAGCAGCACCGCCCCCAGGAGCCCGGCGGCCCGCAGCGGCTCGATCCCTTCGCGGTACTGCCCCGCGTCCTTTTCCAGGCTCGGGTTGCCGGGGTCCACCGATCGGCCGGCGATCCGACCCGCGTGGGTCAGGGTGTGAAACACCTTGGCGGTGAACCGGAACCCGGGATTGAACGCCACGCGCTCGACCCAGGATCGGCAGGCCTGGGGCCCGGGCTGGCGGTAAAACGTCACGTTGATCTCGACCACGTCGAAGTATTCTGCGAGCCAGGCCAGCCGGTCGAAATCGCGGCCCATATGGGCGGGGTAAACCGTGCCGGCCCAGTCGGGGTAGTCCCAGCCCGCAACGCCGGTGCGAATCATGGTCCTCTCCAGGCTCCGGGGGCGTTATGCATTCTACTCCCGCGGACAGGCTCCCGGTTGGTTGACCCGTGAGGGAGACTGGGCTATAATGCACCTCTTTCGTGTCGCACGACCAATCAAGAGGTAGCAGCCATGGCCGGCGAACTGCGCAGACACTCGGACGAATTCAAGATCGGTGACAAGGTCGTCTACCCGAACCACGGCATCGGGGTCATCGAGGAGATCGAGCGCCGGTCACTGGGTGAAAGGGACGAGGAATTCCTCAAGCTCCGCATCCTCGCCAACGACAGCACCGTGATGGTGCCGCGCGGCAACACCACGAGCGTCGGGTTGCGGCGGGTTATGTCCAAGAAGGAAATCGACACGATCTACGACGTCCTGAAAGACGACTCCATCCCGACTTACGGCGACTGGAAGGGGCGCTTTCAGGAGAATTCCGACAAGATGCGCACCGGGGCGATCGCCGAGGTTGCCCGCGTGTTCAAGAGTCTCAGCCACCTGGCCGTGCAGAAGAACCTCTCCTACCGGGAACGCCGCATGCTCGACAAGGCCAAGTATCTGATCATCAGCGAGTTGGCCGAGGTTGAGCGCATGCCGCAGGAACAGGTCGAAGCCAAAGTCGACCGCGCCGTCACCCGGGGAATCAAGCAGGTCAAGGAGCGCTGAGGGGCGCCCACGCCCCGGCATGGACCTGCTCCTCCTGCGCGCCGTGGTCGCGGAGGCGGCCACGCGACTGACAGAGCAGGAAATCCTGCGGGTCTCCCACCTCGGTCAGCACCGCTACCTCCTGCGATTCGCCACGGCCGCCCATGACAACCTGCTGATCTCGGTCCGTCCCGATCTTCCGCGGTTCCATCTCCTGGCTCGACAGAAGCGGATCGCCGAACAACCGGCCGACCCGTTCGCCGCCTGGCTCGATCGAACGATCGGCGGCGCCGTGGTGACCGGTCTGACGCTGCGCCCGTGGGATCGGGTCGTGGACCTGCGCCTGCGCCTGCCAGGAGCCGGTCCGGGTGGCGAGGGCACCCTGGTCGTGGAACTGCTCGGGCGATCCGCCGACCTCCTGCTGATCGGATCGGAGGGAATCGTCCTGGGACACTGCCGCGAGCAGGCGAGCCCCTCTCGCGCCGCGCGGACGGGCGTCCGGTACGAGCCTCCGCGGGGGCGCGAGCAGCTCGACGACGTGCCGTTCGGTCCGGATGCGGTCACCGTCATCAGGGCACGGGCCGGTGAACCGGCGGCTGAGATCGGACGGGCCAGCCCCCTGATCGTGCGCCTCGCCGGGAGCGGCGGCGATCCCGGTGCCGGCGAACCCGCCGACGTGACGCTGCAGGCCCTGCTGGACCGCGCCGTCCGCGACGACTGGGCACCCGTGCTGGTCTCGACGCGCCCGATGGAGACCTGGATCGAAGGGGAACTCCCCGGGCGTGATGACCTTCTGGTCTCGCCGCTGCCGCTCCCTGACCTGCCCCCCTCGACGACGGTGGTCCGGTTCGACAGCGCGTCGGAGGCGGCGGAGACCGGCTACGGTCTGATCGAAAGGCTGCGGGATTTCCGGGCGATCCGCGACCACCATGTCGCGATGGTCCGGAAGGAAACCACCCGGCTCGAGGTCCTGATCGGCAGGCTGGAACGGGACCTGGCCGGCACCGCGGAGGGCGAGATCGACCGCCGGCACGGGGAGGCGCTGCTTGCGGGGATGGGCGCGGCCCGGGTCGCCGGGGCGATCGCGCGGGTGCCGGATCCCTATGCCGCGGACGGGTCCCCGATCGAGATTCCGATCGACCCGGCGCAGTCGCTGCAGGCGAACGCCCAGGCGAAGTTCACGCGGTACAAGAAGAGCAAACGCGGCGCCGTGGCCATCGCCGCACGTCTTCACGCCGCGCGGGAGAGACTGGAATCGTGGCAGGATCTCGCGACGGCCGCCTCCGAGGTCGGCGGTGCCGCTGATCTGGATCGGCTGCGCGAGGCGATGGCGCGGCTCGGCCTGGTCCACGCGCCCCGCCCGCGGCGCGCCGCCCCGCCGCGTCCCGCCCGGGATCATCCGGCCCGCGTGCGACGGCACACCGGTCCCGACGGGCTGGAGATCCTGGTGGGGAAGAGCGGCGAGGAGAACGACACGCTGACCTTCAAGGTCGCCTCGCCGTGGGATTTCTGGCTGCACGCGGCGGGGCATGCCGGGGCCCACGTCGTGGTCCGCAATCCGCAGCGGCTGAAGGAACTTCCGGCAGCCACGCTCCGCCTCGCGGCGGAGATCGCCGCCTTCTACAGCGGCGCCCGCAAGGAATCGAAAGCCGAGGTCCATTACACGCAGCGCAAGCATGTCCACAAGCGCCGCGGCATGCCGGCCGGTCAGGTCCTGCTGCGACGCTTCCGGAGCATCCAGGTGGCGCCCCAGCTGCCCGTCTCGACGGTGGAGGACGTGTGACCGGCCCCATGACCCTGGTCGTCTTCGAGCACTTCACTTCGATCCCGCCCGCCGGCGGCCGATCCCCGGCCGTCGAGGGACGCGCCATGCGCGATGCCGTCGTGGCCGACTTCCTGGCGCTGCCGGGGATCGAGGTCGTGGTCCCGCACGCGTCCGCGTGGCCGCCGCCCCCGATGGTTCCGCGGCACCGCGGGCGGGTGGGCTCCAATCTGCGCGGGGTGATCCTGCGCGGCGATCCGGAAACCGGGCTGCGCGCCGCGTTGCGGAACGCCGGGGCCGCCCTGGTCATCGCGCCGGAGCAGGACGGGATCCTCGAACGACTGTCGGCGATCGTGGAGGGCGAGGGCCGGGTGCTGCTGGGACCCTCGGCGCGCGCCGTCCGGCTGGCGGGTGACAAGGCGGCGACCGGCGCCTGCCTGGCCGCCGCCGGTCTCCCGGCCCCGCCGGTCGAGGTGATCCGTTTCGACCGGGCCGGCGCCCGTCTCGCCCGCCGCCCGCTCCCCTTCATCCTCAAGCCGCGGGATGGCTGTGGCAGCGTCGGGGTGATCGCCGTGCGTCGCCGCGATCGCCTCGCAGCGGCCCTGGCCGCGGTGCGCGCCGCGACTTCGCGGGAGGACCTGCTGGTCCAGGATCACCTCGGCGGCGATCCGGCCAGCGTGTCGATCGTGGTGCCCGACGGCCGGGGCGATGTGTTGCCGTTGGCCCTGAATCGCCAGACGATCCGCGGCCGTTCGAAGTTCGTCTACGCGGGGGGGCTGACTCCCTGGCGGCATCATCAGGAGGATCGGGCCCTGCGGATCGCCGTGGAGACGACGGCGGCGCTCCGGCGCGCCACGCCGGGGTGGCGGGGCTACATCGGCATCGACCTGGTCTTGGGCGGAGACGGTCCCCGGATCCTCGAAGTGAACCCGCGGCTCACGACCTCGTATGTCGGCCTGCGTCACGTCGTACGGGAGAACCTCGCCGGGCTGATCCACGACGCCGCGCTGGGCCGGCCGCTGCCGCCCGCGGTGCCGGTGCGAGGCGCGGTGGAGTTCGGGAGCGACGGCGCGGTCCGGCGGGCGGCCCGGAGGCCTGCATGAGTCGCTTCGTCGGCTGGGACATCGGCGGCGCGCACCTCAAGGCGAGCCTGCTGGAGACCGGGGCCGGCCCGGCGCGGGTGCGGACGGCGATCGTGCCGTTCGAAATCTGGCGCGAACCGGGCACCCTGGCGGCGCGGCTCCGCGATCTGCGCGGCGACCCGGGCGCGCGTTGCGCGGTCACCATGACCGCGGAGCTCTCCGACGTATTCCCCGACCGCGCCGCCGGTGTCCGGGCGGTGATCGAAGCCTGCGCAGCCGCACTCGGGTCCGGGACCGTCGCTGGGGACACGGCGCCGTTCCGCGTGATCGACATCGAAGGACAACTGATCGGACCGTGGGAAGCCGCCGAGGATCCGGTCCGCGTCGCAGCCGCCAACTGGATGGCGACGGCCCGGCTGGCGGCGGCGCTCCTGCCGGCGGGGGTGATGATCGACGTCGGGAGCACGACCACCGACCTGATCCCGTTCGCCGCCGGGGCGCCGCGCCCGCGCGGTCGTACCGACCTGGCGCGGCTCGCATCCGGTGAGCTGGTCTACACGGGACTGCTGCGGACGCCGCCGGCCGCGATCGCCGATCAGGTGCCGCTGGGCGGCGCATGGTGCCGCGTTGCATCCGAGCAGTTCGCGATCAGCGCCGATGTCCATCGCATCCTCGGCGCGATCGACGAGGACGACTATACGCCGCCGACCCCGGACGGCCGGGGCCGGGACCCGGAGGCCTGCGCCGCGCGTCTGGCGCGGGTCGTCTGCGCCGACGCCCGCGAGCTCGGGATCGACGCGATCCGCGGGATCGCCAGCTTCCTGCAGGACCGCCAGATCGACGGCATCGCCCGGGCCCTGCACCAGGTGCTTTCCGGGGCGGCGAAGCCCGGCGCGCTCGAAACGGTTCCCTGCGGTGTGGGGGCTTTCCTGGCCGCGGCGGCGGCGGCGCGCTGCGGTCTGCGTGCCACGCGGCTGGCCGACCGCCTGCGCGGTCTCGTTGAGGACGCCGGACCGTTCCCCGGCCGCGAGGATCCGCGCGGAGGCCGCCCGCGCCGGGTCCGCACTTGGGACGAGGCGGCGCCGAGCGCGGCGCTGGCGATCCTGATGGCGGTGGAGGCCGGCGAGTTTCGTCTCCCGCCGCCGGTCCCGGCCCCTGATCCCTCCGGCCAGGCATCTCGATGAGGGGGCCTCGGCCGCGCCGGAAGCCATTCGACGCCGTGGTCAAGATCGGCGGCAGCCTGCAGGACTGGGGTGGGCTCCCCGGTCTCGTCCGCCTGCTGGCGGAGATCGGGCGCCGGGTACGGATCCTGGTCGTGCCGGGGGGCGGTCGCTTCGCCGACCTGGTCCGCGACGAGCAGGCGCGTCTCCATCTCGACGAATCCCTCGCCCACAGCATGGGGCTCCGGGCGATGGATCAGTACGGCCTGCTGTTGGCGGGGCTCGATCGGACGCCAGCCCCCGGGGCCAGTCCACGGCCGGCCGCGACAGCGGTTTTCAACATGGCGGCGGCCGCGCGGATCGCCGCCGCCGGCCGGCTGCCGATCCTGCTGGCCTCAAGGCTCATCGAGAAGGAGATTTCCCTGGAACGATCCTTCCGCCTGACCTCGGACGCGATCGCCGCCTTTTTCACCGGCCGGCTGCGCGCGCCGCGTCTCATCCTGTTGAAAAGTGTCGCCGGACCGGGGGCCGCCCTGCGCGGCCCGGACGAGGCGCACCGTCTGGCGCGCCGGGGAATCGTCGATCCGATTTTCCCCGAGCTCCTGCCACCGGGCGCCGTGACCTGGATTTTCAACGCCCGGCGGGCGGATCAGCGGGCGGATCTGATCGCGGCGCTGAAGGCGCGCACCCGGCCGACATCCAGACGGCCCGTGCGACCTTCCGCGCAGAGGGCGCCGCGGGCCCCGATGTAGTCGGGCCCGAGCGGGACAACGACCGGCAGGTCCTCGGCCCTGATCGACCCGGCGAGGGCGCAGATCAGGCCGGTCTCCCGGCAGCCGGCGACAAACGACGCCAGGCGATCGGGGCCGGCATGATCGAGGATCGTGCGGCCCTCCTTGCGGGCGGTGTCGAGGAGACACCCGTCCAGTTCGGCCCGTGCCGCGATGGTCACCAGCGTTTCCGGATCGCAGGCGGCGCCTTCCCAGGCGAGATCGACATAGGTCGCCGCGATGATCCGGGTGACCGCCGTGACGTCGCGGACCGCCCGCGCCACGGCACGCAGGGCGGTAACGGCCCGTTCCGGATCCCCGATCCGCACTCCGACCTTCACGAAGTCGACGCCGCAGGCGGCAGCGCCCGCCGCGGCCAGCGCGATCAGGTCGGCTCCGCCGGCATCGCGATCGGCGCCCTCCGCGCGGTCGGTGCCTTCCATCCCGTCCACCAGATCGCCGATCGCGGCGCTGATCGCCGGCCGCGTCCCCGGGTGGTCGTGCGTCTCGCACAGACTCACGACTTCGCGAAGCACGTGGGGTGGGCAGGCGCCCAGCGCACCCCGGCGCGGGTCCTTCAGATCGATCACGTCGACGCCTGCGGCGAGCGCCAGCAGAGCTTCGGACGCGTCGGTGACGCTGGCGAGCAGTCGCGGCCGGTGGCCCGGCGCGCCGGCCCGCCCGGTGGGCGTCCGGCCCGGCCTCGTTGACCTTGGTTCCGGCGGTGTGCTAGATAGAGGGCGCATCCAGCGTCACCTGGTCCGACACGGTCCGGGCGTGCAGCAATCCACACTCCAAGGAGGCTCGTTCATGAAGGATATCCTCGTCGGTGAGTCACTGATCGGAGAAGGCAATGAGATCGCCCATATCGACCTGATCATCGGTCCCAAGAATGGGCCGGTCGGTGTTGCCTTTGCCAACGCCTTCGTCAGCCAGAACGCCGGCCACACGGCGCTTCTGGCGGTCCTCGAGCCGAACCTGATCTCCAAGCCGGCGACCATCATGATGAACAAGGTCACGATCAAAGGGGCCGGCCAGGCGGTGCAGATGTTCGGACCGGCGCAGGCTGCCGTCGCCAAGGCGGTCGCCGACAGCGTGGCGGAAAACATGATACCGCAGGCGGAGGCGGAGAACCTGTGCTGCATCGTCGGCGTTTTTATCCACTGGGACGCGAAAGACAACAAGAAAATCTACGACTACAACTACCGGGCCACCAAGGAGGCGATCGGTCGCGCCATGAAGGGCGAGCCGAACGTCAAGGCGGTGCTGGCCGGCAAGGACAAGGCGAAGCACCCGTTCGCCTGATTCCCGCCGCCTGACCCGTCCGGGGTGAACCGGCAGGCCCGGCCCCGGCGATCCGGCACCGGGTGGCGTCGCGTGAAGCGGCGCCACCCGGGGGCCGCCTTCCACGGTGCTCCTTGATGGACAGAAAACGTCTCCTTTACCTGCTCTCGTCCGACCCGCGTGTCAGCCCGTTCGACATCAACATGGCCTACGACGCGGGCTTCGACGCCGTCGTTCCGTACGCCGGGGTGGATGCCGGGGCGACGACCGGGCTGGTGCAGGACATCATGTTCTCGCGCGGACCCCAGGGGGCGCGCTGCTCCTCCATCTTCGTCTCGGGGTCCGACCTGGGTGTCGCCGAGGCGATACTGGCGGCGGCGCGGCAGGCACTGTTCCCGCCGTTCGTGGTCGGCCTGATGATCGATCCGCGGGGTGGATACACCACGGCGGCGGCGCTGATCGCCCGGGTCGCGGGGCTGGCCCGGGCACACGGGATGGGCAGCCTCGAGGGCCGGCGTGTCGTGGTGGCGGCGGGGACCGGGAGCGTCGGCAAGGCGGCCGCCGCCCTGGCGTCGTCCCTGGGGGCGAGGGTCACCCTGACTTCGCGACGGCTGGAGATGGCCGAGGAGGCTGCCCGGACCGTGGCGACACTGTTCAAGGCGACGGTCGAGCCTCGACCTGCTCCGGTCGAGGCCGATCTGATGTCGCTCGCGGCCGGGGCCGACATCGTCCTGGCGACCGGCGCCGCCGGGGTCCGCCTTCTGTCCCGCGCCGCCCTCCAGAGTCTGCGGGGGCCGAAAATCGTCGCCGACATCAATGCCGTCCCGCCGTATGGCCTCGAGGCGGTGCAGCCGCAGGACGACGGGGTGGAAATCGCTCCCGGAGTGCGCGGCATCGGGGCGCTCGCAGTCGGCGGTCTGAAGTTCAAGGTCGAGGCGGCGCTCCTGAAAGATCTCCTGACCGCCGCGACGCCGCTCGTCCTCGACCTCGCGGCCGCGCGCCGTCGTGCCGAGGAGATCCTGGCGGGCCGGTGAACCGCGGGCGGGGTGCCCGGCGGTCGGGTGCCGGGGGACCGGTTGCCCGGGGGCCGCGCCTGATCCTGCTCGGTGTCAGCGTCCGCGCGCTGGCCGCCTCGGTGATCGCGTCGCGTCTCCGGGCCAGACGCTTCCCCGGCGGTGTTCTTGCGCTGGACTACTTCGGTGACGCCGACCTCGGGCTGCGTCCCGGGCCAGCCCGATGCCAGGTCCTGTCGCTGCGGCGCGACTTCGGGGTGCGCCGCGACGTGCCGTCGCTCCTCGCCGCCGCCCTACGCCTCCCGTGGGACGCCTGTGTCTATGCCGGTGGTCTCGAGAACCGGCCGGAAGCGATCGCGCGGCTCCAGGACGCCGGGCACGTCCTCGGGAACAACGCCGGGGTGGTCCGCGCGGTCCGCGACCCCGGCCGGCTGTACGCGGTTCTCCGCGAGGCCGGTCTGCCGCACCCCCGGACCCTGCTGATGGGGTCGGTGCGCGCCCCACGCTCCGGACGCTGGATCTGGAAGGGGCGGCGATCCGGGGCCGGGATGCGCGTCGGTGCGGCCCCGCCCGGATCCCCCCGGCCACGCGGTCATTACCTGCAGGAGTTCGTCCCCGGCCTCCCGGCGTCGGTCGTCTTCATCGCCGATGGGCGCGAGGCGCGCCTCCTCGGCGGCAGCCTGATGCTGACGGGGTTCGAGGAACTCGGCGGCCGCGGTTTTCTCTACGGGGGGAGCATCGCCGGCCCAATCGACGTGTGGCTGCCGCGTGGCGCGCGGCGGGTGCTCGAAGCGGCGGCCTCGGTGCTGGCGCGCCGGTTCGGGCTGCGCGGGATCAACGGGATCGACTTCGTCCTCCACGACGGAGTGCCGCATCTTCTCGAGGTCAATCCGCGCTACACCGCCTCGACGGAACTCCTGGAGGAGAGGGCCGGTCGCAGTTTCTTCGACCTGCACCTGGAGGCCCTTGAGGGTCGGCTCCCGGTGGCTCCCGAGGAAACCCGTCGTGGTGCCCCGCCGTTCCTCGGCAAGGGGATCTTCTACGCCGACCGGCCGGTGCGCGGGGGCGACCCGCGTCTGCTGGCGGCGATCGGCTGCCGCGACATCCCGGCTCCGGGAGAGGCGATCGAGGCGGGCGAACCGGTCTGCACCCTGGTCGCCGCCGGCTCCACGCCGGCCGACTGCCGGGGCCGGCTGATTAGTCTCGCCTCGCGGGTCCGCGCGATCCTCGCTTCCGGCCACCCGCCCCGCGAAGCCACCCGCCGCGTTTCTCGCGAAGCTCCGGTTGCGGACGCCGCGAAGCATCCGGCCGCGCTTCCGGCACCGCCGCCTGTGGTACGATCACGGCACAACAAGCGAGTGCCAAGCGGTTCCCGGCGGATCTCCGTCCGACTTGCGGCACGAGGAGCGTGATTATGGAAACAGGACAGGTCGTCCTGCTGGTTCTTTTGGGGGTGGTTGTCGCTTTTCTGGTCCCGGCGCTGGTGCAACTGCGACGGACCCTCCGCAGCACGGAGGTCTTCCTCGAATCGACCCGCCCGCGACTGGAGCGGACGCTTGAGGACCTGCAGGCCTCCACCGCGCGTTTCAACGTCATGACCGCCAGCGTCGAACAGACGATGGCGCGGATGCGCCCCGCAGTGAGTGGTGCCGCCGATGACCTGACCCGTTCCATCGACCGGTTCCGGGGATCCTTCGGCATCGTCTCGGCGGTCGGCGCGGCGCTCGGCCCGGCTCTGGCGGCCGCCATCAAGGCGTTCGTGACGCGCGGGCGCGGCGACGCTGGAGCTGCGGACCTTCGCCCGGAGACTGCCAGTGAGACCCGGAAGGAGGCAGCCCATGAGTGACAATGGCCGCAGCAGTCTCGATCTGATTCTGGCTTTCGTCCTGGGCGCCGCGGCCGGCGCGACGGTGGCGCTCCTGACCGCGCCGCAGTCCGGCCGGGAATCGCGGCAGAAACTGAAGGATCTGGCGCGCGACGCGGCAGGCGGGTTCGACGGTGTTCCCGACACGGTGGGCGAGGCCTACGGCCGGGCGGCGCAGGCGGCCCGCGAGGCGTTCGTCCGGGCCCTCGAAGAGGTCGCGGGACCCGGTGGTGCGGCCCGCTGAGGCGGGACCACCGGAAAGGACCTTCCCGATGGCGCCGACCGCGCTGGTCACCGGCAGCACGAAGGGCATCGGCCGCGGCATCGCCCTGCGGCTGGCGCGCGACGGCCACGTGGTGGCGCTGAACTACGCCACCGACGCCGCGGCCGCCGAGCGGACCCTCGCCGAAGTGCGCGCGATCCAGCCGCGATCCTGCCTCATCCGGGCCGACGTCCTGACTCCCGAGGGTTGCGACCGACTGGTCCGCGAGGCGACGGCCGCGATCGGCCCGATCGATGTCCTGGTCAACAACGTCGGGCCGTTTGTCGAACGCCCGTTGGCGGAGACCGACGACGCGCTCTGGCGGCAGATGATCGACGGCAACCTGTCGAGCGCCTTCTGGTGCGCCCGCGCCGTCCTGCCCGGGATGCGTGCCCGGCGCAAGGGGTGCGTGATCAATGTTTCGGCCCTGAGCGCCGATATCTCGCCTGGGATGACCCACGATGCCCCCGCTTACTTCGTCGCCAAGAGTGGGCTGGCGACGCTGACCCGGACACTGGCGCGCCTGGAGGGTCCGAGCGGCATCCGGGTCAACGCGGTCAGCCCCGGGTTCATCGAGACCGAGGCGTACGCCGACTGGGATCCCGTCTCGCAGGATCGCTGGCGCCGGCAGATCCCGCTCGGCCGGTTTGGCCGTCCGGAGGAGGTCGGCGACGCGGTGGCATTCCTGGTCTCCGATCGCGCCGCCTACGTCTCCGGATCGATCCTGCACATCCACGGTGGTCTGTGGGTCTGAGCCGCCGGGTCCTGGTCACCGGCCAGCTCGCCCGCGAATCTCTCCAGGCGACGGTCGCGGCGCTGCCGCCGTCATCCGAGTGGCGGATCGAAGCGCTCCGCATCAAGGTCGCCGCCCTGATGACCACCGACTACCTGCGCGCGACCTTGCCAAAGGTCGAGGCCGATGTCGTCTACCTCCCCGGGCTCTGCCAGGCGGACACGCGGGTCCTGGAGCAGGAGTTTGGCGTCCGTTTCGAGAAAGGGCCCGCTGACCTGCGTGACCTGCCGGCATTCTTCGGCGCGCCGGTCGAGGGTTACCAGCCCGACGGACCGCACGACCTGACCATCCTGGCGGAGATCAACGATGTCTGGCGTCTCGACGACGCGGCGGTCCTCGCCGCCGCCGAACGCTACCGCGCCGCCGGCGCCGACATCATCGATCTCGGCTGCTCACCGGAGCATCCGGTGCGCGACCTCGGGCGGATCGTGGGGCTGCTGTGCGACCGCGGGTTCCGGGTGAGCGTCGACACCTTCGACGAGGGCGAAGCGCTGGCGGGGGACGCAGCCGGCGCCGAGTTGCTGCTCAGCCTGGACGGTCGCAATCTCCACCTCGCCGGCCGCCTGCGGAACGCGATCCCGGTGGTGATCCCGGATGCCGGGGAAGGACTGCCGTCGCTGCTGCGCAACGTGGAGGCGGCGCGCCGCGCCGGCTCCCGGCAGGTGATCGCCGACGCCGTCCTCGACCCGATCCACTTCGGGTTCGCCGATTCGCTGACGCGCTTCGTCGAGGCGCGCCGGGCGCTCCCGGACGTCCCGATGCTGATGGGGGTCGGCAACCTGACCGAGCTGACCGCCGCCGACTCGGCGGGAGTGAACGCCGTCCTGCTCGGGGTAATGAGCGAGATCGGGGTCCGGTACGCGCTGACCACCGAGGTCGCCGCCTGGGCGCGCGGCAGCGTCCGGGAGCTCGACTGTGGCCGCCGGATGATGCACCATGCGCGGGCCCGCCGGATGCTGCCGAAGGGGTTCGACGGGCGGCTGGTCACCGCGCGCGACACGCGGGTGACACGCCCGACCGAGGCGGAGCTGCGGGCCCTGCAAGCCCGGCTGACCGACCGCAACTTCAGGATCGAAACCGACGGCGAGGCGATCTACGTGTTCAACAACGACTGTTTCGTCAAGGCGACCGAGGTGGGCGCCATCTTCCCGCGTCTCGACGTCGGCGACGATACCGCGCACGCCTTTTACCTTGGGCGGGAGCTGATGAAGGCCGACATTGCCCGCCGTCTGGGGAAGAAATACATCCAGGGGGAACCGTTGCACTGGGGCTACCTGACGTGGGCGGAAGAGGACTCCGGCGGGCACGCGCGTCGACCACGGCGGGCGTCGCAGCGGGGGGCGTCATGAACGACGATCGCCTGGCGATCACCGCCATCGTCTGCCGGTGCCGGATCGGCGTGACCGAGGAGGAACGGAGCACGCCCCAGAAGCTCGAGGTGGACCTCGAACTGCGCGTCGATCTCGAGGCGGCGGGACGCAGCGCGCGCCTGGAGGACACGATCGACTACCGCGACGTCCACGCCCGGGTCCGCGACCATCTCGAACAGAACACCTTCCGCCTGGTCGAGGCGGCGGCGCGTGGCGTCCTCGATATCGTGCTCGAGCAGTTCCCGGTCCGCCTTGCCGTGGTGCGCGTGCGCAAGTACGTGCTGCCAGGGGTGGCGCACGTCGAGGTTCAGATGGAGCGGGCCCGGTTGTCCTGAACAATCCCTGCAATACCTGGACAGGCTCCCAGCCGCCATGCCGATCATCCTCGAGACCCTCGTCGCCACACTGGATTCCAACGGCCACCCCAACGTCGCGCCGATGGGGATCACGCCGGAGGGCGACCGGATCGTCCTGCGTCCCTTCGCCGGCGGTTCGACCTGGCGGAATCTCCAGGAAGTGGGCGAGGGTGTCGTCCATTTCGACGATGATGTCCTGATCTTTGCCCGCTGCGCCCTGACACCGTTCCTCCCGCCGCACCGTCCCGCCACCCGGGTCCGGGGGGTGATCCTCGAGAATGCCTGCCACTGGCAGGAGTTCGTGGTGGAGTCCTCCGATCTCTCGGCGGACCGGGCCCGGTTCGTGGCCCGCGTGGTCGCCTCCGGGAGAGGTCGCGATTTCGCCGGCCTCAGCCGCGCCCGGCACGCTGTCCTGGAGGCGGTCATCGTGGCGACGCGGATCCATCTCACCGGGAAAGACCCGGTCCTTGCGGAGATCGCCCGTCTCCGGCCGCTGGTCGAGAAGACCGGCGGACCGGTCGAACACGAAGCGTTCGCGTTCGTGGTCGATCAGGTGACGGCGTGGAAGGGGTCCGATGCGCGTTGAGGTCGTCGCGCAGGCGCGCCTCCACTTCGGGTTTGTCGATCCGTCGGGGACCGGGGCGCGGCGGTTCGGCGGGCTGGGGATGGCGATCGCGGAACCACGTTTCCTGGCGCGGGTCGAACCGGCCCCGACGCTGATCGTCGAAGGCGACGATACCGACCGGGTGGTGGCGATGGCCGCCCACTTCTGCGGCGAGGCCGGGTTGCGGCCGCGTGCCTTGATCCGGGTCCTGGAGACGATCCCCGCGCACGTCGGGCTCGGATCGGGAACCCAGATCGCCTTGGCAGTGGCGGCCAGCCTGGCGCGGTTTCACTCTCTCGACCTTCCGCCGGAGACCCTTTGCCGGATGATGGGCAGGGCCCGCCGATCAGGGGTCGGGTTCCACCTGTTCCAGCGCGGCGGTCTGGTGATCGACGCGGGCCACGATGGCGGGGATATCGCGGACTCCGCCCCGCCGGCCGCCGGCCACCCTTCGGTCGCCGCCGTCCCCCCGCTCGCCATGCGCCACGAAGTCCCGGAGTCGTGGCGGGTGGTCCTGGCCGTGCCGCCGTGCGAGCCGTCGATCAGCGGTGAACGGGAGGAGGAGGCATTCCGGAAGATGGGGCCGCTGCCTCCGGGGACGACCGAAAAGATCGAACGACTGGTGCTGGATCGGATCAGCCCGGCCCTGGCGGCCGGGGACCTCGATCGGTTCGGCGCCGCCCTGGCGGAAATCCAGGACCTGGTCGGCGGCTGCTTCGCGCCGGTCCAGGGGGGCAGCTTTCACGCGGCCACCGCCCCGATCGTGGAACACCTGCGGGCCGCGGGAGCGGCAGGCGCAGGTCAGTCCTCCTGGGGACCGGCGGCCTACGGGTTCGCGGGGTCGGAAGCGGCGGCCGGACGGTTGCGGTCGTCGCTCGAGGCGGTGATGCCGCAGGCGACGATCCGGGTGGTACGACCGTGCAATGCCGGCGCCGTCATCAGTCTGTTCTGATCCGTTCCGCCGGCATTGGCCAACGGCGCTCCGCGCGCCCGATCAGCCAGACGAAGAGCGTAGCCACGACGAGATCGGCCGTTGCGCCCGGATTGATCCGCGGCCGGTGTCGCCGCAGACGCCGGTCGAGGATCGCAACCTGCCGCCGGCCCCTCGGCGTGAGGACGCCGCCGGCCCGCAGGCAGCGGATGGCCGCGCCGCTGACCTGGTGGGCCGTGGCGTCGTCATGCCGCCGTCGGATCAGTGTGTCGGGACGGACGGCGAGAATCGCCAGGAAGGTCTGGGCGATGGCCGCGTCGATCGGCACACCGTTCCGGTGAAGCCGCCGTAGGATCGGCAGCCCCATTCCGAAGGTCACGGCGTACGCGGACGCGTACTCGGCGGCCACTGCGTCCCGTCCCGCCGCCAGCCGCATCGCTTGGATCAGCGTCACGGTCGGTTCGCGCCGCACATCCTGGGAGTCGACCCGGCCGATGCCGCCCGGCCGCGCCATCCGGATGGCGCGATAGGCGTCGGCAGCGTCGCGACGGTTGAGACCTGCGAGGACCCGCCGCAGGGCGGGACGGAGCCGCGCGACAGGAACGGCTCCGGCCGGCGCCGGCCCCGCGCGTCGCCTCCGAGCCGCGGCGCGCCCTGAGGCGCGCGACGCCGTCCCGGCCGCCGCCTTCGCCAGAGGCGCGAGGAGCAGCACGATGCCGAGATTGGTGTTGGTGTGCGCCGCACGCCGCGTGGCCCGGACCGCCTCCAGGACCAGGCGCCCCACCCGGGCCCGGGAGTGACGCGCGAACACCGGCGCGATCGCCCGGGCGCTGCGGCTCATCGCCCCGAAGGAGAGCCCCGGCAGGTCGCGCCCGCGCGACACGTTGCCCGGCTTCGGCGACTCGAGTTCGAGCCGACACGCCGTTTCCACGGCGGCCGCAACCCGCACTTTCAGTCCCCGTTGCAGTTGGCGACGAGGACGCGACACCGCGGGCAGACCTGCTTGCACTTGTGTGTCTCCAGCGTGGCGCCGCAGTTCGGGCAGAATGCGGCGGGGTCGCTGCCGGCGGGTCGCGGGGCGGGGGACGGATACCGATCGGTCACCGGACGGCCTCTGCGCGGGACGCGCCGGCACGGACCTCCCCCGCATGCCACACACCGGCGCGACCGGTTCCGACCCGGTTCGTCGGTGCACGGAGGCGATCCACGACCAGCGCGACGATCTCGGCGGCGATGCCGCGCCCGGTTGCGCGTTCAAGTGCGCTCCATCCCGGGATGCCGTTGACCTCGCAGACCAGCATCCGGCCGTCGTCGGCTTCGAGCAGATCGACACCGGCCACCTCGGCGCCGACCGTCCGGCAGGCGCGCAGGGCGAGGTCGATCTCGGCCGGGTCGGGTTCGTGCGGTGTCATCCGGGCGCCGGCGGCGACATTGGTCTTCCAGCCGTTCCCGCGTCGCCGCGCGGCGGCGACGACCCGCTCCCCGACCACGAGAAGACGCAGATCGGAATGCCCGTGGGGGACGAATTCCTGCACGTAGAACACCGCGTGCTGTGCCTCGAGGGTGCGGAACACCCGGTACGCCACGTCGCGGTCGCTGATCCGGCAGATGCCCCGCCCGCCGGCCCCGAGCAACGGCTTGACGACCACATCGCCCATTTCCCGGAAGGCCCGCTGCGCGTCGGCCGCCTGCTCCGCCACGACGGTGCGCGGCGTGGGGATGCCGGCGTCGGCGAGCAGCCGCGAAGTCCAGTGCTTGTCGACAGTCCGCTCGATGGCGCGTGGGTGGTTGATCACCGGCAGGCCTCCGTCCGCCAGCAGGTGCAGCGCATCCATCCGGAAGACGATCTGGTCGAGCGACCCGGCCGGGATGAACCGCACCAGCAGAGCGTCGAGGCTTTCGATGCCGAGGGCATCGGCGCGGATGCCGGCCTGGCCCGGCCCGACCCCATCCGCGGGGCCGCCCTCCACCGGCCGGCCGACGTGGCCGGTCAGCCGGCGGCCGTCGAAGGCGATCGGCGCGCAGCCCGCCCGCCGCAGCGCGGCGGCGAGGGCCTCGACGTGCCAGCGGTCGCCGGTCGCCAGGATGCCGACCCGGGGGCGGCCCGCCGGGCGAGGCGCGGGTGGGGACGCGCGTTGGCGGGGCGCGGTTCGGGGTTTGGGGCGGGCCGGCCGGCCCCGCGGAGAACGTGCCGGCGCCGTCATCCCTCCAACCCGAAGGAGCGCGCCAGCATCGTCTCGTCCAGGCGTCCGGTGGTGATGGTCCGCCCCTCCGGCGCGGTCACGAAGGTGATCCGCGCCGGACTGAACAACATTGGATCGATCTTGTAGAAGTCGCCGTGCGCCTTGAACAGGTCGTAGAACAGTCCGCCATAGTCGCGCGAGGCGCACGCCGGGACGCGCTCCGCCACCGCCTCGACTGAGCTCGCCGCCGCCTTCACCCAGAGGGTCACCTCGGCGCCGTACAGCACGGCATCGTTGGTCCGCCCGATGGCGCGCATCGGATCGGCGATCCCCGGGGCGACCGGGCAGGTGCCGCTCCCGGCGACGATCGATTCGAGGTCGAATGACAGTTCCATCAGCTTGTGCAGCGCGGTCTCGACGCTGCGCGCCGCGATCTGGATCGTCCCGGCCGCGCTGCCGGTGCTGGCCGCCACCAGCGTCAGCGCGCTGGGCGGCACGCCGCAGCGGGCGGCGATCGTGTCGGCGACTTCGGCCCCGGGGAGCGTCGTCGTCTCCAGCAGCAGGACGGCGCGGTCGCCCCGGACTTTCAGCGGGTAGCGATCGTAGAGCGGCTCGACCGCCGCCATGGCGCGGGCCGGGCCCGAACCCATGGCGAAGAAGCGATCCTTCTTGATCTGCCAGCCGGCGTACTGCGAACCGATGCAGGCGACGAGGGGGGACGAGACGGCCACCCGCGCCTCGGTGATCGAGTGGCCGGCGAGACGGCGAGGCGCCAGGCGCACATGCCCGAGTCCTCCGAGGCAGGTTTCGGCGAACATCCGCCCCGCCTCCGGCGACCCGGGTGCGTGCACACCGGCGTCGATCAGCCGGGTGCCGTTGGGAAGCGTCTCAACCTGTACCCCGAGATCGGTCTGGGCCGCCAGCACATCGGCAAGGGCGGCGGCGTTGTCATGGATCCGGTCGAGTCCGGGAAGCAGGGCGACCTCCGGCCCGCGGCGGGGCGGGCGCCCGGCAGTATACTGTGGGCCTCGTGAAGCCACGCACGTTGAGAACCGCGGACCGGACGCCGGGGGTCCAGGCGATCCTGCCGGTTGTCCTGATGGCCTGCCTGGCGGCCGGTTGCGGCACCAGGTCGGATCCCAACCGCGCCCCGATTGTCCTCGCCACGACCACCAGCACCCAGGACTCCGGCCTGCTCGACGAGTTAATCCCGGCGTTCGAGAGCCGGAGCGGCTGGACGGTCAAGACGATCGCGGTCGGATCGGGTAAGGCGCTGGCGCTCGCCGAACGGGGCGAGGCCGACCTGGTGCTGGCCCACTCGGAGAAGGCGGAGCGGGAGTTCATGGATCGCGGCGGCGGGACCGCCCGGTGGCGGCTGATGTACAACGATTTCGTCCTGCTCGGGCCGCCCGCCGATCCGGCCGGTGTCCGGGGCCGGGAGTCGGTGCTCGAAGCCCTGCGCGTCATCGCCGGCCGGGGCGCCGCATTCGTCTCCCGGGGCGACGAATCGGGGACCAACGTTCTGGAGCGAACGCTTTGGGACCAGGCCGGGGTCGATCCGGGTCCCGCTTTGATCGAGACCGGCCAGGGAATGGGAGCGACGCTGCGGATCGCCTCCGAGCGCCGCGCTTACACGCTTGCCGACCGCGCCACCTATCTCGCGCAGCGCTCCACGCTTGACCTTGAGGTGCTGCACCAAGGGGACGCGGTCCTGCGCAACGTCTATCACCTCATCCTTGTCGATCCCCGCCGCGGACCGCGGGTGAACACCGAAGGGGCCCGCGCTCTGGCGCGCTACCTCCTCTCCCGCGAGTCGATCGATCGGATTGCGACCTTCGGCCGCGATCGATTCGGCCAGCCGCTGTTCATCCCCGATCCCGATCCGGCGGTGACGGAATGAAGTGCGCGGGTGGTGACGGAGTGACCCGCGCGGGCCGCGACGGAATGACGCGCGGCGGCGGACGGGGGCGGGCCGCATGAATCTGATCGTCGAGGGGCTGCGCGAAGCGATCCGGCAGATCGTCGCGTTCGATCCCGCCCTGCGTGATGCCGCGCTGCGGACCTTGCAGGTCTCGGGGACGGCGACCATGGTGAGCCTGCTGCTTGGAGTGCCGGCCGGGGTCGGCCTGGCCCTCAGCCGGTTCCGCGGCCGCACCTTCGTCGTCGCCCTGGTCAACACCGGGATGGGGTTGCCGCCGGTGGTGGTGGGATTGTTCGTCATGATCCTGCTGTGGCGGAGCGGGCCGCTCGGCGGGCTCGGACTGCTCTACACGCCGACGGCGATGATCATCGCCCAGAGCCTGATCGCCCTGCCGCTGGTGACCGGCCTGACGTTGGCCGCGGTGCAGG
>JANNTZ010000052.1:0-2076 GCA_031394595.1 Acidobacteriota bacterium
CGTCGCGACGCCTCGCGGCCGACGCCACGGCGCTCCGAACGCAACCCGACGCAATACCCGGACAGGCCCCCGGCCCGGCAACTGCAGGGCGCGGCGCCCCGCGGGGGTGACTGTGGACACTGATGCTTGACACCCGCTCGAGGCGGCGCCGATAATCCGCCCGATTTTCGAATTACGGGATCCCCTCCATGACGAAACTCCAGTCCGACCCGCTGGGCCTGCCGCGTGAAGCCTGGGCTTCCCGCTTCGGCCTGATTCTGGCGATGGCCGGGAATGCGATCGGGCTCGGCAACTTCCTGCGTTTCCCGGTCCAGGCGGCGCGCCACGGCGGCGGGGCGTTCATGATCCCCTATTTCGTCGCGCTGATCCTGCTGGGGATTCCGCTGATGTGGGTCGAGTGGGCGATCGGCCGGCACGGCGGCAGTCTCCACGGCCATGGCAGTACGCCGGGCATGTTCGCGGTCCTGGCCCGCCGGCCGTGGGTGAAGTATCTCGGGGTGGTCGGGCTCTTCAACCCGCTCGTCGTGCTCATCTACTACACCTACGTCGAGTCGTGGACCCTGGCCTACAGCTTCTTCTCGGCCACCGGCAAGTACTTCGGTCTGACGACGCAGGAGGAGATGGGGGCGTTCCTGCAGGCCTTCCAGGGCGCCGGGTCGAGTGCCCACTTCGCCGGCGGGATCGAGACCGCCTACGTGTTCATGCTGATCACCCTGGCGCTCAACGTGGCGATCCTGTACCGCGGCATCACGGCCGGGATCGAAAAGCTGGCGAAAATCGCCATGCCGCTCCTCTTCCTATTCGCCGTCGTGCTGGCGGTCCGTGTCCTGACGCTCGGCGCGCCCGATCCGACCCATCCGGAGCGCAGCGTCGCCGCCGGCTTCGCCTGGCTCTGGAATCCCGATTTCTCCCGGCTGTCGGAAAGCCAGGTCTGGCTGGCGGCGGCCGGGCAGATCTTCTTCACCTTGAGCCTCGGGATGGGTTCGATTCACTGCTACGCGAGCTACCTGAAGCGCAACGATGACCTGGCGCTCACCGGTTTGACGACGGCGGCGACCAACGAGTTCGCCGAAGTGATCCTTGGCGGGACGATCGCCATCCCGATCGCGGTGGCGTTCTTCGGTCTGGTCGAGACCGAGGCGATCGCCGCCGGCGGCTCCTACAGTCTCGGCTTCCAGGCGATGCCGATCATCTTCCAGAAGATCCCACTGGGGCATCTGTTCGGCTGTCTGTGGTTCGCGTTGCTGTTCTTCGCCGGCATCACCTCGTCGGTCGCCATGGGACAGCCGATCATGGCGTTCCTCCAGGAAGAGTTCGGCTGGACCCGCGAGCGGGCGGCGCTGGCCCTGTCGGTGACCGTTTTCCTGTTCATCCAGCCGGTCATCTTCCTTCGCCCGTTTCTCGACGAGATGGACTTCTGGGCGGGGACCTTCGGTCTGGCGGTCTTCGGTCTCATCGAGGTCATCCTGTTCGCCTGGGTGTTCGGGATGGACCGTGGCTGGCAGGAGATCACCCGTGGCGCCGACATCCGGATCCCGCGGATCTTCCGCTTCATCATCCGGTACGTCACGCCGGTCTACCTGCTGTTCATCCTCGGCTTCTGGACGATTCAGGATGCACTGCCGACGCTCCGGATGCGCGGTGTTCCGGAGGACGGGCGAATGATTGTCCTGGCGGCCCGGCTGACCCTGATCGGCATCCTGGCGGCGCTGGTCCTTCTGGTCGGCCACGCCTGGAGACGCCGCAGAGCGCGGGGGGTGCAGTCGTGAGCGGAACCGGAGCCCCCGTCCTGACGGCCGGAGGGATCGCCTTCCTGGTGCTCGCCTGGGGATCGATCACCGGTCTGTGCGGCTGGTGCCTCTGGAGGCTTCTCAGGTCCCCACGCCGCTGAGTCCGGTCGGCGGCTAGTCCGGCCGCGCGCCGGGCAACTCCCCTTCCCGCGTGGCGAAGTAGATGTAGTGCAGCCCCGACGCGAGCGTCACCGCCAGTGTGATCCAGACCAGCGTGCCGACGATGATCGCGGCTTCCAATTTCAGCGCGTTGAGCAGCAGCACGGCGCCGACCGCGATCATCTGC
>JANNTZ010000009.1:0-10612 GCA_031394595.1 Acidobacteriota bacterium
GCCCGCGGGCGCCGGCATCGCCTGACCCGGGAGGTTCCTGCACGGCGGCTACTTTACACGATTCAGACGGGCGGAAATGTCACGCCGCGTCCTCGCACGCCTTGTCGGCGGCGACGACGATGCGGCGCATCTCGCGATCGACCTCGGTGGGGAGCGGGTCGGGATCCGGGAGGGCGAGGATGCGCTCCACCTCGGCGCGGGCGCGCCCCAGCTCGTCGTGTCCTTCTGCGAAGTACTTGTCGTAGGTGCTGCGGTAGCCGAACGATGGGAAGAACATCTCGCCTTTCTTCAGGCCGTCGAGGGTCTCCTTGAAGCCGAGGAAGTGCTGGCCGGGACCGGCCTTCTCGATCAGGTGCGACATCAGGGTGCGGTCGCTGACCTCGACCCCTTCGCGGATACGCTTGATCATCCGGGAGATCTCGGCGTCGATGATCATCTGGTTGAGCGACAGCGTGTTGTTGTCGTCCAGGACGCCGATCCCCTGCATCATGTCGGCGCCCGACAGCGCCGCCGTCAGGCCGGTCTCCATCGACTCGTAGGCCGCCTGGATGCCGGGGATCTTGGCGTCGCAGTTCAGTCCGACTCCGAGCGCCGGCACGTCGTAGTACTTCGCCATCTGCCCGAGGACCAAGTTGAAAAGGGCGACCTCCGGGCTGGCGCATGACGCCATCCCGGACTTCATGTCGAGGATCTCGGGCCCCAGCGGGTAGATCAGCGGGCAGCCCGGGGCGGCGGTCTGGTAGAGGACCACGCCCGACAGGAACTCGACCACGCTCATCAGGCAGGTGCCGGCGACGGTCACCGGCGCCGTCGCGCCGGTCAGCGGCATCGGCCAGAGGACGATCGGGATACCGGCCTCCGCCAGGTCAATGCACAGCTCGGCCATCTTCGGCTCGTGCTGCAGCGGCGACACGGTGCAGGCGACGACCGAGAACGGCGGCCGGCGTTTCACCTCGGCACGGCTGCCGCACAGCACATCGAGCATCTCCAGCGCGAACGGCACGTGTTCCGGGAGCTGCAGCTCGTGCTGGATGTGCTTGGTGGTCATCGCGAACGAGTGGTACATCTCGTGGATGGCGCGGCTGTTGCCCGGCACGTCGGACGGCACCACCATCGGCCAGACGAAGTCGATCACCTCGAGGTAGTGGCCGACCTTGGTCGACTCCCGCAGGTCCTTCACGTTTCCCTGCCGACGCGCGCCGGTGATGTGGTCCTGGGTGAAGGTCGCTTGGCCGTTGGTGGCGATGCGGAGGCGGGTCCCGTCGGTCTTGAAGTCGTACTTCGGGTCACGCGCCCCCATGGTGATGACGCGCGGGGCCGTCTTGATGCAGCGTTCGACGAGGTCGGGTTGGATCCAGGCGACCCCGGAGTCGTAGTCGACTTTCTGCCCGGCGGCCTCGAGGATCTTCAGGCAGCGGTGGCTCTCGTACCGGATGCCGACCTTGGCGAGCACGTCGAGCGCCCGCGTATGCATCAGCCGGATCTCGTCGTCGCTGAGAATGCGGACTTCCGGAACCATGCCCCGCCCCCTCGCCGGTCATCGACAAATTGGAATCTATGTTGCAGTCGCATCGGCATTATCCGCGCCCCGACCGGTTCGTGGCAAGGGTAGTTCCATATCGCGGGTCGGCTCTCATGGCGTAACGGCTTGAGGTTGCGCCGAATCGCCGATCCTCGAAGCCGTAACAGCATCGCCGGCACACCGCCCGGCTCCGCGCGCGTTTCGCTGTGCTAGATTGCTCCCGTAGCATATGCATTCCTGTTCCCATCCATGAAACGGAGGGGAGGTCCTCATGTCGCAGGCACGCTACGACGCCATCATCGTGGGCGGCGGCCACAATGGTCTGATCGCCGCCGGCTATCTCGCCAAGGAACGTCTCAAGGTCCTGGTGCTCGAACGCCGGCACATCGTCGGCGGCGCCTGCGTCACCGAGGAACTGATCCCCGGTCACAAGGTCACCCGCACTTCTTATGTCTGCTCCCTGCTGCTGCCGGAGGTCATCCGCGATTTCCGGATGAAGGACTATGGCTTCGAGGTCCTGGTGCCCGAGCCGCACACCTTCTATCCCTACCCCGACGGCCGTTACATGCTCTGGTCGGCGGCGCCGGGCGGCACCGAGCGGGAGATCGCCAAGATCAGCCGGCGCGACGCCGACGCCTACCCGAAGTTCATGGCCGACCTGGCGGAGCTGCAGCCGTTCGTCGACGAGATCCTGCGCACCACGCCGCCGATGTTCCCGCCGCGCGGTCTGCGCGAGCTGTTCGAGTTCGGCAAGCTGGGGCGGAAGATGCTCAAGCTCGGCGAGACGCGACTGCGGCATTTCATCGAGCTGATGACCGCCTCGTGCGACCAGTACTTGTCGAAGCGCTTCGAGACCGAGGAGGTCAAGGCGGCGATCGCCCTCAACGGTCTCATCGGCACCTGTGTCGGGCCGATGACTCCCGGGTCGGCCGCCGTGATGCTGCACCACTCGATCGGCAGCAGCATCGAGGGGCAACCCGGCGCCTGGGGTTACGTGAAGGGCGGGATGAGCGGCATCGCCGAAGCGCTGCGCCGCTCGGTCCAGGACCTCGGGGTCGAGGTCCGGACCGATGCCGAGGTGTCGCAGTTCCTGGTCGAGGACGGTGTCTGCCGCGGGATCGTCCTGAACAACGGCGACGAGCACCGCGCCCGCCTGGTGGCGAGCAACCTCGATCCGCGCCGCACCTTCCTGAAGCTCGCTCCCAAGGGGTCGCTGCCGGAGGATTTCCTGCAGGCGATCCGCGACTTCCGGATGCAGGGGTCGTCGATCAAGGTCAACTGCGTGCTGTCGGAGCTCCCGAACTGGCGCGCGATCCCGGGCCAGGACCCGCGCGCCCCGCACCAGCAGGCGATGTTCGAGATCGCCCCCAGCATCGAGTACCTCGAGCGCGCTTACGACGACCTCAAGTACGGCCGGCCGTCGCAGCGTCCGATGATCGACGGCAACATCGCTTCGACCATGGACGACACCCTCTGCCCGAAGGGCCGGCACGTGATGTCGTTGTTCGTGCAGTACGGACCCTACAAGCTCAAGCAGGGAACGTGGCCGGAGATCCGCGAGCAGGTCGGCGACACCATCATCGACACTCTGGCGGAGTACGCTCCCAACATCAAGAACGCCGTCGTCGCCCGCGAGGTGATCAGCCCCTGGGATCTCGAGCAGATCTTCGGCCTGACCGAGGGAAACATCTTCCACGGCGAGATGACCCCGGAGCAGCTCTTCTTCCTGCGCCCGGCGATGCGCTGGGCCAATTACCGGACGCCGATCCGCGGCCTGTACCTGTGCGGGTCGGGGGCCCATCCCGGCGGCGGGGTCCTGGGAGCTCCGGGGAAGAACGCGGCGCGGGAGATCCTGCGCGATCTGCGGCGCTGACGGCGCGGCGGCCGCAGCGCCGCAGTCCGTGCGTCACTGCTCGATCGAGATCAGTTCGACTTCGAAGACCAGCGTGGCGGCGGGCGGGATGACCGGCGGCCGACCCTGATCGCCGTAGGCGACCTCCGGCGGGCAGACGAGTTTCGCCTTACCGCCGACCTTCATCATCTGCAGTCCCTGCGTCCAGCATGGGATGACGCCGGTGAGCGGGAAGACGGCCGGCTCGTTGCGCTTGATGGACGAGTCGAACTCGGTCCCGTCGGTCAGCGTGCCGCGATAGTGGACCTTCACTTTGTTGGAGTCCTTCGGCATCTCGCCGGTCCCGCCCTGCGTTTCAAGGTAGACGAACCCGCCGGGCGTCTTGACGGCCCCCTTCTCGGCGGCCGCCTTCTCGAGGAACGCAACGCCCGCCACCTTGGCCGCTTCGGCGCCGGCCTTGGAGCGCGCCTGCGCCAGGTCCGAGACCTTCGGCCCATAGGTGTTGACGTCCACCTTCTCCTCGCGCTTCAGGACCGAGTCCCGCGCGCCGGACAGGACGATCTCCAGCTCCTGCTCGGTCAGGTTGAACCGCTTGAGCGTGTTGCTCATCATCAACCCGAGGGCGTAGAGCGTCTTCTGTTCTTCGGTCTCGACCTTCGGCGCCGCCGGCGCGCCCGCACAGGCCACGACCGTCACCAAGGCCAGGGCCACCATCCCCGCGATCATCTTCATCGTGCTCTCCCTTTTTCGTTGGCTTTGGGCCGGACTCCGTCCCGGCGCCTCGCCCGGGCCGGTCTCCATGACCGGCGGGCCGGCGGATCCTACTCCTTAAGCCCGCCCGATGTCCCGGATGATCTCGTGGGCGGCGTTCCAGCCGGCGGCGCCTCAGACACCGCCGCCGGGGTGGGTGCCGGACCCGCACATATACAGACTCCGGATCGGCGTGCAGTAGTCGGCGAAGCCGGCGGCGGGGCGGAAGGAGAAGAGCTGGTCCGGGGTCATGGCGCCGTGGAAGATGTTGCCGCCGGTCAGGCCGAACTCCTTCTCGAGGTCCTCGGGTGTGTAGACATGCCGGGCGATGACGGCTCCCGGCAGATTCGGGGCGTAGCGCGCCATCTCGGCGATCACCCGGTCGGCCACCGTCTCCTTCATCGCCTCCCAGTTGCCGCTCTTGAGATGCCGCGGGCCGTACTGCACGAAACACGACATGACGTGCTTCCCGGGTGGGGCACACGACGGGTCGAGGACGGTCTGGATGCAGGCCTCGATGGTCGGACGCTGCGAGAACTCGCCCCGCCGGCAGTCCTCCCAGGCGCGCTCGATGAAATCGACCGTCGGGCAGAAGTTGATCAGACCGCGATGCTGCGGGCCCGCCTGCTTCCCGGGCATGGCGGTGAAATCGGGGAGCTCCGAGAGGGCCAGGTGGACCTTGAGCGACGCGCCGAGGTCCTTGAAACCGCGCATCTGCCGGACGAAATCGGCCGGCAGGGCGGCCGCGGGCAGGAACTCGAGGAAGGTCCGGCGCGGCGTGGCGTTGCTGACCACCACGTCGGCGCGCACCACTTCGCCGATCTGCAGGCGCACCCCCTCGGGTCGCCCGGCCGCGCCCAGCTCGATGGCGGCCACCGCGGCGCGGGTCCGGATGGTCGCGCCCCGCTCGCGTGCCGCCGCCGCCAGGGCGCTGGTGATGGTCCCCATCCCGCCCACCACCACGCCCCAGACACCGGTCGCACCGTCCACGCCTCCGAACGCATCGTGCAGCAGCAGGAACGCCGTCCCCGGCTGGGTGACGCCTCCGTAGGCGCCGATGATCGCCTGCGAACAGAGGAACGCCTTCAGCTCCTCCGATTCGTACCAGGAATCGAGCACCGGCCCGACGCCGAGCGTCGCCAGCGCCACGAACGCCTGCAGGTCGGACGGCGACAGTTGGCGCGCGGCGCGGCAGAGCTGGAGGAGGTCCCAGAGATCGCGCGGCCGGCGGCCGTCGATGCGGGGCGGCGGCTTGAGGACGATGTCGCGCACCATCGCCCCGAGTCGCATGATCATGGCGTGGAAATGCTCGTAGCTCTCGGCGTCCCGCTTCGAGAACTTCGCGATCTCCTTGAGATCGCGATCGTCGCCGTGCAGTGTCAACGTGCGGCCGTCCGGGTAGGGGACGAAAAACGCCGGGTCCTGCCGGATGACCTTGTAGCCGTGACGTTCCAGGTTGAATCGACTCACCACCTGCGGCAGCAGCAAGGTGCTGACATAGGAGGTGGTGGACACCTTGTAGCCGGGCCACAGTTCCTCGGTCACGCACGCGCCGCCGACCTGGGACCGCGCCTCGAGCACGGTGACTTGATGACCCGCCTCGGCGAGCAGGTTGGCGGTCACCAGCCCGTTGTGGCCCGCCCCGATGATCACGATCCGTCGTGCCGCCATCTCAGTCCTCCGTTCCACCGTCCCGGGATTGCAGCCCGGTTTTTGCGGCGCCCGCGTGTCCGGCCTCCAGTTCGGCAATCCGTTCCCGGCAGCCTGCCGGGTCGTGGCGTATCAGCCACTCCATGCGGCCTCAGCCGACTGCCATGAAGTGCCGCCACTCCCCGTCCGGCCGGTCCGGCGCGTACCCCATCAAGAGCAGGCGGTGCGCCACGCACCAGCGCGAAGCTTCGCGGATCGCAGCGCGCGCCGTTTCCCCGTCAGCCGTGCCCGCGGCGGCCGCGAGATCGCTTTCGGTGCGGGCCTGGTCGATGCCGATCCGCATCCGCGCACCCTCGAGAAACCCGGCGCGCAGCAGACGCGCCCAAGGGGCGCCCCCGCGGGCCGCCCGGTCGATCTCGTCGCACTCGCGCGGAGAAAGATAGTCAAGCATGGTCGGTTCGCTCTGCATCTTACGAGGACGCGCGCGCGTGGATCAAGCCGCGGGAGGCGCCCGGCGCGAACGCGTTGCGGATGGTGGGAATGGAAGCCGTTATGCCATCCGCGATCCGGGCTGCATTGTCATTACGGCATATCAATCACAGGAAAATTGCGATTTCAGTATTGACCCCAAACCCGCATGCCACCTAGACTTGGGGCATGATCGCCGGCCGGCTGGTCGGCTTCCAACGATCATCGAAGTGGAGGATCCGATGCACGTGCGCCCCAGGGTCACGCTCCTGACCGAGGCGGAAGTCCGCCAGATCCACGAGGCGTCGCTCGAGATCCTCGAGAGGACCGGCGTCCTGTACGACTGCAAGGAGGCGCTCGACATCCTCGCCGCCCACGGCCAGAAGGTGGACTACGACTCCGGCATCGCCTGGATCAAGTCCGACCTGGTGGAACGCTGCATCAAGAGCGCGCCGCGTCATTTCGTCCTGGCGTCACGCGACGGCCGGAACGACGCCGTCATCGATGGCACCCAGATGCACCACATGACCGACGGCCAGGCGTCGTTCACCATCGACGAGAAGACCGGCGAGCGCCGCTTCTCGACCCTGCACGACCTCTGCCTGAGCACCCTGCTGGCCGACGCGCTGACACCGGTCAAGATCATGTGGTCCACCGTCTTCCCGACCGACTCCTCCACCGACTACCGCGCCCTGTTCGAGATGGCGTCCAGCTTCATGTGGTCCACGAAGCACTTCCAGATGGTCGGCGGCGTGCAGGATCCCGAGGACGTTCCGTACCTGCTCGACATGCTCGACGCGGTGTACGGCGATCGACGCAAGCAGCGCGATCGCCCGTACTTCTCGATGATCACCTGCCCGGTCTCGCCGCTGAAGCACGACACCGCGATGACCGAAGCCTGCATCGCGCTGGCGCGCCAGTGGGTGCCGATCGTCTTCTGGCCGATGCCGCTGCAGGGCGCGACCGCGCCGATCACCATGGCCGGCACGCTCCTGCAGACCAACGTCGAGTTCCTGAGCGGCCTGGTCCTCTACCAGTGCGTGCAGCCCGGGCTGCCGATGATCTACCCGGCCGGTCCCGAGACCCTCGACATGAAGACCAGCCTGGCGTCCACCGCCTCGCCCGAGGGGATGATGCTGAACCTGGCGTTCGCCCAGATGACCGACTTCTACCAGGTGCCGTACATGGCGGGCGGCATCTGCTCCGATGCCAAGGTGCCGGGGATCCAGGCCGGCTACGAAAACATGGGGACCGGCATGAGCGCCGCCCTGTCGGGCTGCGACCTGCTGGTCGGGATCGGCATCCTGGAGGACGGCAACACCCTGTCGTTCCCCCAGATGGTGATCGACGAGGAGATCTGCAACATCCTCACCTTCCTCCGCAACGGGATGGATGTGTCCCGCGAGTCGATGCTGGTGGACGAGATCCACCGGGTCGGGCATTCCCCCAACCATCACCTTGCGGAGCCGGCCACCATGGCCTACCTCAAGTCGCCGCAGGCCTTCTGGCCGACAATCGCCTTCCGCGGCACCTACGGCGACTGGAAACGGCGAGGCAAGGACGAGGTCGCGCTGGCGCGGGATCGGATGAAGATGCTGCTCGACAAGCACGACCCCGCGTCGCCTCCGCCCGAGGTGCAGAAGACGCTGCGCCGGCTGCTGGCGAAGCGGACCGGCTTCGCCGAGAACGACAAGAGGATCGAGCGGGTGTTCCGCCATCCGTGGAAGGACCAGGACTAGCAAGTCCCGGGACCAGGAGTCCGGCGGTCCCGCCCCAATCTACCAATCCCATTTCAGAATGAGCTGCGGCACCGAGACCGACTGGTCGCGGTGATCGTGGTAGTACCACTCGATGCCGGCGTGGAAACGGTTGGCCGGCTGGCCCATGAACACGCCGATGTCCGCGACCACCTGAACCAGGCTGTAGAAGTCGGTGCCGACGTCGTCGGTCCCGGAGGCGTAGAGGTATCCCTCGGTGGTGACCGTCGTCCGGCCGGCCTCGAAGGGGCGCACCCACCAGAAGGTCGCCTGCGCCGACGGGGTGCTCCAGTTGTCGTTCCGCCGGTAGACCGCCATGCCGAGATAGGTGAACCCCGGGGCGCTGAAGTCGAGGCCGAAGCCGAAGGACGCCGAGTCGAACCCCAGCCCCGTCGCCAGCTCGGCGACGGCATAGACATCGGCAATCGGCCCCCAACTCATGTCCTTCTTGCTGAGCTTCGACAGGCTGAGGCGCGGCCACCAGGCGGCGTAGGCCTGGAAGTTCCCGCTCCGGGTCGAGCCGGTCGTGGCGTCCACGAAATCCCCGGCATACAGACCGAGCCAGAGATAGTGGTCCCCGTGGCTCCAGGGCCGCCAGTGCCGGCCGACCAGGCTGGTCATCCCCTCGTTGGCGGTGTTGAGATCGTAGTACTCGTCGTCGAACCCGTCACCGTAGAGAACCCGCAGGCTGGTTTCGGGTTTCCCTTCCGCGGCTTCGACGAGGCCCCCCGCCGCGGCCGTCATCACCGTCACGCCCGCCGCAGCGGTGGCCATCGCTGCCGCCAACGCGGGACGGATCCACCCCCGAGCACGCGTACGAGGGCGGGGCACAGGCCACGCACAGGTGTCCAGAGGCGCCACGTTGTCCGCCGCGCCCGTTAATGCTTGGCGCGCGCCGCGCTCTCCGCGGCGATCGCCTCTTCGAGGATGTCCATCCCCTGTTCGAACAGGGCGCGGGGGATGTTGAGGGGCGGCTGGATCCTGACAAACCAGGAGATGTTGTCGTAGATGAAATAGAGGCCGTTCTTCAGGCAGCGGCGGTTGATCGCCGCGGCGACCTCGAAGTCGCGCTCCTTGGTCTCGCGGTCCTTGACGAACTCCGCGGCGAGCCACAGCCCCTTGCCGCGCACCTCGCCGATGATCGGGTACTTCTCCTTCATTTCCTGAAGGCGCCTGAGGCCGTAGGCACCGATCTCACTGGAGTAGTCGAACAGGCGATCGCGGTAGAGGATCTCGATGGTCTTGATGCCGGCGGCGCAGCCGGCGGGGTGCCCGGCATAGGTTCCGGCGACGAACGCCTCGGCCCGGTCCATCATCGCCCCCTTGCCGGCGACCGCGGCGATCGGCATCGAACCGCCCGACAGACCCTTGCCGATGACGATCAGGTCGGGCACGACGTTCCAGTGCTCGAAGGCCCACATCTTCCCGCAGCGCCCGAACCCGCTCTGCACCTCGTCGATGCAGAAGATCCAGTCGTGCCGGTCGCACATCTCCCGCAGGCCGGGCAGGAAGTCGTCCGGCGGAATCCAGACCCCCGCTTCGCCGACGACCGGCTCGACCATGACCCCGGCGATCCGGTGCGGGGGCACTCCGTAGAGCAGGACGTATTCGTTCAGGAAGTCCAGCGTCGCCTGCCCGGCGCCGCCGGTCCGCGAACGCAGCAGCGTGCGGAAAGCATAGGGGTACGGGACATGGATGACGCCGCCGACCAGAGGCGCGACATCGTCGCGCATATTCGCCTCGAGCGGCCCGACCGACAGCGCTCCGTACGACAGTCCGTGGTACTGGCCATAGAACGAGATGACGAAGGGGCGCTGCGTCGCGCGCCGCATGATCCGCAGCGCCGCTTCCACCGCCTCGGTGCCGGTGGTCAGGAACAGCGTCTTGTCGATCCCCTTCGGGCAGGTCGCCAGGAGTTTTTCCGCCAGGAGCAGCCGCTGGACGCTGTTGCCGGCCGAGGTCCAGCAGACGACGCCCGATTCCTTCATCGCCTCGGTGACCACGGCCACGATCTCCGGGTTGCAGTTGCCGACGTTGTTGGTCGCCCAGCCGGCCCCGAAGTCGATGAAGCGGTTTCCGTCGACGTCCTCGATCAGCGACCCTTCCTGGCGTTTGGCGATGAAGACCCGATCGTTGAAGTCCCCGTAAGCGCCGCGCGGGAAGAGCGCCTGTTCCTTCAAGCCCAAGCGGCGGGTCTCCGGCCCAGGGGGCGGCGTTTTGATTAGTGAAACCCGATCCTTGGGTGGCATTGCCCGACTATAGGCCGAGCGTCGAACCGGGTGTCAAGGGGGCGGGGCGCCGAGGTATTCCCAGTCTCGGGTGGCGGGCCGCAGCCCGTCGCGGCTCCGCGCTCGCACGCGCGGGCCACGGGGCGCCCATCCGACGCGCATGGCGCGGCTCGAGGTCGCTGCGCCGCGCTGCGGCCCGCCACCCGAAACTGGGGATAGCCCAGGGCCCCTCCCCTCTTGACACCCGGTTCGACGCTCGGCCTATAGTCCGGCAATGTCCTCCAAGTAAAGAGTTTCACTAATCAAAACGCCGCCGCCCGGGCCGGAGACCCGCCGCTTGGGCTTGAAGGAACAGGCGCTCTTCCCGCGCGGCGCTTACGGGGAC
>JANNTZ010000135.1:0-4311 GCA_031394595.1 Acidobacteriota bacterium
GTTGAGACGCAGTTTGTCGAGGGCGTCGCGCAGCTGGACGTAGGAGGTCTCGCCGATCGGGAAAAGGCCGGCGAACACCATCGGCTGCATCTCCTGGAACCCGGGGAACGCGGTCGCGGTCGGTCGCCGGGAGTCGGTGATGGTGTCGCCGATCTTGACCTCGGTGGAGTTGCGGATGTTCAGGTTGACGAAGCCGACCTCGCCGACCGACAGGCTGTCGGCGGGAACCGGTCGGGGGGTCAGGCAGCCGAGTTCCTCGACGTCGTAGCTGCGACCGGTCGCCATCAGGGTCACCCGCTGGCCACGCCGGATCGAGCCGTCGATCAGGCGCGCCAGGATGATCACCCCGCGGTAGGAGTCGAACCACGAGTCGAACACCAGCGCCTTGAGCGGCGCATCGGCGTCGCCCCGGGGGTGCGGGACCTGGCGGACGATCGCTTCGAGGATCTCCGGCACACCGGTGCCGTCCTTGGCGGAGCAAAGAATCGCGTGCTCGGCGGAGATGCCGATGATGTTTTCCAGCTGCTCCATGATCCGTTCCGGCTCCGCGGACGGCAGGTCGATCTTGTTGATGACCGGCAGGATCTCGAGATGGTGGTCCACCGCCATGTAGGAGTTGGCGAGCGTCTGCGCCTCGACGCCCTGCGAAGCGTCGACGATCAGGAGCGCTCCCTCGCAGGCCGACAGCGACCGGGAGACCTCGTAGGCGAAATCGACGTGGCCGGGGGTGTCGATCAGGTTCAGACGGTAGGTCTGCCCGTCGCGGGCGCGGTACTCGAGCGCCACGGCGTGGGCCTTGATGGTGATGCCGCGCTCGCGCTCGAGATCCATGCCGTCCAGGACCTGCTCCTCCATCTCCCGCGCCGTGAGCGCCCCGGTGAGCTCCAGGATCCGGTCGGACAGGGTGGTCTTGCCGTGATCGATGTGGGCGATGATGCAGAAATTGCGGATCATCCGGAGGTCCATGGTCACAGTTCCATCCCCGGATCGGCGTCCAGGTCCAGACCGGACACCTCTCCACGCAGCACCCGGCGGCGGCCGACCTCGGCGATCATCACGGCATTGTCCACGGCGAGCGCCGGGCTGACGACACAGGCGGCGATGCCGAGACGCGCCGCCTCCTCCGCGACGCGCGCCCTCAGAAGGGTGTTGCAGGCGACGCCGCCGGAAAGACACAGCGATCGGACCCGATCGCGGCGGGCGATCGTGACCAGTCGGTCCACCATGAACTCGACGACGGCCGACCTGAAGGAGGCGACGAGGTCGAGGGTCGGCTGGTCCGTCGGGTCGGCGGAGGACAAGGGTCGGACCAGGTGGTTGGCCTGGGCGTGCCGCAGGACGGAGGTCTTGAACCCGCTGAACGAGAAATCGAGGCTTCCGTCGCTCATCCGCGGCGCCGGCAGGCGTACCGCGCGCGAGGCGCCGCCGGGGGCCAGGCGGTCGATCGCCGGCCCGCCCGGATAGCCGAGCCCGAGAAGCCGCGCCACCTTGTCGAACGCCTCGCCCGCGGCGTCATCGCGGGTCCGCACGATCGGGACGATCCGGTCCTCGTCGGGCGACAGGTAGATCGCCGTGTGGCCTCCCGAAGCGAGGAGCGACAGCGCCGGGAACGGCGCGTCCGGGTGCTCGAGCCAGACCGAACGCAGGTGTCCCTCGAGGTGGTTCACCCCGACGAGCGGGATGCCGCCTGCCCAGGCGATCGCCTTGGCCGCCTGCAGACCGACGAGCAGCGATCCGACGAGACCGGGGCCGCAGGTGACCGCGACCGCATCGAGGTCGGAGAGGCGGGTGCCGGCGCGGCGCAGAGCCAGGTCAATGATCAAGTCGATCTTCTCGAGGTGGTGGCGCGATGCCAGCTCCGGGACCACGCCGCCGAACTCGCGATGAATGTCGGCCTGGGAGGCGATCACGTTCGACAGAATTGTCCGGCCGTGCAGGACGGCGGCCGCCGTCTCGTCGCAGGAGCTCTCGATGCCGAGGACGATCGGCTGGTGGTCGGCGGGGATCGAAGTCGGTGCGTCGTCAGCTCGCATGTCGTGGCGTCGCGCCCTCGCCAGGGGCCGTGGTGGGCGTGGCGCACAACGAAGCGAGAACGGTTTCATAGGGGGCCCGGGCCACCCCGCGCTCGGTGATGATGGCGTCCACGAGGTCGTGCGGCGTGACGTCAAAAGCCGGATGCAGCACCGCGACTCCTTCGGGCACGATCCGCCGTCCTGCGATCTCGGCGACCTCCTCGGGACGGCGCTGCTCAATCGGGATCGCCGCGCCATCGGGCAGCGACAAATCGACCGTCGAAGTCGGTGCCGCCACGTAGAACGGCACCCCATGGGCGCGCGCCAGCACCGCGACCTGGTAGGTGCCGATCTTGTTGGCGACGTCGCCGTTGCGGGCGATCCGGTCGGCGCCGACCAGGACGATATTGACCTTCCCGGCGCGGAACAGGTGCCCGGCCATGCTGTCGGTCACGACGGTCACCGGGATACCGTCCTTGTGCAGCTCCCACGCGGTCAGCCGGGCCCCCTGCAGGAACGGGCGGGTTTCATCGGCGTACACCATGACCTGCTTCCCTGCCTCCACCGCTGCCCGCACGACCCCGAGCGCCGTGCCGTAGCCGGCGGTGGCGAGCGCCCCGGCGTTGCAGTGGGTCAGGATGTTGGCCACCGACGGGACCAGGGGGGCGCCGTACCGGCCGATCGCCCGGTTGCCGGCGATGTCCTCGTCGTGGATCCGGATTGCCTCGTCACGCAGAGCCGCCGCGAGCCCGGCGGTCGAGCCGGCGACACCGGGAGTATGGGCCATGATCACCCGGCGCATCCTCTCGATCGCCCAGAACAGGTTGACCGCCGTCGGCCGGGTCGCGCCCAGGAGGGCGGCGAGCCTGTCGAAGCGGGCGATCGGAGCCTCATCCTGGGGGGCCGGGACTCCGGGCCTCCCGAAGGGGGCGAACCCCAGGGCGATCCCCATGGCGGCGGCCACCCCGATGGCCGGGGCCCCGCGGATCGCCATGTCCCGGATCGCCCCGGCGACCTCCTCCGGGGTCCGCAACGTGAGATAGACCTCCTCCAGCGGGAGCCGCCTCTGATCCAGCATGACGACACCCGCCTCCGACCAGGCGATCGTTCTGTACATGACGGCGGGATGTTACCGGAACCGCGTGGAAGTCGCAATGGAAAGGGACTTGCGGGGATCAGGAGGGTCCAGGCGGCCTCCAGGTCGGAAAACTGTCTCGAATCCGACACAGGCGGGGTGGGGGTCGGTGGGGAGGGATTCGGGCGGAAGAATGAGGAAGAGGCCGGATCAGGCCCCGTGCGGTATGGGGAAAAGAGACCGAGTTCCCGCTTCAAAGCCGTTCCGGACGCGGTCTCCAGCCGGGGTGACGGGCGCCGGTGCGGGGCAGAAAGTCGTTGACAGGACAGGGGGTTGAACGTATCTCAAGTCGAACCTAGTGCACTGTTGATGACGGCCGTTTGCTGTCCGGGTTCTCTCCTGGCGCCCGAGACCGGGCGCGAGGGGAGTCTTCCTGTCTGGAGGAATTGATGCGTGTCGTTCGCCGCGCCACCCCGCTGATCCTGGCTACGACAGTAGCGACCTCCGTCGTCGCCGGGGCGTTTCTCGGATTCGGGTTTCTGTTCGCCGAACGCGAAGCGGGCGGCAAACAAATGAAACGCGACACCGATTTCGGCCACCCGAGCAATTCCGCGTATTACTGGCAGCGCACGCGACTGCCGCAGCCGCAGTCACGGCTCGAAGGCCTGTCGCCGTTCGGTGACCGGTTCCGGCACCCCGCGCCACAGGCCGCCGGCCGCGGGCGCGTGATGACCCCGCTCGGCTGGGTCGATCTCAAGGATCCCCGACTGCTGCAGGACCTGCCGCCGGGACTGCGGCGGACGGCATCTCACACACGCGCCGGACGCGGCGGTCTGGCCGTCGGCCCGAACATCGTGCAAGTTTCTGGAGAGGCGATCGCCGCCTCGGGGCCAGCGGCAATCGAAGCGGAGCTGAAGCGCTTCGGCAAGGTGTCCGGGCGCCTGCCCGGGAACGGCTTCATCGTCCGGATCGCCGACGCTGCCGGTCTGGCGGAGCTCGCCGCACAGCCGTTCGTGGAGGCGATGGCGCCGTGGGCGCCGGGCCTCAAGGTGGATCCGGCCTTGGGTCGGACACCGAAGATCAACGCCCGTCAGGCGAGCGCCAGTCAGCTCGACCTCCTGGTCGCTGCCTGGCCCGGTGCAGGGGACGATGAGCTGGAAGGGATGCGGCGCCGGGTCGAGGAGCTTGCCGGCAAGGGCGCCGTCCAGGCCCACGACGGCGACA